>NZ_JAVDVA010000004.1:0-457271 GCF_031456635.1 Streptomyces sp. 3330
GGGGGCGCCCCACCACCGCGTGGGGGTCGCGCTCCGGGCCTCGTGTTCGGCGGCCCCCCCCCCGCCCCGCGGGGGCGGGGGCCCCCCCCGGGGGGGGGGGGCGGGGCCCCCCCGCCCCCCCGCCCGTACCCCCGGGATCCGCACGCCTCTTGGCGCACCCCGCAATCTTTCACCAGCGACGCCGGCGCCCCGCCACGGGCGGGACCGGCGGCGCACAGCGACGGACGGCATACGCATGAGACACAAACCCCCACGTTCCTCTCCCTCGGCCCTGCACCGGCCGATATCCCTGGCCGTGTCGGCCCTGATGCTCGGCGGCCTGATCCAGGCCGCCGCCTCTCCCGCCCAGGCCGCGGGCGGCCACCCCCTGCCCGGTGTGCCCAAGGCCGACAGGACGGTCTCCGGCACCGACGGCGTCGAGGTCACGCCGCGCACCCTGACCCGCGGTCCGAAGACGCCGGGCACGAAGCCCAAGGGCTCCTGGCCGCAGACCGGCACCGCCACGGTGGAGCTGCCCGTACCCACGGGGAAGAAGGCCCCCGCCGCGCAGCGGGCCGGTGCGCTGCCGCTGACGATCGCCCCGGCGAGCACGGCGCGGGACGCCGTGCAGGGGACCGTCGAGGCCGCCGTGCGAGGCCGTGACCAGGCCCGACGCGCCGGCGTCGACGGCCTGTTGTTCACCCTGGAGGCCAAGGACCGCGGGCAGGGCGTCACCCGCTCCGGCACCCCGCCCACCGCGGCGGGCAAGGTCGCGGTCACCGTCGACTACGCGGACTTCGCGCAGGCCTACGGCGGCGGCTACGCCTCCCGGCTGCACCTCGTGCAACTGCCCGGCTGCGCGCTCACCACCCCGGCCGAGCAGAAGTGCCGCAAGGCGACCCCGATCGCCGCCCGCAACGACACCGACCGGCAGACCCTCACCGCGCACACGGTGAGCCTGCGGGCGGCCGGGACGACCGTCCTGGCCGCGGCCGCCGAGACCGGCGGCGCCAAGGGCGACTTCAAGGCCACCTCCCTGTCTCCGTCGGCGACGTGGACCACGCGTCTCAACACCGGTGACTTCACCTGGTCGTACGACATGCCGACGCCCGACGTGCCCGGCGACCTCACTCCGGACGTGAGCCTGGACTACTCCTCGGGCTCGATCGACGGCCGTACCGGCGGCACCAACAACCAGGGCTCCTGGGTGGGCGACGGCTTCGACCTGTCGCCCGGCTTCATCGAGCGCCGCTACAAGCCCTGCGCCGAGGACGGCGAGAAGCACGCCGACGGCGGCAAGCCGGGCGACCTGTGCTGGTCCTACGACAACGCCTTCATCTCCTTCAACGGCAAGGGCGGCGAGCTCGTCCCCGCCGGCAAGGACGAGTTCCGGCTCAGGCAGGACGACGGCACCCGCGTCGCCCGGCTCACCGACACCGCCCGCGGCAACGGGGACGACGACGGCGAGTACTGGCGGGTGACCACCACGGACGGCACCGCCTACTTCTTCGGCTACCACCGGCTGCCCGGCTGGACCAGCGGCAAGGAGACCACGGACTCCACCTGGACCGTGCCGGTCTACGGCAACGACACGGGCGAGCCGTGCCACGCCTCCGACTTCGCCGGATCCTGGTGCCCGCAGGCCTGGCGGTGGAACCTCGACTACGTCGTGGACACCCACGGCAACGCGATGGGCTACCACTACGCCAAGGAAGCCAACTCCTACGGCCGCAACCTCAAGGCCGACGACGACACCCCGTACACCCGCGGCGGCTACCTGGAGCGCATCGACTACGGGCTGCGGTCCTCCCGGATGTTCGTGGACAAGCCCTCCGCCCAGGTCGTCTTCGACAACGCCGAGCGGTGCCTGCCGCAGGACGGCGTCACCTGTGCCCCGGACACCATCGACGCCAAGGCCTCCTACTGGTACGACACGCCGTGGGACCTCAACTGCAAGGCCGGCGCCAAGTGCGACGACGGCCGCCTCTCGCCCTCCTTCTGGACCCGCAAGCGGCTGACCGGCGTCACCACCCAGGTCCTCGAGCCCGACGGCACGTACGGCAAGGTCGACTCCTGGAAACTCGGCCAGCGCTGGGGCATGGCCGACACCGACTACCAGCTGCTCCTCGACAGCGTGCAGCACACCGGCCACACCGGCGCGACGCCGATCACCCTGCCGAAGACCACCTTCGCCTACACCCAGCTCCCCAACCGGCTGGACCGGATCGGCGACGGCTACGCCCCCTTCATCAAGGCACGCCTGTCCACCGTGGCCGACGAGTCCGGCGGTCAGATCGACACCGGCTACTCGGCGCCCGCCTGTGACGCGGACGCCCTGCCGACCCCGCAGACCAACACCACGCGCTGCTTCCCGCAGTTCATCGGAGGCGACAGCACCGACGCCCCCGACCGCGAGTGGTTCAACAAGTACGTCGTCACCTCCGTCGTCGCGACCGACCGCACCGGCGGCGCCCCCGACCAGGTGACCGCCTACGAGTACCTCGACGGCGCCGCCTGGCACTTCGACGACGACGACGGCCTCACCAAGGAGAAGTACAAGACCTGGTCGCAGTGGCGCGGCTACGGCCACGTCCGGGTGAGGAGCGGCGGCCAGGGCGGCGCGGCCGCCATGAAGTCGCAGGAGGACCACTGGTTCCTGCGCGGCATGGACGGCGACCGCAAGGACACCTCGGGAGGCGCCAAGTCGGTGACCGTCTCGCTCGAACCCGGGGAGGGCGACCCGATCACCGACCACGCGTCGGCCGCGGGCCTGGAGTACCGGACCGCCGCCTTCGACCGGCCCGGCGGCAAGGTGATCGCCAAGACCCTCAACCGGCCCTGGCACCACGAGACGGCGAAGAAGACGCGCGACTGGGGCACCGTCACCGCCGACCTCACGGGCGTCTCCGACAGCCAGGCGTGGACCTCCCTGGACGACGGCGCCGGCGTCAAGTGGCGCACCACGTCCAGTTCCGCCACGCACGACACCGTCGCCGGCCGGGTCACCCAGGTCGACGACCGCGGCGACACCGCCACGGCGGCCGACAACAGGTGCGTGCGCACCACGTACGCCACCAACGCCGACAAGAACATCCTGCTCCTGCCCGCCCGGGTGGAGACCGTCGCCAAGGCCTGCGACGCCGCGGTCGACCGGAGCAAGGACGTCATCGACGACATCCGTACCGCCTACGACGGCGGGGCCTACGGCGCCGGGCCGACGAAGGGCGACCCCACGGCCACCGCGCCCCTGAAGAGCCACAACGGAACCAGGGCGACCTACCTGGAGGCCGGCGCCACCTACGACGACTACGGTCGCGAGCTGGCGGTCACCGACCTGACGGCCGACCTCACCGTCACCGGCGACGCCGCCCCCGTGCGGACCGTGCGCGCCGACGGCCGGACCACCACGACCGCCTTTGTGCCGAGCACCGGAGTGCCGACCCAGACCAGGACGACCACTCCGCCCGCCGACCCGGCGGTCCCGGCCACCGCCCAGACCACCGTCAAGGACCTCGACCCGCTGCGCGGACTGCTCCAGAAGGAGACCGACACCAACGGCAACGTCACCACCTACGCCTACGATGCGCTCGGCCGCGCCACCAAGGTCTGGCTCGCCGACCGCGCCACGAGCGGCGTGCCGACGTACGAGTACGGCTACACGGTCACCGAGGGCAAGCCGGTCGCCGTCGCCACCAAGCTGCTCGACAACGACGGCGGCCAGATCACGTCGTACAAGCTGTACGACGGCTTCCTGCGGGAGCGGCAGTCCCAGGCCCCCGGCCCGGACGGCGGCCGGATCATCTCCGACGTCTTCTACGACGAACGAGGTCTGACCGCCAGGACGTGGGCTCCGTACTACGCCGAGGGCAGCCCCGTCACCGAGCTGTTCAAGCCCGCCGACGCGCTGTCCGTGGAGACCCAGACCCGCACCGTCTTCGACGGTCTGGGCCGCGCGGTCGAGGAGAGGCAGATCGCCGGGAACGGCGACGGCGGCACAGTCCTCAGCACCACGAAGACGATCTACGCGGGTGACCGCACCACGGTGATCCCGCCGGTCGGCGCCGCCACCGTCACCACCCTCACCGACGCCCGGGGCAACGTCACCGAGTTGCGCGAGCACCAGGCGCGGGCGCCCGAATCGGCCTACGACGCCACGGTGTACGACCACACCCCGTCGGGCGAGCTGCTGAAGGTCACCGACCCGGCCGGCAACAGCTGGAGCCACACCTACGACCAGCGCGGCAACCAGCTCTCCATCACCGACCCCGACAAGGGGCGCACCGACACCACGTACGACGACCGCAACCAGGTGATCTCCAGCACCGACGCCAAGGGCACCCTGTTCAACGCCTACGACGGACTGGGCCGCAAGACCGAGCTGCGCGAGGGCTCGGCCACCGGCAAGCTGCGGGTCAAGTGGACCTACGACACCGTGGCCGGCGCCAAGGGCCAGCTCGCCGACTCCACCCGGTACGTCGGCGACGCCGCGTACACGACCTCCGTCACCGCGTACGACAAGCTGTACCGCGCCACCAAGACGGCGACCGTGATCCCGGCCGCCGAGGGCGCGCTCGCCGGCACCTATCAGTCGGGCACGGCCTACAAGCCGTCCGGCCTGGTCGCCGCGCTCAGCTACTCCGCGGCCGGCTCCCTGCCGGGCGGCTCGGTCAGCTACGCCTACGAGGACCAGACCCTGCGGCCGATCTCCGTGTTCGGCCAGGGCATGACCTCCAAGGCCACCTACAGCCGGACCGGCAAACCGCTGGTGTACACCTTCGGGCTGACCGGCGGCGGCAGGAAGACCCAGGTCACCAACACCTACGAGTACGGCACCCAACGGCTGGCGAACACCCGCGTCGACCGCGAGGAGCAGCCCGGCGTCGACCAGAACGTCACCTTCCGCTACGACGAGGCCGGCAACGTCCTCTCCCTGAACGACGTCTCCCGCACCGGCACCGACAACCAGTGCTTCAGCTACGACCACCTGCGCCGGCTGACCGAGGCGTGGACGCAGGGCGACCAGACCTGTGCCGCCGCCCCGTCCGCCGCCAAGCTCGGCGGCCCGGCCCCGTACTGGCAGTCGTACACCTACGACAAGGCCGGAAACCGGCTGACCGACACCCAGCACGACACCGGAGGCGACACCACCAAGGACGTCAAGCGCGCGTACGCGTACCCCGCGCCTGGGACGGCCAAGGCCCACACGCTGACCTCGGTGACCACCCAGGGGCCCGCCGGGACGTCCAGGACCGACTACAAGTACGACCTCACGGGCAACACCACCGACCGCGGCAGGCAGCACCTGGACTGGGACGCCGAGGGGCTCCTCGCCAAGGTCACCGAGCCCGTCGACGGCAAGCCGGACAACGTCACCGAGTACCTGTACGACGCGAACGGCAACCGGCTGCTCTCCCGCACCGGCACCCGCACGACCCTGCACCTCGGCCACACCGACGTCACCCTCGACAAGGGCGCGGCGAAGGCCAGGGCCACCCGGTACCTGGACCTCGGCAGCGGTCACCAGGCGATCCGGGCCGACGACGGCACCTTCTCCTTCACCCTCGCCGACCACCACGGCACCGGCCTGCTGGCCGTCGCCGCGACGGACCTGGCCCTCACCCAGCGCAGGGTCCTGCCGTTCGGCGGCGCACGGGGCGCCGCTCCGGCCGTCTGGCCGGGCACGCGAGGGTTCGTCGGCGGCATCGACGACACCAAGGACACCGGTCTGACCCATCTGGGCGCCCGCGAGTACGACCCCCGGACCGGCCGGTTCCTCTCCGTCGACCCGGTGATGAACCTGTCCGACCCGCAGCAGATGCACGGCTACACCTACGGCAACAACAACCCGCTGGTGTACGCCGACCCGGACGGCAAGTTCTTCGGGTTCGCCGCCCTCTTCAAGGCGGTGCAGAAGGCGATCGCGAAGCTCTTCAACAAGGTTCCCAACAAGAACCCGGGCTTCATGCAGCGGCGGGCGCAGGCTCCGGCGGTCAGCAACAAGAAGCTGTCCGGGGCGCTCCAGCAGATCTATCCCAAGGCGAAGGCGAAGCAGGTCTTCGGCAACGGGAAGATGTCGACGGCGCTCGTCTACGAGTTCAACACCGGTGAGCGGCTGCCCGGCAAGGACGAACTCCACGTCCAGAAGGGATGGTCGACCATGAAGGCCCTCTCTGAGGTCCTGGACAACGACCGCAAAGCGCGGGACGGGGTGAAGGGCAAGGAGAAGTTCCGTCTGTCGGACAAGGACCTGGCCGTCGCCAAGGCCGAGGCGAAGGAGCTCTGGGACGCGCTCAACTCGCGCGACGTCACGGGCAACGTCAAGAAGACGATGGACGCCGACCCGCTCATGAAGTCCGCCATCAAGACGAACTTCGACGCGGTGATGAAGACGCCCGGCGTGAAGGATCTCACCGGCCAGGACTTCAAGCCCGCGACCAAGTTCAAGGGACCCGAGCCCGTCGGCCAGCCCACCCGGCTGCGCGGCTTCTCGCGCACCCTGGGCGTCGCCGGCGGCCTGCTCCAGGCGGCCCAGGCTCCCTCGTACGTCAGGGAGTACGGCTGGGGCCGGGGGTCGTGGGAGATGTTCAAGGACATCTTCGATCCCGTCGGGGCGAGCGACTCCACGGTCGACCCGTTCGTCGACCAGGGTGGGGGATCATCGATCTGCGACCCGTCGAGCGGCAACTGCGCCTGACACTCGCCGAGCACGGGGGCCTGCCGCGCACCACGCGCGGCGGGCCCCTCCGCTTTCCCCGCCACCCGCACGACGACGCGACACCGACCCGGAAGAGACATGAGCGAGATCCCCGCCGGCGACATCCCGGCCCTGCTGCTGCGCACCCTGCCCGAATCCGCGGAGTCCCTCGCCGAGAGGTACGGGATGCCCGCGGAAGCGGCGGTGCTGACCGAGGCCGCGGCCGTGGACCTCTACCCGCTGCTGGCCGAGTGCTTCACCGCGCCGGTCCTGATGCCGCAGCTGGAGAGCGACACCCCGGACCCTGAACTGCTCGCGCGCTGCTGGGACTTCGTGGAGACGCTCACGGCGCATTCCCTGGAGAGCGTCCGGGGCGCCGCCTACTTCGAGGTCCTCGAACAGCTCCTGAACGCCGACGGCCTCGTGGAGGCCGCCTGGCCGTACATGGGGGAGCGGACACGGGCCCGCACCCTCACGATGCTGGACTTCTACGGCGTCCGCCTGCCCGGCATCAACGGGCGGTAGCCCTCACAGCCGCACGATCACCAGCGCCGTGTCGTCGGTCGCGCCGCCGGGCGGCAGCAGCTCCAGCAGGACGGCGTCGGCGAGGGACTCCGGGTCCGCCTCCCGGTGGCGCGCGAGGGCGTCGGCGAGGCGGGCGAGCCCCGTGTCGATGTCCTCGTGCCGCCGTTCGACGAGCCCGTCGGTGTACAGGGCGAGGGTGGCGCCGCTGTCGTAGGCGGTGCGCGCCTCGGGCCGGCGCACCGGCGTGGGCCGCGCGTCGAGCGGCGGGTCGGTCGCCCGGTCGAGGAACTCCACCCGGCCGTCGGCGTGCACGAGCACGGGCGGGGGGTGCCCTGCGCTGCTGTAGGTGATGGTGCGGTGGTCGAAATCGATGAACGTGGTCACCGCGGTGGCCGATTCGGCGCCGTCCACGACGTGCGCGTACCGCCCGAGGACGTTCAGCGCCTCGGCCGGACCCGCGGCGACCCGGGAGGTCGCGCTGAGCGCGCTGCGCAGCTGGCCCATCACCCCGGCGGCCTCGAGTCCGTGCCCGACGACGTCGCCGACGGACACGCCGAGGCGGTTGCCGCCGACGAGGTCCACCATGTCGTACCAGTCCCCGCACACGTTGAGTGCGCCGACCGCCGGCCGGTAGCGCACGGCGGCCCGGTGGTGTCCGACCTGCCGGCCTGCCGGCAGCATCGCCTCCTGGAGGGCGAGGGCCACCTCGCGGTCCCGGGCGTGGGCCAGCCGCAGCCGCTCGTTGAGTTCCTGGAGCTCGCGGGCCCGGGTGTACAGCTCGGCCTCCAGGACACGGCCCCGGCTGCCCGCCCGCGCTCCGTCCCCGCCCGCCCCGCGGCCGCCGCGGGCCCGGATCAGCTCGGTGACCTCCTCGACCCGGTGCACCAGCAGCACCACCGAGCCGTCGGGGCCGTGGACGGGCGCGTTGACGGGGCTCCAGTAGCGCTCGTCCCACTCGCCGGGCCGTTCGAGCGACTCGACGTCGTAGCGCTGGAGCGCCATGGCCTCCCGCTCGCCGGTGGCCAGCACCCGCTTCAGGGACGCCTCCAGGTTGCGCATGCCGCTCGCGGCCCCGTCGGACGGGTTGTCGGGGAAGACGTCGAAGATGTGCCGGCCGATCAGATGCTCGCGCTCGCGGCCGGACACGCGGAGGAACTCCCTGTTGGCGTCCGCGTACACCAGTTCCGGCGTCAGCAGCGCCACCGCGCCCGGCAGTGCCTGGAACACCGCCGCGTAGTCGATCGCCGTGTCGTTCATGGCCGCGCCCCATTCGCCGGTCTTGCGATATTTTCTCATGCGAGTGAAGAACGGGGTGGCGGGACCGCTGCGCGGAGCGGGTCACATGTCGGGATCGGTGAGCGACTGCTCGGCCCAGATGATCTTCCCCTCGGGGAGGAAGCGGGTGCCCCACCGCTGGGTGACCTGCGAGACGAGCAGCAGCCCGCGGCCGCCCTCGTCGGTGGTGCGCGGATGGCGCAGATGCGGCGCGGTGGTGCCGCCGTCGAAGACCTCGCAGAAGAGCGTGCGCTCGCGGATCAGCCGCAGCCGGATCGGTCCGACGGCGTACCGGATGGCGTTGGTGACCAGCTCGCTCACCACCAGCTCGGTGGTGAACGACAGCTCCGTCAGCCCCCACTCCGCCAGCCGGCGGCTCGCGGTCTTGCGGGCCTCGGCCACCGCCGCCGGGTCGGCGGGCAGCTCCCAGTCGGCCACCCGGTCGGCGGCCAGCCGCCGGGTCCGGGCCATCAGCAGGGCCACGTCGTCGTACGGACGGGCCGGCACCAGGGCGTCGATCACCGTCCCGCAGCGCAGTTCGAGCGTCTCCGCCGACTGCTCCAGGGCTCGGCGCAGCCGCTCCCGGTCGCTGTCCAGCGCCCAGCGCTCGCCCCGGGCCAGCAGACCGTCCGTGTGCAGCGCCAGCGTGCTGCCCTCCGGCAGCGTCACCTCGGCCGACTCGAACGGGGGTCCGCCCGCGCCCAGCGGCGGCCCCTGGGGCAGCTCGATGAACGAGACGGTGCCGTCGGGCAGGACGACGGCCGGAGCGGGGTGCCCGGCCGCGGCCATCACGCACCGCCCGTCGACCGGGTCGTAGACGACGTACACGCACGCGGCCCCCACGGTCCGGGCGCCGTCCGACCAGGGCTCGCGCGGCTCCGTCCCGGCCGCCACGCCCTCCTCGTCGTCCATGCGGGTGACCAGGTCGTCGAGGTGCGCGAGGATCTCCTCCGGCGGCAGGTCCAGGGCGGCCAGCGTGCGCACGGCGGTCCGTACGCGTCCCATCGCGGCGGCGGCGTCGATGCCGTGTCCGGGCACCTCGCCGACGACCAGCGCCACCCGCGCCCCCGACAGCGGGATCAGGTCGTACCAGTCACCGCCGAGCCCGGTCAGCTCGTCGGCCGGCCGGTAGCAGGCGGCCACCTCGACCGCGTCCTGCTCGGGCAGCCGGCGGGGGAGCAGATTGCGCTGGAGCACCAGGGCCGCGTCCCGCTCGCGCGTGTAGCGGCGGGCGTTGTCCACGCACACGGCGGCCCGGGAGACGAGGTCCTCGGCCAGCACGAGGTCGTCCTCGCCGAAGGGTTCGTGCCGGTCGCGCCGCAGGAACGTGGTCACGCCGAGGACGACGCCACGGGCCCGGACCGGCACGATCAGGGCGCTGGGGGGCTCGGACCCGGACGGCAGGGAGGCGACCCACTCCTCGGTGGACGCGTCGAGCGGGTCGAGCGGGTCGAGCCGTTCCACCCGCCAGGGCCGCCCCGCGGCCAGACAGCGCACCGCGGGGGAGCCGGCCCGGTGCACGACCTCGCGGGGGCCGGTCGCGACCCCGAGGTCGCCGGTCGTGCGCCGCCCCGCCCTGCGCAGGCTGACGGCGTCGTCCGCGCTCTCCCACGCCTGGCCGGGCGAGGGCTCCGCGCCCCGCAGCACCGGCTCCAGCAGATCCACGGTGACCAGGTCGGCGAACCCCGGCACCGCCACGTCGGCCAGCTCCTGGGCGGTCCGGGCGATGTCCAGGCTGCGGCCGATGCGCCGGCCGGCCCGGTCGAGCAGGGCGAGCCGCTGCCGGGCGCGGTGCCGCTCGGTCATGTCCACGACCGTGTAGTAGACGCCCATGGGGTCGCCGTGCTCGTCGTCCAGACGGGTGAACGACAGCATGTGCGCCGTCTCGCGGTGCGGCGCCGCCCGCACCCGCCCCACCAACTCGTAGCCGAGGACCGGCTCGCCGGTGGCCAGCACCCGCCGCATCTGCGCCTCGATCGCCTCGGAGTCCAGCCCCGGCTGGACCTCGGCCAGCCGCATCCCCAGCCGGCTCTCGGGCCGGCCGCCGCCGAACTTGGACAGGGCCGCGTTCGACCACACGAAACGCAGATCGGTGTCGACCATCGCGATGCCGATCGGGGAGCCGCCGATCATCTGCTCCAGCACCGCGCGGCTCATGTCCCAGCCGGGGGCGTCGGTCATCTCGTTCAGCAGGACCAGCCAGCGCGCGTCCCCGCCGCGCTCGTGGGCCGAGGTGACCCGCGCCATCACGGACACCGGCCGCCCGTCCCGGCGGCGGGCGGACAGCAATCCCGCCCAGCCCCCGTCCCGACGGCACCGCTCCAGGACGTACGGCAGCCGTGCGGCGTCCCCCTGACCGAGCAGCCCGGCCGCCTCCCGGCCCACCGCCTCGGCGGCCGGGTACCCCAGCAGGCGCTCGGCCTCCCTGGTCCAGCTCGTCACCACCCCCCGCGCGTCGAGCAGCAGGGGGGCGGTGTCCGCCACGTCGAACCACCGGCGGGCGACGTCGTCCTCGTCGTGTGTGCCCACGGCCGACCTCTCTGTCGCTGAGAGTGGTCTACCACCTCCTGACCCAATCTTCACCCTGCCCGCACCGCAGCGGCCGAGCCACCCGGGGGGCCTCCGCGCGCCGGCACGGCGGGTGAAGCGCGCCCCTCGCGGGGCGCGTCCCTCAGGCGTCGCGCGTCAGCACGCCCTCCAGGGTGGCCAGCGCCGAGGACAGCTCCTCGCCGGTGATGGTCAGCGGCGGCGCCAGCCGGATGGTCGAGCCGTGCGTGTCCTTGACCAGGACGCCCTCCCGCATGAGCCGCTCGCTCACCTCGCGGCCGGTGCCCAGCGCCGGGTCGACGTCGACGCCCGCCCACAGCCCGCGCGCCCGGAAGCCCACGACGCCCTTGCCGACCAGCCCGGTCAGCCCGTCCCGCAGGACCGCGCCCAGCTCGGTCGCCCGGCGCTGGAACTCGCCCGTCTCCAGCAGCTCCACCACCGCCGTGCCGACCGCGGCGGCCAGCGGGTTGCCGCCGAACGTCGACCCGTGCTCGCCCGGCCGCAGCACCGACAGCACCTCCCGCCGGGCCACCACCGCCGACACGGGCACGATCCCGCCGCCGAGCGCCTTGCCGAGCAGCAGCACGTCGGGCACGACCCCCTCGTGCTCCACGGCGAGCGTCCGCCCGGTCCGGCCGAGCCCGGACTGGATCTCGTCCGCGATGAACAGGCAGTTCCGGCGCCGGGTCAGCTCCCGCACCCCGGTCAGATAGCCGTCGTCGGGGACGACGACGCCCGCCTCGCCCTGGATGGGCTCGATCAGCACCGCCGCCGTCGTCTCGTCGACGGCCTGCTCCAGCGCGGCCAGGTCGTTGTACGGCACGATCCGGAAGCCCGGGGTGAACGGCCCGAAGCCCGACCGCGCCGTCTCGTCCGTGGAGAAGCTCACGATCGTCGTCGTCCGGCCGTGGAAGTTCTCCGCGGCCACCACGATGGTCGCCCGGTCGGCGGGGACGCCCTTGACCTCGTAGGCCCACTTGCGGGCCACCTTGATGCCGCTCTCCACCGCCTCGGCGCCGGTGTTCATCGGCAGGACCATGTCCAGGCCGGTCAGCCGCGCGAGCCGCTCGGCGAACTCGGCGAGGCGGTCGTTGTGGAAGGCGCGGGAGGTGAGGGTGAGACGGTCCAGCTGGCGGTGGGCCGCCTCGATCAGCAGCGGGTGCCGGTGGCCGAAGTTGAGGGCCGAGTAGCCGGCCAGCATGTCGAGGTAACGGCGGCCCTCGACGTCCTGCACCCAGGCGCCCTCGGCGCTCGCGACGACCACGGGCAGCGGATGGTAGTTGTGCGCGAGGACGGGCTCCTCGGCGCGGATCAGATCGGCGGAGG
Source organism: Streptomyces sp. 3330 (assembly GCF_031456635.1). Taxonomy (NCBI): domain Bacteria; kingdom Bacillati; phylum Actinomycetota; class Actinomycetes; order Kitasatosporales; family Streptomycetaceae; genus Streptomyces; species Streptomyces sp. 3330. The sequence goes on from NZ_JAVDVA010000004.1 coordinate 12,347, forward strand.
TGCGCGTCGGGACGACGGGTGCGGTCATGAACGGATCTCCTGCGTGCAGCACTTGATGCCGCCGCCGGCCTTCTGGAACTCCGAGAGGTCGACGGGGACGGGGACATAGCCGCGCTCGGTGAGACGGGAGGCGAGGGCCTCGGCCCGGGGCGCGATGAACACATGCCGCCCGTCGGAGACCGAGTTCAGCCCGAACACCATGGCGTCGTCGCGGGTGGCGAGCACCGCGTCCGGATACAGCCGGGCGAGCACCTCGCGGCTGCCGGAGGAGAAGGCCTCCGGGTAGTACGAGATGTTGTCGTCGTCGAGGACGAACAGCGCCGTGTCCAGGTGGTAGAAGTGCGGGTCCACCAGGGTCAGGCTGATCACCGGGTGCCCGAAGAACTCCTGCACCTCCCGGTGCGCCTCGCGGGTCGTCCGGAAGCCGGTGCCGGCCAGCACGTACCGGCCGGTCCAGACGAGGTCGCCCTCGCCCTCGCAGACGGACACCGGCCGGTGGACGTCGTAGCCCGCCGCCTTGAACCAGGTGTCGTAGTGGACGGACTCGGGCCGCCGCTCGGGCGCGTGGAACAGCGAGCCGAAGACCCGGCCCTCCACCACCACCGCCGAGTTCGCGGCGAAGACCATGTCCGGGAGACCGGGGGCCGGCTCCACGCTGTCCACGGTGTGCCCGTGGTCCCGGTAGGCGCGGACCAGGCCCTGCCACTGCTCCTGGGCCAGATCGACGTCGACGGGGCTGTCGGGACGCATCCAGGGGTTGATCGCGTACTGCACGGCGAAGTGTCTGGGTTCACAGACGAGGAAGCGCCGAGGGCGCCGCACACGGGTCTCGGTCACAGTGAGGTACCTCCACCTTTCCCTTTTCCCTACGGTGTCGACTGCGGTTGACACCACGGTAGGAACTGACGGGGACGCCCGACAAGGAACAAGCATTGCGCGTCGACGCACGAATGCTGCGTGATCTGCTTGGTCGAAGCAGGTTCACTGCGCCCCGGCAGGTTTATTCGGGTGCGGGCTGACTCGCGCCCGCCTCCGGGCTGTCCGGCAGCAGATGGGACAGCACCATCACGCTGATCGTCTTCCGGATGAAGGGCTCGGCGCGGATCCGCTCCAGCACGTTCTCGAAGTGCTCCACGTCCCGGGCCCGCACATGCAGCAGCGCGTCCGCCCCGCCCGTCACCGTCATCGCCGCGGTGATCTCCGGATGGTTGCGCACCACCTCCGCGAGGCGTCTGGGGGGCGCGGCGCCCTCGCAGTACACCTCCACGTACGCCTCCGTGCGCCAGCCCAGAGCCGACGGCTGCACGGTGGCCGTGAACCCCGTGATCACCCCGGTGTCCCGCAGCCGGTCCACCCGGCGCTTGACGGCCGTCGCGGACAGCCCGACGGCCGTCCCGATCTCGGCGAAGCTCGTCCTGGCGTTCGCCATCAGTGCGGTGATGATCTTCCGGTCGAGTTCGTCGAAAGGGGCGGGCGCGCTGTTCATGCGGGCACTGTATCCAGCGCATACGTCCACACCCCGGGACATGTCCAGGCGTGCGGATCGCCCCTACACTCCACCTTCATGCTGCGCGCCCTCGCCGTCGACGACGAACGCCCCTCGCTGGAGGAGCTGCTGTACCTGCTCACCGCGGACCCCCGGATCGGCACCGCGGAGGGCGCGGGCGACGCGACCGAGGCGCTGCGGCGCATCAACCGCGCCCTGGAGTCAGGACCCGACGGCCCCGAGGCCATCGACGTCGTCTTCCTGGACATCCAGATGCCCGGCCTCGACGGTCTCGACCTCGCCCGCCTGCTCACCGGCTTCGCGCGGCCGCCCCTGGTCGTGTTCGTCACCGCCCACGAGGACTTCGCCGTCCAGGCCTTCGACCTCAAGGCCGTCGACTACGTCCTCAAACCCGTCCGCAAGGAACGCCTCGCCGAGGCGGTCCGCCGCGCCGTCGAGCTCCGGGCCGCCGAACGGCGCGGCCCCGCTCCGCACATCCCCGTGCACGAGCCCGACCCGGACCACATACCCGTCGAGCTCGGCGGAGTGACCCGCTTCGTGGCCGTCGACGACATCACCCACGTCGAGGCCCGGGGCGACTACGCCCGGCTGCACACCGAGCGCGGCAGCCACCTGGTCCGGATCCCGCTGTCCACCCTGGAGGAGCGCTGGCGCGCCCGCGGCTTCGTCCGCATCCACCGCCGCCATCTCGTCGCCCTGCGCCACATAGGCGAGCTCCGCCTGGACGCCGGCACGGTGAGCGTCCTGGTCGGCGGCGAGGAACTCCAGGTCAGCCGCCGTCACGCCCGCGAGCTGCGGGACCTGCTGATGAGGAGGCCCTGACCGTGCCGCACCAGGACCCCGCCGAGCGGCGCGTCGTCGTCACCGGCCCCGCCCGCCGCACCCTGCGCGCCTCCGGCTACTACCGGCCGCGCACCGAGATCGACGAGCAGACCACCCTCGGTCACACCTACGTCCGCTCCCTGATGCGCTCCCAACTGCGCGCCGCCCTCGCGGTGTTCGCCGTCCTCACACTGCTCGTGGGCCCGCTGCCGCTGCTCTTCGCGGCGATGCCCGACGCCCACCGCCTCGAATGGGCCGTCCTCGGCTTCTGCCTCTACGCCCCGCTCGTGCTGCTGGCCCGGTGGTACGTGCGCCGCGCCGAACGCAACGAGCGGGACTTCGTCCGCCTGGTCGAGGACCGATGAACTCGGCCTTCGCCGTCCCCGCCGTCGCGCTCGTCGTCGTCGCGACCGTCCTCGTCGGCGCCTTCGGCCTGCGCATCTCCCGCACCACCTCCGACTTCTACGTCGCCTCCCGCACCGTCGGCCCGCGTCTCAACGCGGCCGCCATCAGCGGCGAGTACCTCTCCGCCGCCTCCTTCCTCGGCATCGCGGGCCTGGTCCTGGTCCAGGGGCCGGACATGCTCTGGTACCCGGTGGGCTATACCGCCGGCTATCTGGTGCTGCTCCTGTTCGTCGCGGCCCCGCTGCGCCGCTCCGGCGCCTACACGCTCCCCGACTTCGCCGAGGCCCGCCTCGGCTCGCAGTCCTCCCGGCGGCTCGCGGGCGCCTTCGTGGTCGGCGTCGGCTGGCTCTACCTGTTGCCCCAACTCCAGGGCGCGGGGCTGACGTTGACCGTCCTGACGGGCGCCCCGGACTCGCTCGGCGGGCTGATCGTCGCGGTCGTCGTCACCGCGACCGTCGCCGCGGGCGGCATGCGCAGCATCACCTTCGTGCAGGCGTTCCAGTACTGGCTCAAACTCACCGCGCTCCTCGTCCCGGCCCTCTTCCTGGTGCTCGCCTGGCGGGGCGACGGCGCGCCCCGCGACGCCTTCGGCGAGCCCGCCACCTTCCGCGACCAGCGGGTCGTCCGGGTCGGCGACACCCTCGACCTCCGACTGGACCGCCCCCTGACGGTGACGGTGGACGGTACGGTCGACGGCCGCCCGCACCGGGACGCCGTGCTCCGGCTCCCCGCCGGCACCCACCGCATCGAGCGGGGCACCCGCCTCACCTTCGCCGAGGGCGCCGCCGTCCCGGTCGCCGAGCGCGGCAGCAACGGCGGCATGTCCACCTCCCTCGCCGCGGGCCGTGAGGAACGCCCCCTGTACGCCACCTACGGCCTGATCCTCGCGACCTTCCTCGGCACCATGGGCCTGCCGCACGTCGTCGTCCGCTTCTACACCAGCCCGCACGGCGTCGCCGCCCGCCGCACCACGGTCGCCGTGCTCGCCCTCGTCGGCGCCTTCTACCTGCTGCCGCCCGTCTACGGCGCCCTGGGCCGCCTCTACGCCCCCGAGCTGGCCCTCGGCGGGGACGCCGACGCGGCCGTGCTGCTGCTGCCCGACCGGGTGATCGGCGGCCTCGGCGGCGACCTGCTCGGCGCGCTGGTCGCCGGGGGAGCCTTCGCGGCGTTCCTGTCGACGGCGTCCGGGCTGACGATGGCCGTCGCGGGCGTGCTCACCCAGGACGTCCTGCCGACCCGGGGCGTGCGGCACTTCCGGCTGGGCACCGGGCTCGCCATGGTGGTGCCCCTCGCCGCGAGTCTGCTGGTGGGCGGGCTGCCGGTGGCCGACGCGGTCGGGCTGGCCTTCGCGGTGTCGGCGTCCTCCTTCTGCCCGCTCCTCGTCCTCGGCATCTGGTGGCGACGGCTGACCCCGCCCGGCGCGGCCGCCGGGATGCTGGTGGGCGGCGGTTCGGCGTTCGCCGCCGTCGCCGCGACCATGGCGGGCTTCCCCGGCACGGGCGGCCTGCACGCGCTGCTCGCCTGGCCCGCGCTGTGGTCCGTGCCGCTCGGCTTCCTCACCATGATCCTGGTGTCGCTGGCCACCCCGGGGCGGGTGCCGGCCGGCACGGCGGCGATCCTGGCCCGCTTCCACCTGCCCGAGGAACTGCGCACCGAGGAGCTGCGCGCGGTGGAGGCGAAGGCGTGAGCGGCTTCCTGGCGGGCGTCTGCATCGCGATCCTGCCCTTCCTCGCCGCGGGCTTCTGGCTGGGCCGCCGCACCGCCCGCCCGGAGAGCCTCGGCGGCCTGGGCACCCCCGTCGAGCACGCCACCTTCGAGACCCTGCACACCGCCTCGCTCGCGGCGCCCCCGCTCAGGGCGGGTCTCACGGAGGAGACGGCCCGCCGATCGGCCCGCAGACTGCGCACCCTGCTCGGCACGGACGCGCTGGGCCTGACCGACGAGACGCGGGTGCTGGTCTGGGACGGCGTGGGGTCACATCACCGCACCGAGATCATGGAACGGCTGGCCGGTCCCCTGGAGAGCGGGCGCGGCGAGGCCTTCCGGCTCACCTGCGAGCACGCCGACTGCCCCGTCCGCTGGGCCGTCCTCGCCCCGCTCACCGTCGACGACCGGGTGCACGGCGTCCTCGTGGCCTGCGCGCCCCGCGAGTCCGCCGTCCTGGTCCGGGCGGCCGGCGAGGTGGCCCGCTGGGTGAGCGTCCAGCTGGAGCTGGCGGACCTCGACCAGTCCCGTACGAAACTGATCGAGGCGGAGATCAAGGCCCTGCGCGCCCAGATCTCCCCGCACTTCGTCTTCAACTCGCTCGCGGTGATCGCGTCGTTCGTCCGCACCGACCCCGAACGCGCCCGCGAGCTGCTCCTGGAGTTCGCCGACTTCACCCGCTACTCGTTCCGCAGGCACGGCGACTTCACCACCCTCGCCGACGAGCTGCACGCCATCGACCACTACCTGGCGCTGGTCCGGGCCCGGTTCGGCGACCGGCTGGCCGTCACCCTCCAGATCGCCCCCGAGGTCCTCCCGGTGGCCCTGCCCTTCCTCTGCCTCCAGCCGCTCGTCGAGAACGCCGTCAAGCACGGCCTGGAGGGCAAGGCCGACCGGTGCCACATCCAGATCACCGCGCAGGACGCCGGCGCCGAGGCCCTGGTCGTCATCGAGGACGACGGCGCCGGCATGGACCCGGTCGCGCTGCGCCGCATCCTGGCCGGTGAGGTGAGCCCCTCGGGAGGCATCGGGCTGTCCAATGTGGACGACCGGCTCCGCCAGGTGTACGGCGACGACTACGGGCTGGTCATCGAGACGGCCCCGGGGGCGGGGATGAAGATCACCGCCCGGCTGCCGAAGTACCAGCCGGGCGTGCACTCGGCGGCCCGCCTCACCGGTGGCCAGGGCCGGTCCGCGTCATGATCATCGCGAGCGTGATCAGTCCCAGCACCACCCAGCCGAACCACAGCCAGCCGTTGCTGCCGAGCGCCACCGTGTAGGCGGTCACCGCGACGAGTCCGCCGACGGTGAGCACCCCCATGGTCTTCGTGGAACTGTCCGTGGTACCTGCCATCGCGACACCTTCCTCGGGGCCGCCCTCCGCAGGGCGTCCCCTCCATGGTGCCCCGGGTTCAGCGCGCGCGTGTGTCGAGCGACGCAAGATAGGCGTTGTACGCCTCCAGCTCCTGGTCGCCGTCGCGGTCCGCGGCCCGGTCCTTGCGCCTGGCCTGCCGCTGCTCGGAGCCGTACCACTGGAAGAGGAGCGCGATCAGCACCAGCACGGACGGGATCTCGCTGAACGCCCAGGCGATCCCGCCGGCCGCGTTCTGGTCGGAGAGCGCGTCGATGCCGAGCGAGGCGGGCGGGTTCTCGAACGTCGCGACCATCGGCTGCGAGGCCATCATCAGCGCGATGCCGAAGAACGCGTGGAACGGCATGCCCGCGAACAGCTCCAGCATCCGCATCAGATAGCCGGGCCGGTTCGGACCGGGGTCCACGCCGATGATCGGCCAGAAGAACACCACGCCGACGGCGAGGAAGTGCACCATCATCGCGAGGTGCCCGGCCCTGGAGCCCATCAGGAAGTCGAACAGCGGAGTGAAGTACAGCGCGTACAGGCTCGCGATGAACAGCGGGATGGTGAACGCGGGATGGGTGATGATCCGCATGTAGCGGCTGTGCAGCAGCATCAGCAGCAGTTCCCGCGGCCCCTTGCGGCCCCGCCCGGCGGCCGGCAGCGCGCGCAGCGCCAGCGTCATCGGCGCCCCCAGCAGCAGCAGGATCGGCGACAGCATGCTGATCACCATGTGCTGCACCATGTGCACGCTGAACATGACCATGCCGTAGTCGTTCAGCCCGGTGCACATCACGAGCCCGATGGTCAGCACACCGACGACGAACGACACGGTCCGCCCCGCCGGCCACGCGTCCCCGCGTCGGCGCAGCCGCAGGACGCCCCAGCCGTAGAGCCCCAGCGCCACCAGACAGCCGATGAGGAAGAACGGGTCCGCCGACCACTGAAGACCCCGCCCCAGCGTGAACGGCGGCAGATCCATGGTCATGCCGTGCCCGCTGTGTCCCATGCCGCCGGCTCCTGATTCGTGGGGGGTTGTACGTTTCCTGCCGCCCACAAGAGTAGAGAAGCCCCCGGCGACCTCTGTCACCGGGGGCGACCCGCGGGATCCGCGCCCGCCGGACGGCTAGAGCACCGTCTCCGCCTCCGCATACCGGTCCTCGGGAACGGTCTTGAGCGTCGCGACCGCCTCCGCCAGCGGCGCCATCACGATGTCCGTCCCGCGCAGGGCCGTCATCTTCCCGAACTCGCCCCGGTGCACCGCCTCCACCGCGTGCCAGCCGAACCGGGTGGCGAGCACCCGGTCGTACGCGGTCGGCGTGCCGCCCCGCTGGACGTGCCCCAGGATGACCGGCCGCGCCTCCTTGCCGAGCCGGGCCTCCAGCTCGATGGAGAGCTGCCGGGCGATGCCGGCGAACCGCTCGTGCCCGTAGATGTCCTTCGCGCCCTCGTCGAAGGCCATGCTGCCGGCCCTCGGCTTCGCGCCCTCCGCCGCGACGACGATCGCGAACCGCTTGCCCGCCTCGAACCGCTCGCCGACCCGGCGGGCCAGCTCCTCGATGTCGAAGGGCCGTTCCGGCACGACGATGGCGTGGGCGCCGGCCGCCATCCCGGACTGAAGAGCTATCCAGCCGGTGTGGCGTCCCATGACCTCGACGACGAGCACCCGCTGGTGGGACTCGGCGGTGGTCTTGAGCCGGTCCAGCGCCTCCGTGGCGACACCGACCGCCGTGTCGAAACCGAAGGTGACGTCGGTGACGGCGATGTCGTTGTCGATGGTCTTCGGCACGCCCACGATGGGCAGCCCGCTGTCGTACATCAGCTTCGCCGCCTTGAGCGTGCCCTCACCCCCGATCGGGATGATCGCGTCGAGGCCGAGCTCCGCGACATGGCCCCGGGCCCGCTCCACGCCGTCCCGCAGGTGCGAGGGCTGGACCCGGGAGGAGCCGAGGATCGTGCCGCCGCGGGCGAGGATGCCGCCCACAGCGTCGAGGTCGAGCTTGAGGTAGTCGCACTCCAGGAGGCCCTTCCAGCCGTCCCGGAAGCCGATGACCTCGTCGCCGTGGTCGGCGACGGCACGGTGCACGACGGACCGGATGACGGCGTTCAGGCCGGGGCAGTCGCCGCCGGACGTGAGGACACCAATGCGCATAGCCCGAAACAACCTTCTCCACGTGGGCCGGTCCGGACCACACTGTCCGGCTCGAATCCCCGCCACCCTAGCGGCAGGAGGGGGCGGGGCCGAAGCATGCGTCCGCCTGCTGGACGTGCCTGCTCACCTGTGCGGATGCACCGTCAGACGGGCTGCTGACGGAGCCCCGACCATCAGGTGAACACACGGTCGCACGGGCGGCCCGCGCGACGGCGTCCGCGCGGCCCGTTCAGGCCGCGCGGGGCGGCGGCTACGCGGGCTGCTGCGCGGCGGAGATGCGCTCGTTGCGGAGCGCCTCGTACCAGTGGTCGTCGATCGGCGGCAGCGCGTTCACGTCGAGCGCCAGCTTCAGCAGCAGGTCCGCGATCAGCGGGTTGCGGGCGAGGACCGGGCCGTGCATGTACGTGCCGAACACGGTGTCGTTGTACGCGCCCTCGGTGCCGTCGCCGGTGCCGTTGCCCTTGCCGAGCGAGACACGGGCGAGCGGACGGGCGGTCTTGCCGAGGTGGGTGATGCCCTGGTGGTTCTCGAAGCCGGTCAGCGGGGGCAGACCGAGCCGCGGGTCGATGTCGCCGAGGACGTCGCCGACACACCGCTCGCCCTCGCCGCGCGTCGTCGTCACGTCCAGCAGACCGAGACCGGGCTCACGCTGGCCGAGGTCGTTGACGAACTCGTGGCCCAGGATCTGGTACCCGGCGCACACCGCGAAGACGATCGCGCCGTTCTGCACCGCCTGGTACAGGTGCCCGTCCCGGCGCAGCCGCTCCGCCGCGAGCCGCTGCGGCCGGTCCTCGCCGCCCCCGATGAGGTAGATGTCGCCGGAGGTCGGGATCGGCTGGTCGCTGCGGACGTCGAGACGCGCCACGTCGAGGCCGCGCTGCCGGGCGCGGCGCTCGACGACGAGGGCGTTGCCCTGGTCGCCGTAGGTGCTCAGCAGGTCCGGGTAGATCCACACCAGCCGCAGTTGGTTGTCGCTCATGGAAACGTCCTTAGTGGTCAGTTGCCGACGCGGCGGCGCAGGTCCTGGAACGCGGTGTAGTTCGCGATGACCTCGATCCGGCCCGGCGGCGCCTGCTGCACGGCCTGGTCGAGGTTCTCGCACACCTGGAAGTGCTGGTTGGCGACCTCCAGACGCACCGCGAGGTCCAGCTTCCGGTCACCCACGACGAAGATCGGGTGGCCGGTCAGGCGCGTGTAGTCGACGTCCCACAGCCAGGAGGTGTCGGTGCCGTCGGCGCCGCGCGCGTTCACCGAGAGGATCACCGGGGTGGGCGGCGGATCGATCAGGCTGAACGTCTCGAGCCAGCCCGCCGGGTTCTTCGCGAGCAGCAGCCGCAGGTCACGCCCCTGGAACTGGACGACGTCGTAGCGTCCGGCGACGGCCTGCACCTGGTACATCCGCTCCAGCGCCACCTGCGGCGGCACCCCGAAGACGGCGGCCACGGCGGCCGAGGAGGCGGCGTTGGCCTTGTTGGCACGGCCCGGCAGCTGGAGGTGGATCGGCCAGGCGGACCCGTGCGGGTCGAGGACGTGGTCCCCGGACAGCGCCCAGCTCGGCGTCGGACGCCGGAACCCGCACTCGCCGCAGAACCAGTCGTCGCCGGGTCGCTGCATGACACCGCCGCAGGACGGGCACGACCAGGCGTCGTCCTTCCACATCTGCCCGGCCGCGACCCAGATCACGTTGGGGGAGGAGGAGGCGGCCCACACGACCAGCGGGTCGTCGGCGTTGGCCACGACGACGGCCTTCGAGCCGGCAAGCCCCTCGCGCCAGTTCTCCGCGAGCATGCGGGTCTCGGCGGCGCGGTCCAGCTGGTCGCGGGAGAGGTTGAGCAGCGCGATGCACTTGGGGGCGGTGTCCCGGGCCACGCCCGCGAGGTACTTCTCGTCGACCTCGATCACGCCGTAGCGGGCCTCGGAGCCGCCCGCCAGGGCCGAGGTGATGCCGGCCGGCATGTTGGCGCCGAGCGCGTTGGACACGACCGGCCCGGCGGCGCGCAGCGCCTCGGCGATCAGCCGTGTGGTGGTGGTCTTGCCGTTGGTCGCCGAGACGAGGATGACGTCCAGGTTCTGGGCGAGCCGGGCGAGGAGGTCGGGGTCGAGTTTCAGCGCCACCCGGCCGCCGATCACCGAACCGCTGCCGCGCCCCGCGGCGCGCGACGCCGCCGCGACCGCTTTGCCGGCGGTCACGGCGATCTTGGCCCGCGGCGTGAGCGGGTCCGAGTTGCCTGCCATCAGTTCTCGATCCTCCTTGCGTACGCGCCGCGCCTCTGCCGTACGGCAACGTGGTGGGTGGTCAGCCTATCGAGATCCATTCGCACTCCCGAATCCCGGCACCACCTCACGCCCGTGCGGCATGCGCGTGTCAGAAAGGACCGTACCCTTGCCGCCATGCGACACGGCTCCATCCCGGGCGCCCACGGGCGCGTCCGGCCCCTCTCCCTGCTCGGTGACCCCGTCCTGCACACCCGCTGCGAGGAGGTCACCGACTTCGGTCCCGAACTCGCCCGCCTGGTCGAGGACATGTTCGCCACGATGTACGCGGCCCAGGGCGTGGGCCTCGCCGCGAACCAGGTGGGCGAGCCGCTGCGGGTCTTCGTCTACGACTGTCCCGACGACGAGGACGTCCGCCACCTGGGCCACGTGGTCAATCCCCGGCTGGTGGAGGCGGACGGCATCGTCCTGCGGGGCCCGGAGGGCTGTCTGTCCCTGCCGGGGCTGGAGGCGGGCACGGAGCGCCACGACCACGCGGTGGTCGAGGGGTTCACGGCGACGGGCGTGCCGATCACCGTGCACGGCACCGGATTCTTTGCCAGATGCTTGCAGCACGAGACGGACCACCTGGAGGGCACGGTGTACGCGGACCGCGTGACGGGGTGGCGCAGGAAGAGGCTGACGCGCCAGGTCGCACGGGCTTCCTGGAGCCGGGCCGCCGGTCCCGCCTAGGGCGCGCGGCCGTGCCCGCGCAGGGCGCGGGTGTCCGCCGGGCCCGTGGGGGCGTGCGCGCCCCCACGCGGTCCGCGTCCGGCGGCGGGCGTCAGAACCCGGGGCCGCCGAGCTTGTCGCCGGCCGCCGCGAGACGGCCCCACAGCAGATCGGCCAGGCTCCGCACCAGCTCCGCACGGGTGCAGGGCCGCTCGCCCAGCCACCAGTCCCCGGCCGCGTGCATCATCCCGACGATCCCGTGCCCCCACACCCGGGCCAGCTGCTGGCTCCCGGGTCCGAGGTCCACCCGGTCCTCGATGACCTGGGCCAGCTCCTCACCCATCCGCCGCAGCAGCGGCGCCGAGTGCTTGCCCACGTCGAACCCCTGCTCGCCCGGCGATCCGTCGGACGGATGCATCAGGAAGCGGTAGACCTGGGGCCGGGCCTCGATCGCCGCGAGGTAGGTGTCCAGCGTGGCCTCCACCCGCTCGCGCCGCTCGGCGGGCGCGTCGAGCGCGGCGCGCAGCGAGTCCAGCAGCGCGTCCGTGTGCCGTCTGGCCAGCGCGGCGTAAAGTCCGCCCTTGTCACCGAAGTGCCGGTAGAGGATCGGTTTGGTGATGCCCGCCTCCGCCGCGATCGCGTTCATCGAGGCCTGCGGGCCGTCGCGCAGCACCACCCGGTCGGCGGCCTCCAGCAGCTCGCGCCTTCGGCGGTCGGCGGACCGCTGTTGCTCGGTCCGCTGCGTGGTGTCCATGAGCTCTCCCCACCCGTGCTGATTCGGTGACGCCTGCGCAAACTAACACCTGGCAGCAGCCTGACATCGAACGGGCCGGGAGGCTCCCGGGCCGCCGACAGGAGTTGACTTTTCCTACCGACCGGTAACAGACTCACGTTACCGCTAGTAACATGCACGTTCCGCCCTGGAGGGGACATGGCCGAGTTCACCATGGAGCTCAACGACGAACAGAAGGAGGTCCGGGACTGGCTGCACGGCTTCGCGGCCGACGTCATCCGCCCCGCGGCCGCCGAATGGGACGAGCGTGAGGAGACTCCCTGGCCGGTCATCCAGGAGGCCGCGAAGGTCGGGATCTACTCCCTCGACTTCTACGCGCAGCAGTACTTCGACCCCACCGGCCTCGGCATCCCGATGGCCATGGAGGAGCTCTTCTGGGGCGACGCGGGCATCGCGCTGTCGATCGTGGGCACCGGCCTCGCCGCCGTCGGCGTGCTCGCCAACGGCACCGAGGAGCAGATCGGCACCTGGATCCCCCAGATGTACGGCGACGCGAGCGACGTGAAGGTGGCCGCCTTCTGCTCCTCCGAGCCCGACGCCGGCTCCGACGTCGCCTCCCTGCGCACGCGTGCCGTGTACGACGAGGCCAAGGACGAGTGGGTGCTCAACGGCACCAAGACCTGGGCGACCAACGGCGGCATCGCCAACGTGCATGTCGTCGTCGCGGCCGTGGACGCCGAACTCGGCTCCAAGGGGCACGCCTCCTTCATCGTCCCGCCGGGCACCCCGGGTCTCGCCCAGGGCCAGAAGTTCAAGAAGCACGGCATCCGCGCCTCGCACACCGCCGAGGTGATCCTCGACAACGTGCGGGTCCCCGGCTCCTGCCTCCTCGGCGGCAAGGAGAAGCTGGACGAGCGGCTGGCGCGGGCCCGGGAGCGGGCGAAGTCGGGCGGCGAGCGCGTCAAGAACGCGGCGATGGCGACCTTCGAGGCCTCGCGCCCGGCGGTCGGCGCCATGGCCGTCGGCACGGCCCGCGCCGCGTACGAGGTCGCCCTGGACTACGCCAAGACCCGTGAGCAGTTCGGCCGCCCGATCATCGACAACCAGGGCGTCGCCTTCCAGCTCGCGGACATGCGCACCCAGATCGACGCCGCGCGACTGCTGGTCTGGCGCGCGTCCTGGATGGCGGTCAGCGGGAAGCCGTTCACCGCGGCCGAGGGGTCGATGTCGAAGCTGTACGCCAGCGAGACCGCCAAGCAGGTCACCGCGCAGGCGATCCAGATCCTCGGCGGCAACGGCTACACCCGGGAGTACCCGGTGGAGCGCATGCACCGCGACGCCGCCATCTACACGATCTTCGAGGGCACGAGCGAGATCCAGCGCCTGGTGATCGCCCGCACGCTGTCGGGGATGCCGATCCGCTAGTCCGCCGGACGACGGCGTGATCCGGCCCCCGGGGGAGGACCCCCGGGGGCCGCTTCGGTCCCCTGGCTCCCCGCCCGGCCTCCGGCACGGGGTGATCCACTCTGCAACGGAACAGTCCTGGGGGGCAGGGGCGACGCCGTCGCCTACGGCGCACCCCCGCTGCTGTGCGCGATGCACGCCACGTCGATCCGGTCGGCCAGCTTCGCGAGTTCGATGGTCAACGCGGCGACGGTGTCCTCGTCCAGCCCGTCCGCCCCGGCCTCGACGAGATGCAGCCACCGACCGCCCAGCGTGCGGAGCAGCTTGCTCACGTCGGCCGCGGCCACCTGCAAGGTCCCGCGGTCATCGACGATCAGAGGCAGAGTCACTTCGCGGTTCACATTCCGGATCGTAGCCGCGCGGCGCTCACGCACCGTGCCAAACCGTGGTGATGTTGCAGAACTCCCGGATTCCGTGCCCGGACAGCTCACGGCCGTACCCGGACCGCTTCACCCCGCCGAAGGGGAACCCCGGATGGGACGCGGTCATCCCGTTGACGTACACGCCACCGGCCTCCAGATCCCGTACGAAACGGTCCACCTCGGCCTCGTCGCGGGTCCATACGTTGGAACTCAGGCCGAACGGCGAGTCGTTGGCGATGAGCACCGCCTCGTCCAGGTCGGCCGCCCGGTACAGCGTCGCGACCGGCCCGAACGCCTCCTCCCGGTGGATGCGCATCTCGCGCGTGATCCCGGAGAGCACGGTCGGCGGGTAGTACCAGCCGGGCCCGTCGGGCCGCTCGCCCCCGCACAGCGCGGCGGCGCCGGAGCGTCGCGCGTCGTCCACCAGCTCCTCCAGGTCCGACCGCCCCTGCTCGCTCGCCAGCGGGCCGACGTCCGTCTCCTCCTCCAGCGGGTCGCCCACCCGCAGCGCCGCCATGCCCGCCACGAACCGCTCGGTGAACGCGTCGTACACGTCCGTGTGAACGATGAACCGCTTGGCGGCGATGCACGACTGCCCGTTGTTCTGCACACGGGCGGTCACCGCCACCTGCGCCGCCCGGTCGATGTCCGCCGACGGCATGACCACGTACGGGTCGCTGCCGCCGAGCTCCAGCACCGTCTTCTTGATCATCTCCCCGGCGGTGGCGGCGACCGCCCGGCCGGCCGGCTCGCTCCCCGTCAGGGTCGCCGCCTTCACGCGCTCGTCGCGCAGGATCTCGTCGACCGCGCCCGAGCCGACGAGCAGCGTCTGGAAGCAGCCCTCGGTGAACCCGGCCCGGTGGAACAGGTCCTCCAGGTACAGGGCGGTCTGCGGGACGTTGGAGGCGTGCTTGAGCAGACCCACGTTGCCCGCCATCAGCGCCGGCGCGGCGAACCGGACCACCTGCCACAGCGGGAAGTTCCACGGCATCACCGCGAGCACCGGGCCCAGCGGCCGGTAGCGGACCAGGGCGCGGGCGGCGCCGGAGTCCTTGACGTCGGCGGCGGACGGCTCCTCGTCGGCGAGCAGTTCCGCCGCGTGCTCGGCGTACCAGCGCATCGCCCTGGCGCACTTCGCCGCCTCCGCGCGGGCCTGCTTCACCGGCTTGCCCATCTCGGTGGTCATCACCCGGCCGATCTCCGCCTGGTCCTCGTCGAGGAGGTCGGCGGCCCGGTTCAGCAGGCGGGCGCGTTCGGCGTACGTCGTCGTCCGGTACGTACGGAAGGTGGCCTCCGCGAGCTGGAGCCGGCGCTCCAGCTCCTCCTCGCCCATGGCCTCGTACGTCCGAAGCGTCTCGCCGTTCGCCGGGTTCACCGTCGCGATGGGCATGACCGACCTCCTGAAGAGCTGACTGTGCTTCGACCTTCCCGCGCCGGACCCGGGGCCGCAACGCGTGCGCATCCGCGGGGCGGGTTCCGGACCGGCCCCGCGGCGAGCCGCAGGACGCGTCCCCGGGTCCCTAGGCCGAGTGCTCCGCCAGCCGGTCGAGAAACGCGGCCTGCGCCGTGACGATCACCGCACGGGCCCGGTCCAGTCCGAACCAGGCCACCCGGTCCAGCTCCGGGAACTCCTCGGTCAGGCCGGACCCCGGCGGCCACTGCATGGTGAACGTGCCGGGCGTGATCGACGCCGGGTCGAGGTCCGCCTCGATCGCCCACGCGGTGACGATCTTGCCGTTCGTCTGCCGGACCTCGCCGAGGTCGATCGCCTCGCCGTCGGGCGGCGGCAGGCCCAGCTCCTCCCGGAACTCGCGGCGGGCGGCGTCCCAGGCCGGTTCGCCGGGCTCGTACTCGCCCTTCGGGACGGTCCACGCCCCGGCGTCCTTCCTCGCGAAGTACGGACCGCCCATATGGCCCAGCAACACCTGCGGCCCCTCGTCGGTGTGGCGGAACAGCAGCAGGCCCGCGCTGCGCCTGGGCGTCGCGGGGGTCACGGCCGCACCTCCGGGTGGGCGGCGAGCAGGGTCTCCACCGTGTCCGCCTCCTCCGGGCGCTTGTCCTCGCGGTAGCGCAGGACGCGGGCGAAGCGGAGCGTGACGCCGGCCGGGTAGCGGGTGGAGCGCTGAAGGCCGTCGTAGGCGATCTCCACGACGAGCTCGGGGCGTACGGTCACCACGTAGCCGCTCTCGTCGACGGCCAGTTCCCGCAGGCGCTCCGTCTGCCAGGTGAGCAACGCGTCGGTCAGGCCCTTGAAGGTCTTGCCCAGCATGGCGAAGCCGCCGTCCGCGGTGCGGGCGCCGAGATGCAGGTTGGAGAGCTTGCCGGTGCGCCGGCCGTGGCCCCACTCGGCGGCCAGCACCACCAGGTCGAGCGTGTGCACGGGCTTGACCTTCAGCCAGGAGGCGCCGCGCCGCCCCGCGCTGTACGGCGCGTCCAGGGCCTTCACCACGACCCCCTCGTGACCGCGCAGCAAGGTCTCCCTGGCGAACTCCTCCGCGGCCTCGACGTCCTCGGGCCCGGACACGACCGCGCGGCGCACCCGCATCGGCTCGGGCACCAGCCGGGCCAGCTCCGCGTGCCGTTCGGTGAAGGGCAGGTCGAGCAGGTCCCGGCCGTCCACGGACAGCGCGTCGAAGAAGACGGGGGCCACCGGCACCGCCGCGGCGGCCGCCGTCACGTCCACCCGGGAACCCACCCGGCCGGCCGTCTCCTGGAAGGAGCGGGGGCGGCCCGTCTCGTCGAAGGCGATGACCTCGCCGTCCAGGATGAACCGTGATCCCGTCAACCGCCGTGCCGCGTCCGTCACTTCGGGCAGCCGGTCGGTGATGTCGTCGAGGGTGCGGGTGTAGAGGCGGACGTCGTCGCCGTCGCGGTGCACCTGGACGCGGATCCCGTCCAGCTTCTCCTCCACCGCGCACACGCCCAGCTTGCCGACCGCCTCGGCCACGGCGGACGCGGTGTGCGCGAGCATCGGCAGGACCGGGCGGCCGACGGTGAGCCGGAACGCCTCCAGTGCCGCCGGTCCGTCCGCGAGCAGCGCCTGCGCGACCGTCCGCAGCGACCCGGCCAGCATCACCGCCCGGCGTACGTCCGGGGCGGGCGCCCCGGTGGCCTGCGCCAGGCCCTCGACGGCGACGGCGTCCAGCGCGCCCTGCCGGACCTCACCGGTGATGAGGCCGAGCAGGAAGCGCTGTTCGTCAGCGGTGGCCGCGCCCATCAACTCGCCCACCAGACGCGTTCGTTCGGCCTGGGAGCCGGGGCCCGACACCTGGCCGAGCTCGGTGAGCAGGGCGTCCACCTCGCGCACGGTGAGGGTCGGGCCGTCCGCCGGGTCGACCGGCCGGCTCAGCACCTTCCAGCCGACGCCCAGCCGGCCCTGGGGGAGCCGGCCGGCCAGGTAGGGGATGACGATCGGCACGTCGTCGGCCTCCGCGTCCCGGAAGAGTTCGGCGAGCAGGGCGATCTTGCGGGAGCGCGCCGAGGTGGCGGCGACCTCCCGGGACACGTCGGCGAGCCGGGTCAGCAGCATGCAGCCATAGTGCAACGCCGGCGGCCCGGTCACCTCCGCGCGGCCGGCATTCCCGCCGCGGCGGCGCCGGGGGCCTCGGCCACGACGTCCCCGGCGGCGACGGCCCGGTCGAGGTCCGCCATCAGCAGTTCCCCGTTGATCGCCGCCCCGGCCCGGTAGCCACGGCTGGCCGCGTTCACGACCTGCTCGGCGAAGCCCGACGCGTTGCCGGCCGCCCACAGGCCGGGCACGGTCGTCAGGCCCCGTCCGTCCACCACCGGGTACGTGCCGAACGGGGTCTCGCTCATCTCGGCGCCCAGCCGGGCGAGCAGGTCGGTGCGCGGCACCGCCCGGGGGGCCACGAAGAGCACCTCACGGTCGTGCACCCGCCCGTCCTCGAGCCGGACCCCGGTGAGCCGGTCCTCCTCGACGACCAGCCCGGCCACCGCGCCGGGCACGACACGCACGCCGGCCGCGGCCAGCCTGCGCAGGTCCTGGTCGGTCAGCTCCGCCTCGGCGACCGTGTGCAGGAAGAGGGTCACGTCCTGGGACCACTGGGACACCATCAGCGCCTGGTGGACGCTCATGGGGGTGCTCGCGAGCACGCCGAAGGCCTGGCCGCGGACCTCCCAGCCGTGGCAGTACGGGCAGTGGACGACGTCGCGGCCGAAGCGCTCGGCGACCCCCGGGACCGGTGGCAGCTCGTCCGTGAGCCCGGTCGCGACGACCAGCTGCCGGGCCCGCACGGTCCGGCCCTCCCCGGCGAGCCGTACGGCGAAGCCGTCACCCCGGGTGACGTCCACCACCCGGTCGCGGACCAGTTCCACGCCGTACCGCGCGATCTCCTCGCGCCCGACGTCCAGGAACGCGGCGGGCGACATGCCGTCCCGCGACAGATATCCCTGCATGTGGGCGGCGGGCGCGTTGCGCGGCTCGCCCGCGTCGACCACCAGGGTGCGGCGCCGGGCCCGGCCCAGGACGAGCGCGGCGGACAGGCCCGCGGCGCCGCCGCCGACGACGATCACTTCGTACTGCTCGGACTGCTCGGACCGCTCGTACTGCTGCGCGGACTTCTCGGTCACGGTGACCACCTCCGCGACCACGGTCGCCGGGGGCGCGCGGGATTGACAAACATATTTGCCGCTTCGGCAATATGGAGGCATGACGACGGACGAGGTACTCGCGGAGGTCGGGCCGAGGCTGCGCCGGCTGCGGAAGGAGCGGGAGGTGACACTCGCGGGGCTGTCGGAGTCGACCGGCATCTCGGTGAGCACCCTCTCGCGGCTGGAGGCCGGGCTGCGCAAGCCCAGCCTGGAGCTGCTGCTGCCGATCGCGCAGGCCCACCGGGTGCCGCTGGACGAGCTGGTCGGGGCGCCGCCGGTGGGGGATCCGCGGGTGCGGACCGAGCCGATCGTGCGGCACGGGCGGACCTTCTGGCCGCTGTCGCGGCAGCCCGGCGGTCTCCAGGCCTTCAAGGTGCTGGTGCCCCGGCGCGAGGAGGAGCCCGAGCCGCGCGTCCACGAGGGCTACGAATGGCTGTACGTGATGTCCGGGCGGCTGCGGGTGGTGCTCGGGGAGCACGACGTGGTGATGACGGCGGGCGAGGCCGCGGAGTTCGACACGCGCGTGCCGCACTGGTTCGGCTCGACGGGGGAGGGGCCGGCCGAGTTCCTGAGCCTGTTCGGACCGCAGGGTGAGCGGATGCACGTGCGGGCCCGGCCCCGGAAGGGGTGACGGAGACGACTCTTCGTCCGCCGTCTGTTCCCTCCCGGCAAGCGACCGCTTAGTATGCGAATCGAACCGGTCGGAACGCCGGTCGGACGACGCAGTCCCGTGGAGGCTCCGCATGCAGGCATGGCAGGTGCACGAGAACGGCGAGCCGAGTGAGGTGATGCGGCTCGAGGACGTGGAGCGGCCCACGCCCGGCGACGGTCAGGTCCTGCTCAGGGTGCGTGCCGCGAACATCAACTTCCCGGACGTGCTGATGGTCCGGGGGCACTACCAGGTGCGGCCCCCGCTGCCCTTCACACCGGGCGTGGAGATCTGCGGCGAGACCGAGGACGGCCGCCGTGTGATCGCCAACCCGGCGCTGCCGTACGGCGGCTTCGCCGAGTACGCCGTCGCCGACGCGGCCGCCCTGCTGCCCGCGCCCGGGTCCCTGGACGACGCCGAGGCGGCCGCGCTGCACATCGGCTACCAGACGGGCTGGTTCGGCCTGCACCGCAGGGCGCACCTGGAGGCCGGCGAGACACTGCTCGTCCACGCTGCCGCGGGAGGGGTCGGCAGCGCGGCCGTGCAGCTCGGGAAGGCGGCGGGCGCGACGGTCATCGGCGTCGTGGGCGGCGCCGACAAGGCCGCCGTGGCCCGCGAGCTGGGCTGCGACGTGGTGATCGACCGGAAGGCCGAGGACGTCATCGGGGCCGTGAAGGCGGCCACCGGCGGCCGGGGAGCCGACGTCGTCTACGACCCCGTCGGCGGCGAGGCCTACACCCAGTCCACGAAGGTCGTCGCCTTCGAGGGCCGGATCGTGGTCGTCGGCTTCGCGAGCGGAACCATCCCGAGCCCCGCGCTGAACCACGCCCTCGTCAAGAACTACGCGATTCTCGGCCTGCACTGGGGCCTCTACAACACCAAGAACCCGAAACTGGTCCAGCACTGCCACGAGCAGCTCACCGAGCTGGCCGCCCGGGGCGCGATCCGGCCGCTGGTGAGCGAGCGCGTACCGCTCGACGAGGCCGCGGCCGCCGTGCAGCGGGTCGGCGACGGCGTCACCACCGGCCGCGTCGCCGTGGTGCCCACGCGGAAGAACGGAGCCACCGCATGACCACCGACGCAGCCGGACTCCAGCGCCGCACGGACGAGCTGCTGGCCGCGCACCCACCCGCGACCACGGACAGGCTCGACTTCCTGAAGGCCCGCTTCGACGCGGGACTCGCCTGGGTCCACTACCCCGAGGGCCTCGGCGGCCTCGGCGCGCCCCGCTCCCTCCAGGCCGTCGTGGACACCGGACTGGCGGCCGCGGGCGCCCCCGACAACGACCCCCGCCGCATCGGCATCGGCCTCGGCATGGCCGCACCGACGATCCTGAAGTACGGCACCGAGGAGCAGAAGCGGCGCTTCCTGCGGCCCCTGTGGGTGGGCGAGGAGGTCTGGTGCCAGCTGTTCAGCGAGCCCGGCGCGGGCTCCGACCTGGCCGCACTCGGCACCCGCGCCGTCCGTGAGGGCGACGGATGGGTCGTCAACGGGCAGAAGGTGTGGACGTCCAGCGCCCATGTCGCCCGCTGGGCCATCCTCATCGCCCGCACCGACCCGGACCTGCCCAAGCACGCGGGCATCACCTACTTCCTCTGCGACATGACCGACCCCGGCGTCGAGGTCCGCCCGCTGCGCCAGATCACCGGCGAGGCCGAGTTCAACGAGGTGTTCCTCACCGACGTGCGCATCCCCGACGCGCACCGCCTCGGCGAGGTCGGTGACGGCTGGCGGGTCGCGCAGACCACGCTGAACAACGAGCGCGTCGCCATCGGCGGCATGCGGCTGCCCCGCGAGGGCGGCATGATCGGCCCGGTCTCCGGCACTTGGCGCGAGCGCCCCGAACTGCGCACCCACGACCTGCACCAGCGCCTGCTGAAGCTGTGGGTGGAGGCCGAGGTGGCCCGCCTCGCCGCCGAACGTCTGCGCCAGCAGCTCGTCGCGGGCCAGCCCGGCCCCGAGGGCGCCGGAATGAAGCTCGGGTTCGCCCGGCTCAACCAGGAGATCAGTGGACTGGAGGTCGAACTCCTCGGCGAGGAGGGCCTGTTGTACGACGACTGGACCATGCGCCGCCCGGAGCTGGTGGACTTCACCGGCCGCGAGGCCGGATACCGCTATCTCCGCTCCAAGGGCAACAGCATCGAGGGCGGGACCAGCGAGGTCCTGCTGAACATCGTCGCCGAGCGCGTCCTGGGCCTGCCGTCCGAGCCGCGCACCGACAAGGACGTCGCCTGGAAGGACCTGGCCCGATGAGCGCACAGCCCGATCTCCTGTACTCCGAGGAGGAAGAGGCGCTGCGCGCCGCCGTCCGCGACCTGCTCGCCGACCACTGCGACGCGCCCGGCGTCATCGCGCGCACGGAGTCGGACGCGCCGCACGACCTCGCGGCCTGGAAGGCGCTCTCCGACGGCATGGGCCTCGCGGGCCTGCTGGTGCCCGAGGCGCTCGGCGGCCAGGGCGCCACCCCGCGCGAAGCCGCCGTGGTGCTGGAGGAGTTGGGCCGCGCCGTCGCCCCCGTGCCGTACCTGACCAGTGCCGTCGTCGCCACCGAGGCGCTGTCGGCGCTCGGGGACGAGGAGCTGCTCGGCCGGCTGGCGTCCGGGCGGACCATCGGCGCGCTCGCGGTCGGCCTGCACACCGCACCGGGGGCCGCCGTGCGGACCGTGCACGTCGAAGGAGGCCTCCTGCGGGGCGAGTTGTCCGGCATCGCGGACGCGTCCGTGGCCGACGTCCTGCTCGTGCCCGCGGACGACGGCGGTCTGTACGCGGTGGACGCGACCGCCGTGACCGTCACCCCCCAGGTGTCCCTCGACCTCACCCGCCCGCTCGCGACGGTCACGTTCGCCGACGCCCCCGGCCGCCGCCTCGGCGAGGCCGGACCCGCCGTCCGCCGTGCTCTGCGGGCCGGCGCCGGACTGCTCGCCTCCGAGCAACTCGGCCTCGCGGAATGGTCGTTGACCGAGACCGTGCGCTATCTGAAGGGGCGCAAGCAGTTCAACCGGCCCCTCGGCGGTTTCCAGGCGATCAAGCACCGGCTGGCCCAGCTCTGGCTGGAGGTCGTCAACCTCCGCGCCGCCGCCCGGGGCGCGGCCGACGCGCTGACGAGCGGGGCGGACGCCGACATCGCGGTGGCCGTCGCCCAGGCCTACGCGGCGGGGGTCGCGGTGCACGCGGCCGAGGAGGCGCTCCAGCTGCACGCGGGCATCGGCATGACGTGGGAGCACCCGGTCCACCTGTACCTCAAGCGGGCCAAGGCCGACTCGATCGCGTACGGCAGCGCGGGCGCCCACCGGGCCGCCGTGGCCGAACTCGTCGATCTGCGGGCCCCCTGACCGCCACCCGGTGAAGCCCGCCCCACCCGGGGCGGGCTTCTTCGTGCCCCCTGGCCGGAAGGAGTGAACAAGCGACGGCGGTCCGGCCAACTCCTCTCGTGCGGGGGTTCGTTGCCACTCGTCCCGCCTCATACTCCCTGTGGTCCCGACCGCCCCGCAGGGAGGAACGACATGGCTCTCGCCACCCGCCGCAGAGTTCTCACCGGCCTCGGCGCCACCGTCGCCGCGGTGCTCGCCCCGCCCGCCGGCAACGCCTTCGCCGACGGGCAAAAGCACGGCCCCCGCCCGCTGTGGCGGGCCCATGCCCACAACGACTACGAGCATCCCCGTCCGCTCCTCGACGCCCTCGACCACCGGTTCGGCAGCGTCGAGGCCGACATCTTCCTCGTCGACGGCGAACTCCTCGTCGCCCACTCGGCCGACGGGCTCGATCCCACCCGCACCCTGGAGTCGCTCTACCTCGCCCCGCTCGCCGCCCGGGTGAAGGCCCACCAGGGATCCGTGTACCGCGGTCACCGGCGGCCCCTGCAGCTGCTCATCGACATCAAGACCGAGGGATCCTCGACGTATCTCGCGCTCGACCGGCAACTCCAGCGGCACACGGGCCTGTTCACCACCTACGCGCACGGCCGCATCCGGCCCGGACCGGTGA
Organism: Streptomyces sp. 3330; assembly: GCF_031456635.1. Lineage (NCBI taxonomy): Bacteria > Bacillati > Actinomycetota > Actinomycetes > Kitasatosporales > Streptomycetaceae > Streptomyces > Streptomyces sp. 3330. Next base: position 35,019 of record NZ_JAVDVA010000004.1, read on the forward strand.
CCGCCGTCATCTCCGGCGACCGCGCCGCCCGCATCCCCATGGAGGCCCAGACCGTGCGCCGGGCCTTCTACGACGGCCGACTGGCCGACCTCGGCGCCTCGGAGTCCTCGTTCGCCGCGCTGATCAGCGACAACTGGACGCTCCACTTCACCTGGCTCGGCGTCGGGGCCTTCCCCGAGGCGGAGCGGCGGAAGCTGCGGGACATCGTCGGCGCGGCCCACGCGCGCGGGCAGCGGGTGCGGTTCTGGGCCACGCCCGATCTCGCGGGTCCCGCCCGTGACGCGCTGTGGGCCGAACTCCTCGCCGCCGGCGTCGACCACCTCAACACGGACGACCTGGCGGGCCTGGAGGCATTCCTGGACACCCACCGCGCGGTGTAGCGGCACCCGTCTGACACCACTCGTTCGGCGGACAGGTCAGCCGCACGGATGAACCCTCCGTTAGGCCACACTTGCGGCCGAATGCCGTGAAAACGGACGTGTCGGAGGAGGTTGACGGTGGCCATTTCGATTTCCGCGGTGCTGTTGCTGCTGGTCCTGGCGGTGATCTTCATGCGCAACGGCGGACTGAAGGTCTCGCACGGTCTCGTCTGCCTGCTGCTCGGGTTCCTGCTGGCCGGCACCGACGTGGCCCCCACCATCCACAGCGGCCTCACGGCGACGGCCGACATCGTCGGCAGCCTTCGACCGTGAGGCCGCTGCGCGGTCGCCGGTGACCCGGGCGACTACTTGACGAAGACCCCGATGCCGTTCGCCACCGGGCGCTCGTACCCGTCGGACGGGTGGTTGCGGACGGTCACCTTGGTCGAGCCCGCGGGACGGGCGACCAGGGTCGACGAGCCGCCGCCGTCCAGGCTGAAGCCCTCGGTCGCGCCGAGGCTCTTCAGGGCGGCGGCGACCTCGGCGATCGTCAGCCCCTTGCGGTACGCGGTGGCGCCGTCCAGCGCGAACAGGTACACCCGCTTCCCGCCGTCGCCGATGCCCACGGCCGTCCGCACCGCCGAGACCGACGTGTCGAGACCGGACAGCGGCTTGGCGGCCGACAGGATCGGGTAGCCGCCGACGGCGAAGCCGTACGCGGACCCCGACGCGGCCGTCAGGCCGTAACGCACCGCCACCGCCTGGCCCTTGACGAGCTTCTTCAGACGCGCCGCGCCCGCCTCGCGCCCGACGAGGACGGTGGTGCCGGCCGTGATGGTCCCGCTGCCGGGCGTGGTCGACGTCGACACCACCCGGCCCTTGCGTACGGTCACCTCGTAGGTGCTGGTGCTGCACGCCGCGGCCCGTTCGGTGTCCGTGCCGCAGGTGCCCCGCTTGCGCGAGACGCTGCCCCAGTCCGAGGTGTACGCGCCGACGGAGTTCTCCGCCAGCGCGTACTGGTTGACGCCGCCCAGCGGCAGCCGCCGCCCGAGGACGCTGTACGTCCCGTTGAGGGACAGGCTGTCCAGCCGGGCCTTGCCGTCGGTGCCCACACCGACCACGGCCCTGGTGTTCGTGCCCGGCGGCAGCGCGGGCCCGAACCGCTGCCCGTTCGGGACCGCGCCCTTGAGCGCCTTCCCGTTCGCGACCGCCGGCCCCACGCTCGCCCCGGTCGCCGCGACGCCCGGGTGCTGTGTCTCGCTGATGTTGAAGAAGTCGCCGTTGATGCCGGCGACGGCCTTCTGGCTGTTCGCCAGCGAGGAGATGGCCGCACGGGACGCGACCGCCCCCGGGTACAACAGCCCGAGACGCACATGGGTGTTGCCGAGGTCGACGCTGAGCACATGCGCATGCGTCGTCCCGGCGGCCGCCGTGAGGTCGTACTGGCGGTACGCGACGCCCGCCGCCACGGTGGTCCAGGTCGCGGCGTCGGCCGGGGCCGCCCCCGCGAGCGCCGCCCCGGCCGTCGTGCCGAGCGCGACGAGCAGCGTCACGGACTTTCTGCGCACCCCGGACCGCTTCTGATGTCGTGTCACAGACCCCCCTGGGTAGTTTGGGCGGCAACTTTCTCATGACCTGCGGGAACTTCCGCCAGGGGGGTGGGCGGGAAGACCACGGGAACGGGTGAGGAAACGCACGATTCCGGGTGGCGTGCACCGCCGTTCGGCCGCGCCGCCCGCCCTCCTGTGCTACGCGGTCGGCCGAAGGTCCTCCCGCGCGGCTCCGCACGGCGGCCGGCCCGGCGTCGGTGAACCACCCGGAGCGCGGCGGCACAGCCGTCCGGGAGCCGGTGTCCGGGAGCCGGGAGCGGCCGCAGGGACGTGCGGCGGGGTCAGTCGTCCTCCCCGCGCACCCGGCCGTCGTGCGCGGCGAACGGGGTGAAGTGGGCCGGGGCGTGATCGATCGGCAGGTCCGGGCGCCAGACGGTCAGGGACTGGGCGCTGCACACGAACAGCGACGGTGGCAACCGGTCCAGGGGGTACCAGCGCCAGTCGCCCACGCTCTCGCCGGGCTGGTCGGCCGGCTCGCCCTCCCAGTCGGTGACGACGGCGCCGACGGTCATCCGCACCACGCCCTCGACCCGGTCGAGCAGGGTGCCCAGCAGGCGCACGTTCGCGGGGTCCGCCCGCAGACCGGTCTCCTCGCGGATCTCCCGTACGACCGTCTCCTGGAGCGACTCCCCGGGTTCCACCGTGCCTCCGGGCAGTTCCCAGGTGCCCCGGCGATGACGGCCCAGCAGCAGCCCCCGGGGCCCGTACAGGATGGCGCCGACGCCCAGTGCCGCGTGCGCGACGGGCGGGAGGCCGGTACGGGGGCGGGCGGACACCCGCGCCGGTCGCCGGGCCCGCAACACCCGGTAGGCGGCGCGTTCGGCGGGGTCCGGCGACGTCACGGGTACGACGTCCTCCAGGCACAGCCCGTGCTCGGTGAGCAGGTCCTGCCACAGCTCGGTGGTGGGCACCCACATGTGGACCGTCGTCTCACCGCCGCCCGCGAACCGCAGGGTCTCCGGCCGCGCCACCAGCTCCGAACCGGGCCCCTCGCCGTCCGAGTTGGTGTGCAGCACCGAGAAGCAGAACGTCCCACCGGGGGCGAGCGCGGTCGCCAGGGCGGGGAGCAGCCGGCGCGGGTCGATGAACGGGACGGCGTTCACGGAGTAGACGACGTCGTACGGCGGCGCCGTGCGCAGGTGGTCGACGGCGTCGGCGTGCAGCAGGCGCAGCCCGGGCAGCGAGCCGTACCGGTCGCGGGCCCGTTCGATCTGGCCCGGCGAGAGGTCGACCGCGTCGACGGCGGCCCCGTGCGCGCGGACGAGCCGGGCGGCGTGCCGGGCCGGACCGCAGCCGAGGTCCAGGACCCGCCGACCCGTGAGTTCCCCGAGGAAGGACTCGTCAGGCCCGGCGCCCGGGAACCCCCAGTCGATCCGCTCCGCCTCCGCCAGGACCGTGCCGCGCCGGAGGTGGTGGGTGGCGTAGGCCTGCCAGGCGTCGGCGTTGACGGACTCCGGGCCGCCGGGGGCGACGGGACGGGACATGGGCGGTCCTCCGGGGTGGGGCGGTCGGCGCGCGTCGGGCCCGACGATTCTTACCGGACTCGGCCCCGCGCAACCGGCGTTCGCCCCTGCCCCACGCGCACGTCGGCCGCTAGTGGACCGGGTGCTTGCTCAGGACGGAGACCCGGTTGAAGGCGTTGATGGTGACCGCCACCCAGATCACCGCCGAGATCTGGTCCTCGGTGAGCGCCTCCAGGGCGTCCGCGTACGCGGCCTCCTGCGCGGCGGCGTCGGACGGCACGGTGGTGGCCTCGGCCAACGCCAGCGCGGCACGCTCCAGGGGGCTGAAGAGGTCGGTGTCCCGCCAGGCGGCGAGGACGCCCAGCCGCCGGGTGTCCTCGCCCGCGCGCAGGGCGGCCCTGGTGTGCACGTCGAGGCAGAACGCGCAGCCGTTGAGCTGCGAGACGCGCAGGTTGACGAGTTCCACGACGGTGCGCTCCAGCCCGGCGTCGGCGGCGGTCGCCCGCACCGCCTCGGACGTCTGGACCAGGGCGTGGTACGCCTTGGGGCTCTGCTTGTCTATGAAGATCCGTCGAGTCATAGTTGAATATCAAACCATTCATGGGTCGGAACCGCAGGAACGAGAGGTGCCCACGGTGAGCAAGGTCGAGGTACTCACCCCGAGAGACGTCCCGTTGGGCGGCCCCCGGGCGATGACCGTACGACGGACGCTGCCGCAGCGTACGCGCAGCCTCATCGGAGCGTGGTGTTTCGCCGACCACTACGGCCCCGACGACGTCGCCGACACCGGCGGCATGGACGTGGCCCCGCATCCGCACACCGGCCTGCAGACGGTGAGCTGGCTGTTCACCGGCGAGATAGAGCACCGCGACAGCCTGGGCACCCATGCCTGCGTGCGCCCCGGCGAGCTCAACCTGATGACCGGCGGGCACGGCATCGCGCACTCGGAGGTGTCCACCCCGGACACCTCGGTCCTGCACGGCGTCCAGCTGTGGGTGGCTCTGCCGGACGAACACCGCGACGCCCCGCGGGACTTCCAGCACCACGCGCCCGCCCCGGTCGGCGTGCCCGGCGCCGAGATCAGGGTCTTCCTGGGCTCCCTGGCCGGCTCCACCTCCCCGGTCCGCACCTTCACCCCGCTCCTCGGCGCCGAGCTCGTCCTCGCGCCGGGCGCGGAGCTCACCCTCGCCGTCGACCCCGCCTTCGAGCACGGCCTGCTCGTCGACACCGGTGTGATCCGCTTCGCCGACACCTCGCTGCGGCCCGCGGAACTCGGCTGCCTGGAGCCCGGCCGCACCCACCTGACCCTCGTCAACGAAGCGGCCGGCCCGGCCCGCGCGGTCCTGCTCGGCGGCCCGCCGTTCGAGGAGGAGATCGTCATGTGGTGGAACTTCATCGGGCGTTCGCACGAGGACATCGCGCAGGCTCGACGGGAGTGGATGGACGGGTTGGGCGGCGACCGCTTCGGCGAGGTGGAAGGCTACGGCGGAGCCCCGCTGCCGGCCCCGGAGCTGCCGTCGGTGGCGCTGAGGGCGCGCGGCAGGACGGCGAGGTGAACCCGCCCTCCGGGCGTGCCGGGAGCGGCGGTTCCCGCTCGTCGCCGACGTGCGGGTGAAAGCCGCACCTCCCGGGAAGCGAGGAGCACCCGTCGTGATCGTCGCCGAGGACCCGGCCGGCGTCCGGGCTACGGCCTCGCCCTGACCAGCCCGGCGTCGTACGCCGTGATCACGGCCTGCACGCGGTCCCGGGCGCCGATCTTGGCGAGGACACGGCCCACGTGCTTCTTGACGGTGGACTCGGTGAGGACGAGGCGTTCGGCGATCTCGGTGTTGGTCCAGCCCTGGCCGATGGCGACCAGGACCTCGCGTTCACGGTCGCTGAGGGCCCGCAGCCGGGGGTCCTCGGCCGCCGGGGGGCCGGCCGGCGCGAGGACCTGGTGCGCGTAGGCGTCCAGCAGGCGGCGGGTCAGCCGGGGCGCCACCACCGCGTCGCCGGTGGCCACGGCCCGGATGCCGGCGACGAGTTCCTCGGGGCGGGCGTCCTTGAGCAGGAAGCCGCCCGCGCCCGCCCGCAGGCCTTCGTAGGCGTACTCGTCGAGGTCGAAGGTGGTGACGATGAGGACACGGGTCCGGCCGCCCGAGGCGACGATGCGGCGCGTGGCCTCCAGCCCGTCCATCCCGGGCATGCGGATGTCCATGAGGACGACGTCCGGGCGCAGTCGCGCGGCCAGCCGGACCGCCTCGGCGCCGTGCTCGGCCTCACCGACCGGTTCCAGGCCGGGGGTCCCTTCGAGGAGCATGCGGACGCCCATGCGCTGGAGGGGCTGGTCGTCCGCGATCAGCACGGTGGTCATGACGGTCGTTCTCCTGGGGCCGGCGGGGTGGGTGCGCAGGGCACGTCGAGCACGACGTCGACCGTCCAGCCGTGGCCGGTCTCGCGCGGCCCTGCGATGACGGTGCCGCCGTACATGGCGGCCCGCTGGCGGATGCCGACGAGCCCGTGACCGGGGCCGTCGGCCGCCGCTCGCGACGGCGGGCGCGCGGGCGCGCCGGGGGGCGTGCCGGTGTCGGCGACCCTGATGCGCACGGCGCCGGACTCGGCGATGACGGTGACGTCGGCGACGGAGCCGGTGCCTGCGTGCTTGAGGGTGTTGGTGAGGGCCTCCTGCACGACGCGGTACACGGTGAGCTGGACCCCTTCGCCCAGCGGGTCGAGATCGCCCACGGTCCGGTAGGTCACCGCGAGCCCCGCCGCGCGGACCCGGTCCAGCAGCGGGTCCAGGTCCCGGACGCCGGGCTGCGGGCCGAGCGGCCGCTCGTCGCCGCGGTCCTCGCGCAGGACGCCCAGCACGCGGCGCAGTTCGCTCATGGCCTGGCGGCCGGTGTCGCCGAGGATGCGCAGGGCGTCGGCGGACCGCTCGCCCCGGTTGGCGGCGAGGACCGCGGCGCCGTCGGCGACGCTGACCATGACGGAGAGGTTGTGGCCGACGATGTCGTGCATCTCGCGGGCCACCCGGGAGCGTTCGGCGGCGGCGGTGAGCCGCAGGCGCTGCTCCTGCTCGATCTCCAGGCGCCTGGCCCGGTCCTCCAGCGCCTCCAGATACATCCCGCGGATGCGCAGGGTCAGCCCGACGGCGACGGCCGAGGTCATCGTGCCCAGCAGGAAAAAGCCGCCGAGCACCGGATGGTCGACCGGCACCAGCACGAAGACGGCCAGCAGCAGTTCGACGACGGTCAGCGCGACGGCCCGGCCCAGCATCCGCAGCGAACCGTTGCGGGCCAGGGTGTACAGGGCGACGAGCGCCCCGACACCCGTCGGCAGCCAGATCCCCAGCGACCACTGGACGAGGGAGACCGCGGTGATCACGAAGTACGTGACGGCGGGGGCCCTGCGGCGCCACCACAGCGGGACGACGAGCGCGGCGACCAGGGCGGACAGCGCGGCGGCCGACAGCCGGTCGCGGGCGTCCGCGTCACCGAAGGGCGAGTTGCCGTCGCCCCGCAGCAGCTCGGGCAGGGTGACGGCCACGACGATCAGCACCACGGCGGTGTCGAGCAGCCACGGATGCCGGCGGTCCAGCCGCTGCCGCCGGCTCCGGTCGCGCAGCAGCCGGCCCAGCAGCGGGTGCGCCCAGACGGCCTCGAAGCCGGGGGACGGCGGCGCCGCCCCGGAGGTGTCCGCCCGGGCCGTCTCCGCGGCGGCTGCCGGGCGGTACGCACTCATGGCCACCATTGTCCCCGTCGTCCCCGTCGTCCCCGCGCCCCGGTCAGGCGTCGGTCTTCGCGAGCCGCCAGGCCGCCCCCGCGAGGGCCAGGGCCACCCACCCGGCGAACACCGCGAGCCCCGCCCCGGCCGAGAGGGCGTCCGAGGACGCGTGCAGGGCGTAGACGGCAGAACCCGCGTTGCTGGGGAAGTACGGGCTGAGGGTGTCGTACCAGGAGTCGGGCAGCAGGGACGCCAGGCCGGGCAGGATCAGCAGGACACCGACCAGGGCGGCGATGGCGCCGGCGGAGGAGCGCAGCAGCATGCCCAGGGCCACACCGAAGACGGCGACCAGACCGAGGTAGAGACCCGCGCCGGCCAGGCTCCGCAGGACGCCGTCGCCGGCCAGGGTCAGCGCGATCTTCTCGCCGTCCAGCCCCGGGGCGCCCAGCAGGAACGCGGCGAGTGCGCCGAGGGTGGTGAGGACCAGGGCGATCGGCCCGATCACGGCCGCCTTGGCGAACAGGACCGGCAGCCGGCGCGGCACCGCGGCGAGCGTGGAGCGGATCATGCCGGTGCTGTACTCGCCCGCGGCCAGCAGCACGCCGAGGACGCCGACGGCCAGCTGCGCGAAGGACACGCCCGTCAGGGCCAGGCTGACCGCGTCGCTGTCTCCGGAGCCGGATCCCGGTCCGGGGGGTCCGCCGCCCGCCATGGCGTCGGGGCTGTAGGTGTAGCCGGCGATCGCCCCGAAGAGGACCAGCAGGAACACGGCGACGCCCAGGGTGATCCAGGTGGAGCGCAGCGACCAGAACTTGGCCCACTCCGAGCGCAGCACCCGCGCGCCGGTCACCTTGTACGCCGTGGGCGGGGAAGCCGCGAAGAGGTCCGGGCGCTCGTCCGGGCGCCGGTCGCGGGGCGGGGCGGTCGTGGGCATCAGGCGGCCTTTCGTTCGGTGCCGGCCGGACCGCTCTGGTACTCGACGACATCGCGGGTGAGATCCATGAACGCCGCCTCCAGGGAAACGGCCCGCGGGGTGAGCTCGTACAGCGCCACCCCGTGCTGCGCGGCGATCGCCCCGATCTCCCGGGCGTCGCGCCCGCTCACCAGGAGCTCCTCGGCGGAGGAGGAACTGATGGTGACGCCCGGTCCGGCCAGCAGCGAGCGCAGCCGCGCGGCCTCGGCGGCGGCCACCTTCACCCCGCCGCCCCCGGCCTCCCGGGTGAAGTCGTCGACCGTCGTGTCCGCGAGCAGCCGGCCCCGGCCGATGATCACCAGATGGTCGGCGATCAGGGCGGTCTCGCTCATCAGGTGCGAGGACAGCATCACGGCCCGCCCCTCGTCGGCGAGTCCGCGCAGCAGGTTGCGCACCCACAGCACGCCTTCGGGATCGAGGCCGTTGACCGGTTCGTCGAGCATCACGATCGCCGGATCGCCCAGGAGGGCGGCGGCGATGCCGAGCCGCTGGCCCATGCCGAGCGAGAAGGCGCCCACCCGCTTGCCGGCCACGCTCGTCAGCCCGGCCAGCTCGATGACCTCGTCCACCCGGCGGCGCGGGATGCCGTGGGTGTGCGCGAGCGCGGTCAGATGGCTGATCGCGGTGCGCCCCGGGTGGACGGACCTCGCCTCCAGCAGGGAGCCGATCTCGTGCAGCGGCGCGGCGTGCCCGGCGTAGGGGCGGCCGTTGACGGTGACCGAGCCCCCGGTGGGGGAGTCCAGGCCGATGATCATGCGCATGGTGGTGGACTTGCCCGCGCCGTTCGGGCCGAGGAAGCCGGTCACCTCACCCGGCTTCACCGTGAAACTCAGGCGGTCCACCACCGTCTTGTCCCCGTACCGCTTGGTCAGCTCGCGCGCTTCGATCATGGAGGGGGCCTTTCCTGCCTCGAACCAGGCCGCGGCCACGACCGCGGTGTCTGCCTTCGAACCTAGGAGGACGACAGGCCGGATCTCCGGTACCCCGGGGGAATCTTCGGGCGGCCACTGGTACCGGGGTACCACCGGCCCTGCCTTCCCCCCGCCGGCCACGGGGACCCGCCCAGGTCAGCCTTCGGAGGGGGACGCCGGGGCGGGCGTCCCCGCCAGCGCGGCCAGTTCCTCCGCGGTGCGCGGGCCCGCCGAGGGATCGGTCAACAGGCCCTGCGCGCCGAGGAGCCGGGCGGCGGCGACTCCCCAGGGCAGCCGCAGGCCCGCCTGCCGGAGGAGGTCCGTGCGGGCGAGTGTCGTGGCGGCGGGGCCGGTGCGCGCGCCGGACGGGGTGAGCAGGGTCGCGTCGTCGGCCCAGCGCAGGGCCAGGTCGACGTCGTGCGTGGCCATGACCACGGTCGTGCCGGACGCGCGCAGGCGGTCCAGGGTCGCGAGTAGCCGTTCCTGGCCGTCCGGGTCGAGCCCGGCGGTCGGCTCGTCCAGGATCAGCACGCGGGGCCGCATCGCGACGGCGCCCGCGATCGCGGTGCGCTTGCGCTGCCCGTAGGAGAGCAGATGGGTGGGCCGGTCGGCCAGGGCGGTGATGTCCAGGGCCGTGAGCGCCTCCTCGACCCGGGTCCGCACCTCGGTGTCGGACAGGCCGAGGTTCAGCGGTCCGAACGACACGTCCTGGGCGACGGACGCGGCGAACAGCTGGTCGTCCGGGTCCTGGACCACCAGCTGCACGGTCGTGCGCAGCCGCGTCAGCCCCTTGCGGTCGTACGTCACCGGCCGCCCCTCGACCCGCAACTCGCCGTCGCCCGGCCGCAGTCCACCGCTCAGCAGGCGCATCAGCGTGGTCTTGCCGCTGCCGTTGCGGCCCAGCAGGGCGAGCGCGCGCCCCGCGTGGACCTCGAAGTCCAGGCCGCTGAGCACGGCCGGACCGTCCTCGTAGGCGAAGAAGGCGCCCCGCAGGGCGACCAGTGCGGGCTCGCTCATGGCAGCGGCCTTTCCAGTGCGGATCGCAGGACGAAGGTGAGGGCGACCAGAGCCGTGAGAAGGGCGGCGCCGGCGGCGGTGAAGCGGACGGAGACCCGGGCCTCCGGCACCAGGACGCGCAGGGTGCCGTCGTAGCCGCGTCCGGCGAGCCCGTCCTGGAGCCGCGCCGCCCGGTCGAAGGCGCGGACGAACGCGGTGGCGCCGAGCCCGGCCAGCGAACGCCACTCCGCGGCGCGGGTGGTGTGCCCGAGCCGGGCCGCCTGCGCCTCCCGGATCCGGCGCAGGGAGTCGAGCAGCAGGAAGCTCATGCGGTACGTCACCAGCGCGACGTCCACGACGGGCGCGGGCACTCCGGCCCTGACCAGGCGGGGGAGCAGGTCGGACATCGGGGTGGTGAACGCCAGGAGGAGGACGCCGAGGGAGGCCGCCGAGGTGCGCAGCAGCAGTTCCCCGGCGCGCGCCGGACCGCCGGCGGCGAGCGCGACGAACCCCTCCGGGCCGCCGACCTGCACGAGCAGGGTGAGCGCTCCGGTCACACAGAAGCCCAGCGGTACCCGGTAGGCGCGCCACAGCCGCCGGGCCGGCACGCCCGCGGGCCCGAGCAGGACGACGAGCGCCGTCACCAGGACCAGCGCCGCGCCGGGCCAGGGCGGCAGGGAGACGGCGAGCACGGTGAGGCCCAGCCCCAGCACGGCCTTGTCCACGGGATGGCGGTGGCGCCAGCGGCTGCTGTGCGCCGCCGCGTCGATCGGCAGCACGCGGGGTCAGGTCCGTTCGGGAGCGGACGCTTCGGAGGCGCTGCCGCGGCGGTCGGAGCGAGCGGAGTTCCCGGCGTCGTGCGGCGTGTGCTCCACGGCCGTCGAAGTCGCCGCCGCCGTCGGGGTCGTGGCGTCCCGTTGTGCCAGGGCCCGGAGTTCGCCCTGCCGCCGTCCCCGGTGCAGACCGAAGTAGTAGGCGAGGACCCCGGCGCCGAGGGCCGCCTGGAGGGCGAACAGCGCCGACTCGATCTCGCCGGACGGCGGCTCGTACAGGGGCGAGAACCAGGGCTCGTAGTCCGGCCGGATCTCGGTGATCGCCGTCTCCGCCTCCGCGTCGGCTCCCGTGAACGGCTCCTCCTTGTGGTCGCCGAGCCCGAGGGCCAGCGGCAGGACGGCCAGCGCGGCCACCACGAACAGCAGCAGGGCGTTGATCTTCGCGTTGCGGCTCACCGGGCCACCGCCTCCGTCCCGGCGTTGGTCCCGGAATCGGTCCGACGGCCCGTCACGAGCACGCCCAGCCTGGTCAGTTCACCCTTGCTGGACTGGGTCAGCAGCCGCATCACGAACACGGTGAGGAGCCCCTCGCTGACCGCGAGCGGGAGCTGGGTGACGGCGAAGATGGAGCCGAACTTGCCGAGCGCGCCCAGGAATCCGCTGCCCGGGTCCGGGAAGGCGAGGGCCAGCTGCACGCTGGTGACGCAGTAGGTGGACAGGTCGGCCACGAAGGCGCCGGAGAACACCGTGACCATCAACGGCACGTCGAAGCGCCGCAGCAGCCGGTAGACCGCGTAACCCGCCCAGGGCCCGACGACGGCCATCGAGAAGACGTTGGCGCCGAGCGTGGTCAGGCCGCCGTGGGCGAGCAGCAGCGCCTGGAAGAGCAGGGTGATGGTGCCCAGCACCGCCATGATCGGCGGCCGGAACAGGACGGCGCCGAGCCCCGTGCCGGTGGGGTGTGAGCAACTCCCGGTCACCGAGGGGAGTTTCAGCGCGGACAGGACGAACGTGAAGGCGCCGGAGGCGCCGAGGAGCAGGGTGCTCTCCGGGTGCTCCTTGACCTCACGGGTGAGTGACCGGGCTCCGTGGACGACGAATGGCGCGGATGCGACGCCCCAGGCGATCGCGTGCGCCGGAGGCAGAAAACCCTCGGCTATGTGCATGGCTGAGCAGACCCTCTCCAGCACCTCGTGGATGGTTGACGTGCCTTGGCCGGTCTCCTGGCTCACGGGTACCACCGCCCGTGCTCCGCCTTCCCGGGTCCCGAGGACCCAGTGGCTGCCCGCGAGGGCCGGAGCCGGACTTCCCGATCACAGTGGCGAGGGCCGCACCGGCATCACACCGGATTTCCCGTTCACCAAGGCGTGGTGACAGTAGTGCCCACACAGAGGCGCTGACAAGCGGCGATGCGGGGCGCGGGGACGGCGGACGAGGGCTCACCCCGGCGCACGGCCGCCGTCCACGGGCTGGACGAAATGCCGTGGCCGCACGGTCGGCGTAGGGTCCGGCGTAGGGGTGACGGCCTTCGGCGTCCGGGGAATCCGCGCGTCGTCCGGCGAGCGCCCCCCGCGCCGCGGGAAGGTGAGAGTGTGCCGGATGCTGCCGCTGCCGGGTCGGGTGGGGGCCGCGGTCCGCAGTCGCTGGAGCCGGTGCTGGCCGAGGCCGCGCGGGAGACCGGCGCGTCCGTGACCGCCGTGTACCTGCCGGCGGTCGACGAGCCGGTGCTGCGGCTCGCGCTGCTGGGCGGACTCCCCTGGGAGATCTCCCGGCCCTGGGCGCGGGTGGCGCTGACGGCCGCGTCCCCGGTGTCCGACGCCGTGCGGGAACGACGCCTGGTGTGGGTCGGCGGCGCGGAGGAGATGGCGCGCCGCTATCCGCGTCTGGCGCTCGTCGTGCCGTACCGCTTCGCGCTGGCGGCCGCCCCGATCACCGCGGACGGGGAGGTCTGGGGCGGCGTGGTGTTCCAGTGGCCCGCCTCGCACCCGGCGCAGCTGAGCACGCGCGAACGGGAGGCCGTGACCGGCCTCTGCGACCGGCTGGGCCTGCTCCTGCGGGAGGCCGCCGCCGACGGCCGGCCGATGCGGGCCGCCGGGGTGCCACGGGTGCTGCCGCCGCTCCGCGCCCGGCCCGCCGGAGCGGCCGAGGCGCAGTCGGCGGTCGACTTCGCCGAGCGCCTGCCCGGCGGCTGCTGCGCGCTGGACGTGGAGGGCCGCATCACCTTCGCCACCGCCACGGCCGCCCGGCTGCTCGGCTGCGCCGTGCCCGACCTGCTCGGCACCAAGCCCTGGGAGGCGCTGCCCTGGCTCGACGACCCGATCGCCGAGGACAGCTACCGGGCCGTCCTGATCAGCCGCGAACCGGCCGCGTTCACGACGCTGCGGCCGCCGGACCAGTGGCTGTCCTTCCGGCTGCACCCGGACGCCTCCGGCATCAGCGTGTACATCGCCCCCACCCACGCGGCGCACGCCCAGGCGCCGTTCACCGGCCCCTCGCGGCCGCATCCGACGGCCGCCGCCGCACCCGGCCGGGCCGCCACCCTCTACCACCTGATGCATCTGGCCGCCACGCTCACCGAGGCCGTCGGGGTCCGGGACGTGGTCGACCTGGTCGCCGAGCAGCTTCCGGCCGCCTTCGGCGCCCGGGCCCTCGCCCTGATGACCGCGGAGGACGGCCGCCTGCGGATCATCGGCCACCGCGGCTACCCCGCCGCACTCGTGCGGCGTTTCGACGCGGCCCCGCTCACCTCCGACACCCCCGCCGTGCACACCCTGACCACGGGCGTGCCGGGCTTCTTCGCCACCTTCGCCGAACTCCGGCGGGCCTATCCCCCCGCCGTCCTCCAGGACGGCATGGCCGCCTGGGCCTTCCTGCCGCTGATCACCTCCGGACGTCCCGTCGGCTCCCTGGTCCTCGCCTACGACCGGCCCCGCCCGTTCGCCCAGGAGGAGCGGGCCGTCCTCACCGCCACCGCCGGGCTGATCGCGCAGGCGCTCGACCGGGCCCGTCTCTACGACACCCAGCACCGGCTCGTCCTCGACCTCCAGGCCGTCCTGCTGCCGCACACCCTGCCCGGGGTTCCCGGCCTGGAGGTGGCCGCCCGCTACCTCCCCGCCACCCGCGGCATGGACATCGGCGGCGACTTCTACGACCTCATCCGGCTCGACGACGCCACGGCCGCCGCCACCATCGGCGACGTCGAGGGGCACAGCGTCACCGCGGCGGCGCTCATGGGACAGGTCCGCACCGCCGTCCACGCCAACGCCGGCGCACCCCCCGCCGAAGTCCTCGCGCGCACCAACCGCCTGCTCACCGACCTCGACCCCGGCCTGTTCACCAGTTGCCTGTACGTCCGGCTCGACCTGAGCGCGCACCGCGCGTGCGTGGCCACCGCCGGCCATCCGCCTCCGCTGCTGCGTCATCCCGACGGCCGTACCGAAGTCCTCCACGTGCCGCCCGGACTGCTGCTGGGCATCGACCCCGGCGCCTCGTACACGTCGACCGAGATCCCGCTGCCTCCCGGTTCGGTCCTGGCCCTGTACACCGACGGCATGGTCGAAGCCCCGGGCATCGACATCGACGACGCCGTGGGCGCCCTCGCCCGTGAACTCGGCCGGGCCGGCCCCGGTTCCATGAACACCCTCGCCGACGCCCTCGTCCGCCACGCCCGCCGCACGACCCCGCGCAGCGACGACATCGCCCTCCTGCTCATCCACCCCGTCTGACGGGTATGCGCATCACCGGGCGCCTGCACTCCACCCGGCGCCGGCCGCCGTGACCGCCCTGACGAAGATCGCCACCGGCTACCGGGCCGTCCGGTGGGCCGGGATCTCCGCCAAGGGGCGGTGGCGGGCGGTCGGCACCCTGGGTCACGCGCGGCGAGTTCCCCCTCGTCATCGCCGGTCTCGCCGTCGGCGGCGAACGGAGCATCGGCCCGCCGGCCACCGCACGTGCCGATCCCGGTCGCGTGCAGCGAGCGTGCCCCGTCGCGGTGCGCGACCACCGGGAGCCGGTGCCGCTCGCGGGCGGTCGGGCCGTGGCGGACGCCGAAGCCCGGCGACGGCGCACGCTCGGGCATGGAGCACCCACGGCCGCCCCCTGTCCGGTTGCAGCGTTCCTCCTGGACACCTGCAGATGCCACCCTGGCCGGCACAGGGAACGGGGCGGCGGGAGTGTGCGCGACGACCGGGTGGGAGACTTCGCGTCGAGGTCCACGCTGCCGTGGCGGCCGGCGTTCCGGGGGCATGGCGGACCGGAAGGAAGCGTGCAGCATGATCGAGTGGGTGTCCCTCAGGGCCGGCGCCCGGCCCGTGCCCCAGCCCGTCGCGACCCCGGTGGTGTGGGCCACCGCTTTCGGCGGCGCGCTGGTCCTGGTGGCCGTGCACAACACGCTGGTGGGCGCGGACCGTCCCGGGTTCGCCCTGGCCGGGCTGTCCCTGCTGGCGGCCCTGCTGGGTCTCTGCGCCCGCTTCACCGCGGCCCCGGGCACCGCCGTCCTGTGCTGGCTGACCCTCAACGGTTTCGCCATACCGCCGGTCGGCACCCTCACCTGGGCCGGCCACCGGGACACGTTCTGGCTGACCTGTCTGTGCGCCGCGACCCTCGTGGGCACGGTGCTCGCCCGGATCGTCCAGGCCCGCGCCGCCTACCGGCGGATCACGGGGGAGACGGCCCTCCAGGCGGCCGATCCGGACGACGGGTCAGGGTGATCCGGAACGAGGCTGCGATCCGGAACGAGGGTGCGATCCGGGGCGGAGGGTGCGATCCGGGGCGGAGGGTGCGATCCGGACGCCCCGCGTGATCCGTGCGAGAGGGCGCGATCCGTCCCGGGCGACGTGATCCGGGACATACGTGTTCTGTGACATATGAGGTCATCGCACGTTTTGGGTAGCTTGGGGGGCTTGCCCCCTGCGCCGCTGCCCCGTGCGCGTCGCGCGGCGGGGCGGATCACCCGTCGATCGTCCGCCAGGAGACCCATGCGCCCCCGAACAGCCTCCGTGCCGCCCCTCGCCCTGGCAGGCGGTGTGCTGACCGTCGGCATCGGCGCGCTGTACCTGACCGGGCTGCTGGTCGCCGGCGGCGAGATGGAGCAGGGCACCACGGTGGGGGGCGTGGACATCGGCGGCCTCGGCCGCGCGGAGGCCGTCCGCAAACTCGACGAGCACCTGACGACCGTCGGCTCGCGCCCGCTGACCGTGCGGGTCGGGGACCGCAGCGCGACCGTCGACCCGCGGCAGGCCGGACTCGCCTTCGACGCCGAGCGCACGGTCGACCGGGTGGCCCGGGTCGGAGCCGACCCGGTCGGTCTGATCGACGGGATCTTCGGCTCCGGGGGCGAAGAGGCGCCCGTCGTGAAGCTCGACGAGAACAAGGCCCGCAGCGCTCTGGGGAAGCTGGCGAAGAACCTCGACCGGAAGGTCCGCGAGGGCGCCGTCCGTTTCGCCGGCGGCCGGGTCGAGCAGGTCGCCCCGCAGCCGGGCTACGCCCTGGACGTGGACGCCGCCGTCGACACCCTGCGGGCCTCCTTCCTGCGCGGTGAGGCCGGCGAGGTGACGACCCTGCCCGCCCGCGAGACCCGCCCGAAGGTCACGGCGGACGAGGTGCGGCGGGCGGTGCGCGAGTTCGCCCGGCCGGCCATGTCGGCGCCCGTCACCCTCACCGCGGACGGCAAGCGGTTCACCGTCGGGCAGACGGTGCTCGGCGCGCACCTGACGATGCGGCCCGACGCCGCCGGCCGGCTGGTGCCGAAGCTGGACACCAAGGGGCTGCGCGCGGCTCCCTCGGTGGCGCGACCCCTGGCCGGGGTCACCACCACCGCCGAGAACGCCGTCCTGCGGCCGGACGGCGACCGGGTCGTGGTGGCCGAGGACGCCCGGACCGGCGTCCAGGTCACCGACAAGGCCCTGGGCAAGGCCGTCCTGCCGCTGCTCACCCGGTCCGGCGCAGCGGCCCGCACCGGGGAGGTGGCCGTGCGCCGGACCCAGCCGCAGGTGACCCGGGACAGCGCCGCGCGGCTGGGGCTGACGGAGAAGATGTCCTCCTTCACCGTCCACTTCGAACCGGCCGCGTACCGCACGAAGAACATCGGGCGGGCCGCGGAGCTCATCAACGGCTCCGTCGTCATGCCCGGCCGGACCTGGAGCTTCAACCGGACCGTCGGGCAGCGCACCGAGGCCAACGGCTTCGGCGAGGGCATCATGATCCTCGACGGCGAGTACACCAAGGCGCCCGGCGGCGGTGTCTCCACCATGGCCACCACCGTGTTCAACGCGATGTTCTTCGCCGGCGTCAAGCCCGTGGAGCACGGCGCCCACTCCTTCTACATCGAGCGCTACCCCGAGGGCCGCGAGGCGACGGTCGCCTGGGGCAGCCTCGACCTGAAGTTCGCCAACGACTCCGGCCACGCCCTCTACATCCGGGCCGAGGCCACCGACACCTCGGTGACCGTCACCTTCCTCGGCACCCGGAAGTACGACGAGGTCACGTCGGTCACCGGGCCGCGCACCCACGTGCGGCAGCCGGAGCGGAAGGTGAGCACGGACGCGACGTGCGTGCCGCAGACCCCGCTCGAGGGCTTCGACGTCACCGTCGACCGGGTCTTCTCCGACAACGGCAGGGAAGTGCGGCGGGAGCCGTTCCGCACCCACTACACCCCGCGGGACGAGATCACCTGCGCAGCCGCGGCCGACGACCGCCCGTAGGCCCGGCGGACACCCCGGCCGCCCTCACGCGCCGCCGGGCCGGCCGACCGGAAGCGGCCCGGGGCCCCGGACGAAGAGACCCGTGCGCCAGGGCAGGACCGAGGGGGCGTCCAGCGCGAGGACGGGACAGCGGTCGAGGAGCGCGGTGACGGCGGCGCCGGTCCGCAGCCGGGCCGGCGGAGCTCCCAGGCAGTAGGGGATGCCGTGGCCGAAGGCGTGATGACCGCCAGCCGGGCGGCGGAGCGCCGCGACCGCCGGGGGGTGAACTCCTTCGCCACGACGAGCGTCGACGCATGAGGCGGCCGGGCGCGGGCTCAGCGGGCGGCGCCCGGGTTCCGCGTCCGGCCCGGCGGCAGCCCCGCGGAGTCCGGGCGGCCGCGCACCCAGCCGAGCAGCAGCACCGACCACAGCGCCGCGAACGCGCACCAGGTCGAGACGAACTCCAGCCGCCACAGCGCGTAGCAGGCCGCCGCGCCCGCGCCCACCACCACCCCGAGGCCCAGCAGCCGCCGGTCGCCGGACAGCAGCAGGGAGCCGACGGTGGCCAGCAGATAGCCCGCGACCAGCACGGCCGGGTGGGAAAGGTGCGCCGAGTACCCGACCGTGCGGCCGCGGATCTCGGCCGTCACCGGACCGGTGGCGAGACCGGCCGCGAGCCCCGCGGCGGTCGCGGCGCCGAGCGCGAGAAGGAAGGTCAGCCTGCGCCGGGCGGCCGGCGGGGCGGCGCACCGGACCGCTGTCGGCACCCACACCGCCAGCAGCGGCAGGGCGATCACGGCCCAGACGACGGTGGCGGGGCCACTGCCCCCGCCCGCGTCCCAGACCGCCGCCTCCACGACCTGATGGGCCCCGAGCAGCAGCGGCAGCGCGGCAAGGGGAAGGTCCCGGCGGTCGCGCACACCGGTCACGCAGACCACGCCGACGGCCGCCACACCGGCGCCCGCCACCAGGTCGGCCGTCGCACTCCAACACATCACGTCACCATGGGTTCGACCGTCGTCCGCATCCGCCTCGTCGTGCGGTGCGGGCCAGATTACGTCGCGCTCCGCACATCCACCGGCCGCCGGGCCGATGCCACGGCCCGAGCAGGGCGTCGGCGGTTCGAGGGGCCGCGTTACGCTGTGCCGGTGAGCGGCAGATGACGAAGGAGGCCGCGAGTGGTGGACGTCTCGCGGGGAGACGACGGGCTCGGGCCGGTGCGCGGCGCGGCCGTGCTGGAGGTGGGGCCGTTGTCCGGTAGACCCGGCATCCGGGCCCGGGGCGAGATCAGCGAGGTCACTCGCTCGCCCTGGGAAGAAGCCCTGGCGGGCCTGGCCCGGCAGCATGCCGACGTCTCCTACGTGGAGTTGTCCGAGGTGGCGTTCGTCGACGTGGCGGGGGTCGCGGCGCTCGCCGTCACGGCGCTGGGCCTGCACGGGGGCCGGGTGGTGGTCGAGCATCCGCCACCGCAGGTGCCCCGTGTGCTGAGCCTGTTCTGGCCTGGCCTCGGCAGGATCGAGGTGGCGCCGTGATGAACATGGTGGCGACCCACGAGGCGTTCGAGCACCCCGCGCTGTTCTACCGCACCGAACAGGAGTACGTGGACCGGACGGTGTCCTTCGTCCAGGAGGGCCTGGACCTCGGCGAACCGGTGGCGGTGGCGGTCCCGGGACCCAATCTGGAGCTGATCAGGGCCGGACTCGGCGCGGACGCCGAGGCCGTTCGCCTGCTGGACATGACGGTGGCGGGCCGCAACCCGGGCCGGATCATTCCCGGAGTGCTGCGCGCGTTCGCCGACGCCCATGGACCGGGGCGGGTACGGATCATCGGCGAGCCGGTCTGGGCGGGCCGCAGCGCGGTCGAGTACCCGGCCTGCGCGCAGCACGAGGCGCTGATCAACGCGGCGTTCGAGGGCCGGCCGGTGACGATCCTCTGCCCGTACGACGAGGCACGCCTGGACGAGGCGGTCCTGACCGACGCGAGGATCACCCACCCGACGATCGTGACCCGCGACGGGGAGGACGTCAGCGACGCCTACGACTGGCGTTCCGTCGTCGACCGCTACAACGAGGCGCTCGCGCCCGAGCCGGACGCCGCCGTGTTCCCGTTCGGCGCCGACGAGCTGTACGCGGCGCGCGTCTTCGCGGTCACGGAGGCCGAACGGCTGGGCCTGGCCGGTCAGCGGCTGGACGACACCGTGCTGGCGGTGGCGGAGCTGACCACCAACAGCGTGGTGCACGGCGCCGGACGAGGGACGCTCGCCGTCTGGGCCCGGGCGGGCCAGATCGTGTGCGAGGTCCGGGACGCGGGCCGGCTGTCCGATCCGCTGGCCGGCCGCAGGCCGCCGGCGCGCGGTCAGATCGGCGGCCGCGGTCTGCTGCTCGTCCACTACGTGGCCGACCTGGTCCGGGTGCACGCCTCCGACGAGGGCACCACCGTCCGTTTCTACGTCGGCTGCTGACCGCCCGTCCGGTACTCCGGCGGGGACTCCGTCCGAGCCGCCCGCCCCGACCGAACCGTTCCCCGCACACCCGGAGGTGTGCGGGGTCCGACGGTTCAGGGGGCGCCGGGCGGGCCGTCCGGCGCCGCAGTGCAGGCGGGTGAAGCCTGAGCCGCCGTCACCTCCACGGGGCATGCATGAGGATCTCCGCCGTATCCGGCCGGGTCGGCGGAATCGACGCGCTGGAGGCGAGAGTGACGAAAGAACGAACCGAAGAGACCGGCCCCCGCACCGTCAGGGTCCCGGTCCTCATCGTCGGCGGCTCCCTGGTAGGCCTGGCGACCTCGTTGTTCCTGGGACGGCTCGGAGTGCCGCACGTCCTGGTGGAGCGCCACGCGGGCACCTCCATCCATCCGCGGGGCCGCGGCAACAACGTCCGCACGATGGAGCTGTTCCGGGTGGCGGGTGTCGAGCAGGCGATCCAGGAGGCCGCCGCCACCCTGGCCGACAACCACGGCATCCTGCAGGCGCCCACCCTCGTCGGCGACGAGGGCGAGTGGCTGTTCCGCGACATCGACCCGGGCGGCGGCCTGGCCCGCTTCAGCCCGAGCGCCTGGTGCCTGTGCAGCCAGAACGACCTCGAACCGGTCCTTCTCGACCACGCCCGGCGGCACGGCGGCGACGTGCGCTTCGCCACCGAGATGATGTCGTTCGACAGCGACCCGACCGGCGTCACCGCGGTGGTCAAGAGCCGGGAGACGGGTGAGCACACCACCATCCGCGCGGACTACCTCGTCGCCGCCGACGGCCCCCGCAGCCCCGTGCGGGAGCAGCTCGGCATCGGGCAGAGCGGACCCGGCGACCTGTTCCACAACGTCAGCCTCACCTTCCGCTCCCGCGCGCTCGCCGACGTCGTGGGCGACCGCCACTTCATCGTCTGCTACCTGACGAGTCCCGACGCGGACGGCGCCCTGCTGCCGGTGGACAACCGTGAGAACTGGGTCTTCCACGCCCCCTGGCACCCCGAACACGGCGAGACGCTGGAGGAGTTCACCGACGAGCGCTGCGTCGAGCACATCCGCCGGGCGGTCGGCGTCGCCGACCTCGACGTGGAGATCACCGGTAAGGCGCCCTGGCACGCCGCCCAGCGGGTCGCCCGCAGCTACCGGTCGGGACGGGTGTTCCTGGCCGGCGACTCGGCCCACGAGATGTCCCCCACCGGGGCCTTCGGTTCCAACACCGGCATCCAGGACGCGCACAACCTCGCCTGGAAGCTGGCCGCCGTCATCGACGGCTGGGCGGGGGAGGCCGTGCTGGACAGCTACGACGCCGAGCGACGCCCGGTGGCCGAGGCCACCAGCGCCCGCGCCGCCGCCCGGTCGGCCGAGCACAGCCACCCCGGGTTCGCCGCGCCGCCCGGCGCGGGCGGCGGCGGTCCTCAGCGAGGCATCCTCAACGTGGCCCTCGGCTACCGCTACCCGCAGGGCGTCGTGGTCGGCGCCGACCCCGCGGTCCCGGTCGTGCCGGAGGGCCTCGACCTGACCGGCGGACCCGGCAGCAGGGCGCCCCACCTGTGGGTGCGTCGCGGGAACGAACGGCTGTCGACCCTCGACCTGTACGAGCGGACGCTGGTCCTGCTCAGCGACGCCGCCGAGGCGAGCGGCTGGCACGAGGCCGCGACCCGCGTCGCCGAGGAACTGGTCCTCCCGCTCAGGTCGTACCGGGTGGGCACGGGAGCCGACGCGGACCTGGTGCCGGAGGGCGACGCCGACTGGGCGGAGCGCCACGGCACGGCACGCGGGGGCGCCGTGCTCGTGCGGCCCGACGGGTTCGTCCTGTGGCGCTCTGCGGGTCCGGAGGCGGACCCGGAGGCCGCGCTGCGCCGGGCCCTGAGGACCGGGCTGGGGCTCGCCTGACCCGGCGGGCGTCACCCGTGTGAACGCCCCGAGTGGTGCCGCGGCGACGGGCGGCTGACGGTGGATCACGTCCCGTCCGGGTCACCTCAGCTGACGAAGTGTCGGCTGCCCGGCCGTGACGGAAGGACCATCAGATGCGTTCTGCTCGCATGATCCTGGCCACGGCGGCGGCTTCGGCCGCCCTCGCCATCGGCGCCCCCGGCGCCTACGCCGGTGACACGGACCACGACGACTCCTCGTACAGCAAGGAGGAGGACTCCTCGTACGGCAAGGAGCACGGCAAGGACGAGCACGGCAAGGAGGAGCACGGCAAGCCCAGCGGCGGCATGCACACCGGCGGCGGCGCCCTGGCCTCGCTGAAGAACGACAGCGGCGCGGCCGTCGACCCCAGGTACGACCCCGAGACGTACAAGGACAAGGACACCTGGGGCAGCGGCTCCACCGGTGACGAGCACGGCAAGGACTCCTGGAACGGCGGGAAGGAAGAGGAGTCCGGCGGCTGGAGCAAGGAGCACGGCAAGCCCAGCGGCGGCATGCACACCGGCGGCGGCGCCCTCGCCACCCCGCCGGCGACCGCGGCCGGACTCGGCGTCCTCGCCGTGGCCGGCACCGGCCTCTACGCCCTGCGCCGCAGGAGGGCCGCCGGAAGCGCGGTCTGACCCATGCCGGACGCGATAGCGAAGCCGCGGCCGCCACCGGTAGCCCCGCGTGGCGGCCCGGCTCGCCCCCGTGCTCTGTCCGCCCCGCTGCCGCGCCCGAATGAGGTGGTCCCCGATGGCAGTCCCCCCTTCCTCCCCTTCTCCCTCCGACCCCGCCGAACCCGCCGGCGACGAGCAGGCGCCCACCGAGGAGGGAACGTCCCGCGCCGGCGTGATGATGGTCTGCGCCGCGGTCGCGGTGCTCCTGGCGCTGAACCTGTTCGGCGGCGGCAACGACGCGTCCACCGGCGCCGGCAGCCCGCCGCACGCCCCGCCCGCCGCCGGATCGGTCCCCGCGGCCAGTGCGCCGGCCGGGCCGACCCCGCCCGCCGGAGCGGCGGACGGCGACGCGACGGGCAAGCACCTGCCGCGCTCGCGGCCCGTGCGGCTGTTCATCCCCAAGATCGGGGTCGACGCCCCCTTCGTCGACCTGGCCATCGGCGCCACCGGTCAGCTGGAGCCGCCCCCCGCCGACGACGTCAATCTCGTCGGCTGGCACGCCGACGGCGCCTCACCGGGGGAGACGGGCACCTCGATCATCGCCGGACACGTCGACACCAAGACCTCCCCGGCCGTCTTCGCGGGGCTCAGCGCGCTGGCCAAGGGCGACGGATTCCAGGTCCTGCGGGCCGACGGCAGCAAGGCGTCGTTCCGGGTCGACAGCGTGGAGACCTTCGACAAGGCCGACTTTCCCAGCGAACGGGTGTACAGCGACACCTCCGACGCGCAGGTGCGGCTCATCACCTGCGCGGGGGCCTACGACCGCCGGGCGAAGGACTACACCGACAACCTGGTCGTCTTCGCCCATCTCGTCTGACGGCCGACCGCCCAGTCACCCACGTAGTTCATCCGAGTCGCGCGCTTGCGGGGACGGGCACAGGATCGAGGAACGCTGACGTCGCATCACCGCGGCCGACGTTCACTCACCCCCTCCGCGAAGGAGATGTGCGCAGGATGACCACCACGTCCGAACGTGTTGCAGGTTCGCGGGCGCGCCAGGCGTCACAACGTGTCTCGCAGTCCGTGTTCGACGGTTCCCGGCTCCGCGTCGTCCTTCTGGTCGACGTCTACGACGGGGCCCAGCAGCAGTTCCTCGAGGCGTACGAGCAGCTCTGCAACCAGGTCGCGTCCGTCCCCGGGCACGTCAGCGACCAGCTGTGCCAGTCCATCGAGAACCCCTCCCAGTGGCTGATCACCAGCGAGTGGGAGAGCGCCCCGCCGTTCCTCGCCTGGGTCAACAGCGAGGAGCACGTGGAGATGGTGGAGCCGCTGCACAGCTGCGTGCGCGACAC
This sequence comes from Streptomyces sp. 3330, assembly GCF_031456635.1. Lineage (NCBI taxonomy): Bacteria > Bacillati > Actinomycetota > Actinomycetes > Kitasatosporales > Streptomycetaceae > Streptomyces > Streptomyces sp. 3330. Next base: position 58,835 of record NZ_JAVDVA010000004.1, read on the forward strand.
CCGCTCGCTGCGCTTCCACGTCGTCCGCGAGACCGGCGGCCCGGCGGCGGCCGCCGACCAGGCCGCGCGCCGGCTCCAGACGGCGCCCAGGATCGGCGACGGCGTCATCCGCCACGCGCTCACCTTCACCGTGAAGCCGGGCAGCGAGGAGATCGTCGCCAAGATCCTCGCCGACTACGCCTCACCCGAGCCGCACGTCGACGACACCACCCGGCTGTGCCGCACCTCGCTGTTCATGCACGGCAACCGGGTGGTGCGGGCCATCGAGGTGCGGGGCGACCTGCTCTCCGCGCTGCGCCACGTCTCCCGGCAGCCCGAGGTGCGGGCCGTCGAGGAGGCCATCAACCCCTATCTGGAGCATGACCGGGACCTCAACGACCCCGAGTCCGCCCGGGTCTTCTTCACCCGGGCCGCGCTGCCCGCCGTCCACCACGTGACGGCGGAGGAGCGGCAGAACCCGCAGGCCGAGCGGTACGCGCTGTACTACCCGGCCCGGCCGGACCGCGGCATGAAGCTGGCCGAGCTGCTCGCCCGGCAGGACGAGGCGGCGGCGGACGACCCGCGCAGCCCGGTCCTGCGCAGCACGATCTTCCAGCGCGACGACGTCGTCGTACGGCTGATCGACGTGCGTGGCGGCATCGAGGCCGCCGACCCCGTACAGGCCCTCGGTCTGTCCGACGCCGGACAGGTGGCCGAGCTGACGACGCTCGAGGACGCCGCCGCCGGCGCGTCCGCGTCGAAGGACGGCCGACTCGCGCGCTTCCTCGAACTGGCGCGCATGGATCTCGTCACCGACCGCCGGTCGCCCGACGCCTGATTCGTCATCACGTGGCGGGGGCGGTGCCCCGCCCCCGCCACGCGGTGCAGTACCCCATCGGAGGAACGTCGTGATCACTTCTCGTCACAGAATCGTGGACCTCAGCGAGGTCGAGCCCAACACCCGGCGAGGCGGCGACCTGCGCGCCATGCTCACCCCGGCCACGGTGAACTCCACCAGCGGTTTCATGGGGGTGGCCCTCATCCAGCCCGGCGACCGCATCGGTGAGCACTACCACCCGTACTCCGAGGAGTTCGTGTACGTGGTGTGCGGACAGCTGGAAGTGGACCTGGACGGTGAGCCGCACCCGCTCCAGCCCGAGCAGGGGCTCCTGATCCCCCTCAACGTGCGTCACCGCTTCCGCAACGTCGGCAAGGTCGAGGCCCGTATGGTCTTCCACCTCGGTCCGCTGGCCCCGAGCCCGCCGCTCGGCCACGTCGACACCGAGGGAACCGAAGCCGAGCCCGCGGTGGTCGGGGCGGAGTCGGCCGAGCGACGCCAGGTGCGCTCATGACGAGACGAGTGGCGGTCACCGGCATAGGCATCGTCGCCCCCGGCGGCATAGGCGTACCGGCCTTCTGGAAGCTCCTGGCGGACGGGCGCACGGCGACGCGGGCCATCACGTTCTTCGACCCGGCGGGTCTGCGGTCCCGGATCGCCGCCGAGTGCGACTTCGACCCGGCGGCCCACGGTCTGGACGCGCGGGACGTCGAGCGGTGCGACCGCTACATCCAGTTCGCCCTGGTCGCCGGGGACGAGGCGGTGCGCGACGCGGGACTCGACCTCGCCGCGGAGAACCCCTGGCGGGTCGGCGTCTCCCTGGGCACCGCGGTCGGCGGCACCACCCGGCTGGAGAACGACTACGTGGCGGTCAGCCACGGCGGCCGGCGCTGGGACGTGGACCACCGGGAGGCGGCCCCGCACCTGCACCGCGCGTTCACGCCCAGCACGCTCGCCTCGACGGTCGCGGAGCGGTTCGGGGCGCGCGGTCCGGTGCAGACCGTCTCCACGGGCTGCACCTCCGGACTCGACGCCGTCGGGTACGCCTTCCACACGGTGGAGGAGGGCCGGGCCGACATCTGCATAGCCGGCGCCTCGGACTCGCCGATCTCGCCGATCACCATGGCGTGCTTCGACGCGATCAAGGCCACCTCCTCGAACAACGACGACCCGGCCCACGCCTCGCGCCCCTTCGACGCCGACCGCGACGGGTTCGTCATGGGCGAGGGCGGCGCCGTGCTCGTCCTGGAGGAGCTCGAACACGCCCGGGCCCGCGGCGCGCACGTCTACTGCGAGCTCGGCGGGTACGCCACGTTCGGCAACGCCTACCACATGACCGGCCTGACCAGCGAGGGCCTGGAGATGGCCCGGGCCATCGAGGACGCCCTCGACCACGCCCGGCTCGACGCCACCGCGATCGACTACGTCAACGCGCACGGCTCGGGAACCAAGCAGAACGACCGGCACGAGACCGCCGCGGTGAAGCGCGTCCTGGGCACGCACGCCTACGACACGCCCATGAGCTCCATCAAGTCGATGGTGGGCCACTCGCTCGGCGCGATCGGGGCGATCGAACTCGTCGCCTGTGTGCTGGCCCTGGCGAACCAGGTCGTACCGCCGACCGCGAACTACGAGACGCCCGACCCCGAGTGCGACCTGGACTACGTCCCGCGCGTGGCCCGTGAGCGCAAGCTCGCCAGCGTCCTGTCGGTGGGCAGCGGGTTCGGCGGCTTCCAGTCCGCGGTGGTCATGAACCGGCCGAGGGAGAAGACACGATGAGCGAACCCCTGCAACGGCGCGCGGCCGTCACGGGAATCGGTGTGGTCGCGCCCAACGGAGCCAGTACCGAGACGTTCTGGAAGTCCACCCGGGAGGGCATCAGCGTCCTGGACCAGGTCACCCGCGAGGGCTGCGAGGACCTGCCCCTCAGGGTCGCGGGCCAGGTCCGCGACTTCGACCCGGCGGCCGTGGTCGAGGAGCGCTTCCTGGTCCAGACCGACCGGTTCACGCACTTCGCGATGGCCGCGGCCGACTTCGCGCTGGAGGACGCCCGGTTCGGCCGGCCGGAGACCGACGCCGCGCCCTTCTCCGTGGGCGTCGTCACCGCGGCCGGTTCCGGCGGCGGCGAGTTCGGACAGCGCGAGCTCCAGCAGCTGTGGGGCAAGGGCAGCCGATACGTCGGCCCGTACCAGTCCATCGCCTGGTTCTACGCCGCGAGCACCGGCCAGATCTCCATCCGCCGCGGCTTCAAGGGCCCCTGCTCGGTGGTCGCCGCCGACGAGGCCGGTGGCCTGGACGCCCTCGCCCACGCGGCGCGGGCGGTGCGCCGCGGCACCGACGTGATCGTGGCCGGGGCCACCGAGGCGCCGATCGCGCCCTACTCGGTGGTCTGCCAACTCGGCTACGACGAACTCAGCACGGTCGACGACCCGGCCCGCGCCTACCGCCCCTTCACCTCCGCGGCCTGCGGGTTCGTGCCCGCCGAGGGCGGCGCCATGCTCGTCGTGGAGGCGGCGGAGACGGCCGTGGCACGGGGCGCGCGGGTGCGGGCCTACCTGGCCGGACACGCGGCGACCTTCACCGGGGCCTCCCGCTGGGAGGAGTCCCGGGAGGGGCTCGCCGAGGCCGTGCGGCAAGCCCTGCGGGAGGCCGACTGCGCACCCGAGGAGATCGACGTGGTCTTCGCCGACGCCCTCGGCGTGCCGGAGGCGGACCGCGCCGAGGCCCTGGCGATCGCCGACGCCCTCGGGGCGCACGGCACCCGCGTGCCCGTCACGGCGCCGAAGACAGGGATCGGCCGGGGCTACTGCGCGGCGCCGCTCATGGACGCCGCGGCGGCGGTGCTCGCGATGGAGCACGGCGTCATCCCGCCCACCCCCAACGTCTTCGACATCTGCCATGACCTCGACCTCGTGACCGGCCGGGCCCGTACCGCCGAGGTACGCACGGCGCTGGTCCTGAGCCGGGGACTCATGGGGTCGAACTCGGCGCTGGTGCTGCGGCACGGCGCCACCGACGCCTCGTAGCGAGGCGCCGCGGAGCAGCAGAGGAAGGGAATGGCATGACTGACCGCATCACTGTGGAAGAGCTGGCCGAACTCATGAAGAAGTCCGCCGGCGTGACCGTCGCCCCGGAGCAACTCCGCCGCGACGAAGCCGGCTTCGACAGCCTGGGCGTCGACTCGCTCGGCCTGCTGGGGATCGTGGGCGAGCTGGAGAACCGGTACGGCACGCCGATGCCTCCCGACGCCGAGCGCTCCAAGACGCCTCGGCAGTTCCTCGACCTCGTCAACAGTGCCCTCATGACAGGAGCGTGAGATGACCGGACACACGCAGAACGAGATCACCATCGCGGCGCCTCTGGACCTGGTCTGGGAGGTGACCAACGACCTGGAGAACTGGCCGCGGCTGTTCAGCGAGTACGCCTCCGTGGAGATCCTCTCCCGGGAGGGCCGCAGAACGACCTTCCGGCTGACGATGCACCCGGACGAGAACGGCACCGTGTGGAGCTGGGTCTCGGAGCGCGAGCCGGACCGCGACACGCTCACCGTCAAGGCCCGCCGGGTCGAGACCGGGCCGTTCGCCCACATGGACATCCACTGGCGCTACGAGGAGGTGCCGGCGGGTACGCGGATGGTCTGGACGCAGGACTTCGCGATGAAGCCGGAAGCGCCGGTCGACGACGAGTGGATGACCGACAACATCAACCGGAACTCCAAGGTCCAGCTGGGCCTGATCCGGGACCGCATCGAGAAGACCGCCGCCGAGCGCGGTGCCACCCCCGGTCTGACCGACTGAGCCGGACGGAGAACAGCACCATGCACCAAGCTCTGATCGTCGCCCGGATGGCGCCGGGGTCGGCCCCCGACATCGCCAAGGTGTTCGAGGAGTCCGACCGGGGCGAGCTGCCGCGGCTCGTCGGCGTGACCCGGCGCAGCCTGTTCCAGTTCGGCGACGTGTACATGCACCTGATCGAGGCGGAGCGCGACCCCGGCCCCGCCATCGCCAGGATCACCGGGCATCCCGAGTTCCAGGGCGTCAGCGAGCGGCTGGCCGCGTACGTCACCGCGTACGACCCCGAGACCTGGCGTTCCCCGAAGGACGCCATGGCGCAGCGCTTCTACCTCTGGGAGCGCGAGCAGGCCGGCTGACCCCCGCCGACCATCACCGGTCGCCGGGCCCGCGACGCTGCGGGCCCGGCGACCGGTGGTCTGCGGGGGTACAAGGACGCGGTCGGCTCAGCCGGGGACGTGGCAGTCGAACGCGTGCAGGTAGGGGTTGACCGGGCTGATGTCGTCGATGACGAGCCCCGCCTCGGTCAGCCGGTCCACCATGCTCCGGGTGGTGTGCTTCGCCCCGCCGACGTTGAGGAGCAGCAGCAGGTCCATCGCGGTGCTGAACCGCATCGAGGGCGAGTCGTCGACGAGGTTCTCGATGACCACGACCCGGGTCCCCGGGCCGCCCGCCTCACGGACGTTGCGCAGCGTGCGGGCCGTGCTCTCGTCGTCCCACTCCAGGATGTTCTTGATGACGTAGACGTCGGCCTTCACCGGGACGGCCGTGCGGACGTCTCCCGGCACCACGCGGGCACGGCCGGCGAGGTCGCCGCCCGCGAGCAGGCGCGGGACCGCGTTCTCCACCACCCGGGGGAGGTCGAGCAGCGCCCCCTGCATCGAGGGGTACTTGTCCAGCAGGCTCGCCACCACGTGCCCCTGGCCGCCGCCGATGTCGGCCACCGACGAGCTCCCCGTCAGGTCGAGGAACTCGGCGACGTCCCGTGCCGACTGCACGCTGGAGGTCGTCATGGCGCGGTTGAAGACGTCGGCCGACTCCGGGGCGTCCTCGTTCAGGTAGGGGAAGAACTCCTTGCCGTACAGGTCCTCCACCACGTTGTGGCCGGTGCGCACCGCCTCGTCCAGCATCGGCCAGGCGTCCCAGGTCCACGGTTCGGTGCACCACAGCGTGATGGCGCGCAGGCTGTTGGGATCGTCCTCGCGCAGCAGCCGGGAGACGTCGGTGTGCGCGAACGTCCCGTCCGGCCCCTCGGCGAACACGCCGTAGCAGGACAGGGCCCGCAGGAGCCGTCGCAGCGGGCGGGCCTCGGTCTTCACCGCGGCCGCGAGGTCGTCCACGGCCATGGGGCTGTCGCCGAGGGCGTCCGCGACGCCGAGCCGGGCGGCCGCGCGGAGGGCGGCGGCGCAGGCCGCCCCGAACGCGAGTTCCCGCAGCCGCATCGATGGCGGAGGGGCAGACTGAGCGGTCGTCATGTGCCGCCTTCCTTCCTTCTTGGAGTCGGGGGGGTCATGGGGTTCAGCACAGGCCGGCGGGCTTCGACGTGCGGCAGGAGTTGCCTTCGAAGGTGTTGCCCTTGCCGGTGTCCGTGTTGACGAGGTCCGGGGAGTTGCCCCGCAGCAGGTTGTCGCTGATCCGGTTCCGCTCGCTGGTCGTGCCCACGAAACTCTTGAACAGCACGATGCCGCCGGACAGCGGCGACTTGCCGACGTTGTCCTTGATCACGTTGTGGGTGACCAGGCTGTCCTCGGCGCCCGTCAGGACGATGCCGGAGCCCTGGAGGGCGTCCAGCCGCGCCGTCTTCGGGCAGGACTTGTTGTTGCGCTCGATGCGGTTGTCGCGCACCGTCACGAAGCCGGCCTTCGGCTTGTTCTCGTCGCCGACGACGAACACGCCCGCGCAGTTGCCCGTGAGGTGGTTGCCCGCGAGGGTGAGGTTGCGCAGTCGCCGGACGGTGACGCCGATCCGGTTGCCCTCCAGCCGGTTGTGCTCGACCACGGTCCCCTCGGTGTCCGTGGCCCCGAGCTCCTCCTTGACCGTGTTGGCCAGGAACAGGCCCGCGTCGCCGTTGTCGCGCGCGGTGTTGTTGCGGAACACGCCGTGGACCGAGTGCTCCGTGGCGATGCCCCACACGCCGTTCTTCACCGCGGTGACGCGCCGCACGGTCAGCCCGTCGGCCTGCGTGGCGTAGAGGCCGGTCTTGGCGAAGCCGCTCACCGTGAGGGAGGCGACGGTGACCCCGTCCACGTGGTGGTCCTTCGTGCCCACGACGCAGATGCCGTTGCCGGACGCGGCACAGCTGGTCGCGGCCTTCCCGGCCGTGCCGGTCTTGCCCGCCTTCCCGGTCCCGCCGGTCTTCGCGGCGTCCGAACCGGTGCCGGAGGCGGTGCCGACGGCGCTCGCGCCCGCTTCCGGTTCGAGCACCGTGCCGCGGCCCACACCGCGGAGGGTGAGCCCGGGCGTGCTCACGTCGACGCTCTCGCGGTAGGTGCCGTAGGTCAGCAGAACGGTGTCGCCCGGCCGGGCCGCGTCCACCGCCTTCTGGATGGATTCCCCCGGGTGGACCACATGGATCCGGTGGGCGGCGACGGGCGGAGCGGCGCCGAGCCCCGTCCCGATCAGCGCCGCGGTGCACGCCAAGTACGCGATATGGCATTTCTTCATATTGCGCACGGTATGACCTTATGACCCCTTAACCGGCGGGATCGGCCATCCGGCGGCGTGTCCCCGCCGGGCGCCCGCCGCCCGCACGCGGCCAGGCGCCGGGGGAGGGCGCCGTCAGTCGCGGCGCGGGCGGGTGGCTGCTCCGGGGCGCCCGCCGGGACGGCCGCCGCGATCGGGCGCCGGCCGTCGGTTGCGGCCCGTCGGCGGACTTCCCGTCGCCGGACCGCCCGTCCGCGGAGGGCTCGTCGGCGGAGGGCCTGTCCGCGGGCGGCTCCTCGGGGGACCGCGTCCCGGTCGGCTCGTCCTGCCGCGTCTCGTAGTCCGTGAAGGCGTCACCCGGGTCCTGGCCGCCGGGAGAGACCGTGGCGCCCGCGTACGCGGGCCGCGGGACGTTCTTGAGCAGGGCCGGCGTCAGGGTGTCGGAGTCGGGCAGGGCGCCCGGCAGGGGCAGGGTGACCGTGCCGGGCAGCATGACGAGGGACGTCGTGCCCGGTTTCTCCCCGGCGGGGCGCAACTGCACGCGGATGCCGTGCCGTTCGGCGAGCCGGCCGACCACGAACAGCCCCATGTGCTGGGAGATGTCGACGGTCGGCGGGTCGGCCAGATTGCGGTTGATCACCGCGAAGTCGTCCGCCGCCAGGCCGATGCCCTCGTCGTGGATCTCGACCGTGATCCGGCCCGCGGGCGCCGGAACCGCACCGGCTCACGGCGCGGTCGGGTCGCCCCCGGCGCCGTCCGCGGTCTCCGGTGCGGCGACCAGCCGGTCCAGGACGGGCAGCGCCCGGTCCAGGGCCGCACGGTCGCCGCCGGGCAACTCCTCGACGGCCCCCGCACGCCACCGGGGCGCGGCGGTGGTGTCGGTGGCCTGTCGGGGCCGTCGGCCGGATGTCGGCGGCTTGTCGGCCCGGTCCGGGACCTTTCGAGAGGACCTGCCGGGTGCCCATCCGGCAGGCGGGCGACGCAAGGAATCACCATGACCACTGACGTCACGATCATCGGCGCCGGCCTCGGCGGACTCGTCCTGGCCCGTGTCCTGCACGTCCACGGCATCACGGCCGCGGTCTACGAGGCGGAGGCCTCGCCGACGGCCCGCGCCCAGGGCGGGATGCTCGACATCCACGACCACGACGGCCAGCCCGCTCTCCGGGCGGCGGGCCTGTACGACGAGTTCCGCGCTCTCGTGCTGGAGGGCCGCCAGGCGCTGCGGATCCTCGACCGGGACGGGACGGTCCTGTTCGAGGAAGCCGACGACGGCACGGGCGGACGCCCGGAGGTGCAGCGCGGCGAGCTGCGGCGGCTGCTGCTCGACTCGCTCCCGGCGGGCACCGTGCGGTGGGGCCGCAAGGCCGTCGGCGCCCGGGGCCTCGGCGACGGCCGCCATGAGGTGTCCTTCGCCGACGGCGCCACCGTCACCACGAACCTGCTGGTCGGCGCGGACGGCGCGTGGTCACGCGTCCGGCCGCTGCTCTCCGCCGCCGTGCCCGAGTACACCGGTACGACGTACGTCGAGACCTACCTGTTCGACGGCGGCACCCGGCACCCCGCCGCCGCGAAGGCGGTCGGCGGCGGGTCGCTGCTCGCGCTCGCCCCGGGCAAGGCGATCCAGGCGCACCGGGAGGAGGGCGACACCCTGCACACCTATGTGGCGCTCACCGTGCCGCAGGACCGGTTCGCCGCCGTCGACCTCACCGACGCCGCCGGGGCCCGCGCGCGGATCGCGGAGGAGTTCGACGGCTGGGCGCCGGAGCTCACCGCGCTGATCACCGACGCCGACACCGGACCCGTCCTGCGCCCCCTCTTCACGCTGCCGGTCGGGCACCGGTGGGACCGGGTCCCGGGGGTGACCCTGCTCGGCGACGCCGCCCACCTCTCGGTCCCGAACGGCGAGGGCGCCAACCTGGCCATGTACGACGGCGCCGAACTCGGCAGGGTCCTCGCCGCGTACCCCGGGGACATGGAGGCCGCGCTCACCGCGTACGAGCGGGACATGTTCCCCCGCGGCGCCCGAGCCGCCGCCGACGGCACCCGGCTGCACGAGCTGATGTTCGGCGCGGACGCGCCCCATGGTCTGCTCACCGCGTTCGGCGGGGACGACCGGACCCCGTGACCCGTGGTCCGTGGAACGGCCACCGGGACTCACCGGGGCCGTTCCGCGGACGTCCCCTCACGCCTGTCCGCGTGTCACCTGGGAGTGCCGCGACAACGAGTCGATGACCACCGCGGCGAAGAGCACCCCGCCCGTGATGACGAACTGCACGGCCGGGGGAGTGTCCGTGATCGCCATGCCGGAGGCGATCGACTGGATGACCAGCATGCCGAGCACGGCCGACCAGGTCGTGCCCCGCCCGCCGAACAGGCTGGTGCCGCCGATGACGGCCGCCGCGATGGCGTTGACCAGCAGCACACCCGACCCCGAGCTCTGGCTCACCGAGGTGATGCGTGAGGCCAGGAACAGGCCCCCGACGGCGGCCATGGTGCCCGAGGCGGCGAGCACCGCGGTCTGCACCCACGTCACGTGGAGGCTGGCGCGGCGGGCCGCCTCGACGCTGCCGCCGAGCGCGTAGACCTGCCGTCCGTAGCGGGTGCGGCGGAGCAGCACGTCGAGACCGGCCACCACCACGAGGAAGATCAGCAGCGCGAGCGGCAGCCCCTGGAAGCGGTTGAGCAGGTACGCGACGCCGAAGGCGACCACCGCGACCGCTGCGGTGCGCAGCACGATGGCGCGCAGCGAGCGGTGCGGCATGCCGTTGGCCCGGCGGCGGCGCCGGTCGCGGTCGGAGACGAGGAAGACCGCGGCCGCGGCGACCGCCGCCAGGCCGTAGGCGACGGCGTCGTCGGTGAAGTAGTAGCTGGTCAGCTTGGCGACCAGTCCGTTCTCGTCGAGGTTGACGGTTCCGCTGTCCCCGAGGACGGACAGCATCAGGCCGTTCCAGGTGAGCAGTCCGGCGAGTGTGATCACGAAGGCCGGCACCCGGGTTCTGGCGATGGAGTAGCCCTGGACGGTTCCCGCCGCGGTGCCCGCCAGCACCGCGACGACGAGCGCGAGCCACTCCGGCACCCCGTTGTTCACGTTCAGCACGGCGAAGACGGCCGCCGCCAGCCCGCTGATCGAGCCGACGGACAGATCGAGCTCGCCGAGCAGCAGCACGAAGACGATGCCGACCGCGATCATCCCGGTGCCCACGATGTCCACGCTGAGGTTGGACAGGTTGCGGGGCGAGAGGAAGTTCTCGTTGAGGGACTGGAAGGTGATCCAGACGACGGCGAGGACGAGGACGACGGGCAGCGAACCCAGCTCGCCGGCGCTCATCCTGCGCCGGACGACCGCCGGCCCGCTGCGCACGGCACGGGCGACGGCCCGGGCCCGGGTCACCACCTCGCCTCCCGCACGCCCGGGCGGCCGGGCAGGTCTCTCCCGGCGCGCGCGGCAGGCTCGGACGGGTCGCCCCCGAGAAGGGCGGCGGCCCGCCCGGAGCGGATCTCCGGCACGGAAACCATCTCCTTCCCAGGGCGTCGGGTCCGGCGGCGTCGGGTCGACGCGTGCGGTGTCCGCTCGATGCGGTCAGGTCGGTCGGGTCGGTCGGGTCGGTCGGGTCGGTCAGGTCAGGCCGGCCCGGTCGCAGGCGGCCCGGAGCCGGGGCGTGCAGATCTGCCCGACGGTGTGCAGGCCGTCCTTGACCACCGTGTCCTCGATGTTGTCGGCGGTCACCGACACCGGGGTGAGCAGCACGGCGGCGACCGCTTCGCCGCCCCGCGTCGGCACCTGCTGCGTGGCGACCTGCCCCAGACTCTGCCCGCGGGCCGCGGCGACCGCCATCGCGCCACCGGCGGCGGCCTCGGGTCCGAACGGTTTGAAGACGGTCATGTACTGGTCGCCACCGACGATGCGCCGCAGGGCCGAGAGCTCCGCGTCCTGCCCGGTGACCGGGGGCAGCGGGTCGACCTTGTTCGCCTTGAGGGCGGAGATGCTCCCGGCGGCGAGCCCGTCGTTGGCCGCGTAGACCCCGTCGATGGACTCGACGCCGAGGGCCGCGATGGCCCCGGACATGTTCATGTGCGCGGCCTCCCTGCGCCATTGGAGGGTGTCGTACGCCTTGCCGATCTTGACCTTCCCGGCCAGCACGGACCGGGCGCCCTCCTCGAACGACTTCGTGTTCGGGTCACTGGGATCGCCGTTCATCATGACGATCTGGGCGCCGGGCACCTTGTCGCCCATCGCCTCCAGCAGGGCCCGGCCCTGCAGCCTGCCGACCTCCTTCCCGTCGAAGGAGACGTAACCCGAGATGGGGCCCTCGGAGAGCCGGTCGTAGGCGACGACGGGGACGTCCGCCTTCTGGGCCTTGGTGACCACGGGACCGAGCGACCGGGCGTCCACGGCCACGAGCACGATGGCGTCGACCCCCTTGGTGATCATCGAGTCCATCTGTTCCTGCTGGAGGGCCACATCGCCCTTGGCGTTGGCGTGCTCGACGGCGCAGGTGGAGCACAGTTCCCGGATCCTCTTCTCCAGCAGCGGCCGGTCCTGCGTCTCCCAGCGGGGTGTGGTGACGTCCGGCAGCAGCAGGCCGATGCGCGGCCCGTCCCCCGCGGTGGGCTCGTCGCCGGTGCTCGCCCCGCAGGCCGCGAGGACGACGGCGGCGCAGACGGCGGTCACCGCGGCGGCCGTGTCCCTGATGCAGGCCTTCATGAGTGATACCCGCCGTAGACGACAATAGGGTGGACAGCTGCGGATATGTTCGGTTGATCCGTATATGCGATTCTGGTGGGTGGGTGCCCTGATCTCAACCTGTCGGCACCTGCGGCAGGATGGGAGGTACGTTGCGGACATGCCTCGACCGGGCCCTGACCTTCGCCGGAGCGACACTGGCAGCGGTCTACGCGCCGGGGGCCGGCACACGCGAGCTTCGGCTGGTGGACACGTCCGGAAGCGTCTCGTCCGGACCGGCGCCGCCGGAGCGCCTGCCCCTGTCCGGTGACTCGCCCGCGGCCCGCGCCTTCCGCACCGACCACCCCCTGTGGCTGACCGCCGAGACCCCGCTCGGCGCGCTGCCCCTCGGGGTACGGGGCAGCCGGCTGGGCTGCCTCCTCGTCCTGGGGGCCGCGGACGGCTTCGAGGCCGAGCAGCGCCGCTTCCTGGAGCGGTACGCCGACGCCGTCGCCGCGCTCCTGCGGCCGGGCGCGGACCCGCCCACCCCGACGCCGCTGCTGGCGCCCGCGCTGCGGAGCCTGCGCGTCGGCTCCTTCGTCCTCTCCCCGGACACCGGCCTGATCGAGGCCGACGACACCCTGCTCGACCTGGTCGGCATCACACCGGACGACTTCGACGGCAAGGTCGACACCCTGCTCGCGCACGCCCTCCCGGAGGACATGCACGCCCTGATGTCGGTCCTCGAGCCGACCACCGACGCCTTCGGCCGCCGGGACCTGGAGTTCCGGGTCCGCGGCCCCACCGGCGAGATGCGCTGGCTGAGCCTGAGCTGCCGGGCGGAACCGGGCGCCGGCGACGGGCCGCAACAGGTCCTGGGCGTGGTGACGGCGACCCCGGTGCTGCGCCGCGGCAGCGACGACGTCTCCCGCATCCAGTGGCTGACGGCCGCCCTCGACGACGCGGCGACGGTCCGTGACGTCGGCCGGGTGGTCGTCGCCGCCCTGCGCGAGCCGCTGGGCGCCGACCACGTGGCCCTCGCCGCGCTCCAGGACGACCGGGTCATGGTCACCGCCCTCGACCCGCCCCAGCCGTCCGCCTGGCCGGACGTGTGGCGCACCGAGTGGCGCACGGAGTGGCCCGACGCGCCGCTGCGCGCCCTGCCCACCCTCCAGGCGGCCCTGCGCGACGGGCGGATGGACCTCTGGCCCGCCGGCACCGCGCTCGAAGCCGGGCTGGCCGGGATCGGCGCCGGCGGACTGGCCGTCCTGCCGCTGCCGGCCAAGGGCCAGGTCGCCGGGGTGTGCCTGGTCGGCTGGGACCGGCCGCACGAGTTCGTGCCCGAGGAACGGTCCCTGCTCACCGCCACCGCCTCCCTGGTCGGCCAGGCCCTCAAGCGGGCCCACGCGCACGACGCCGAGCAGGAGCTCGCGACGATGCTCCAGCGCAGCCTGCTGCCCCGGCGGCTGCCCGAACTGCCCGGCGCGACCGCCGTCGCCCGCTATCTGCCCGCCCGGCGCGGGCTGCAGGTGGGCGGCGACTGGTACGACGTCATCGCCCTCTCCGAGGACCGGGTGGCCCTGGTCATCGGAGACGTCCAGGGGCACAGCGCGGGAGCCGCGACGATCATGGGCCAGATGCGCACGGCCGTCCGGGCCTACGCCATCGAGGGACACCCGCCCGACGTGGTCGTCTCGCACGCCAACCGGCTGCTCGTCGGCATGGAGACCGACCTGTTCGCCACCTGCTGCTACGCCGAACTCGACCTGGAGGAGGGCAACGTCCTCTTCGTCCGGGCCGGGCACCTCGCCCCCTTGCTGCGCCTTCCCGACGGCGCCACCGAAGAGGTCGAGGTGGCGGGCGGGCCCCCGCTCGGCGTCCTGGCGGAGGCGGACTTCCCCATGACGGCCGTCGAACTGGCCCCCGGCACGATCCTCGCCCTGGTCACCGACGGTCTGGTCGAGGCCGCCGACCTGCCCCTGGACGAGGGCATGCGCCGCACGCGCGTCGCGCTCGCCGCGGCCGACCCCGCCCACCCGGGGAAGATGGCCGACGAACTCCTCGGCGACGGCGGCCGCCGCGAGGACGACGTGGCGCTGCTGCTGCTGCGCTACGACGGCATGGAGACCCGGCCGATCCGGGCCGGGTGGATGGTGTGGCGGCTGCCCGACGCGGTCATGCACGCCCGCCGCTTCACCGCGCGCACCCTGCGCCGCTGGAAGGTCCCGGAGGCGGCCGACGCGGTGCTGCTGGTCGTCTCCGAACTCGTCACCAACGCCCTGGTGCACACCCAGGGGCCGGTCCGTCTCGACCTGGTCCTGCGCGGGGACCGGGTGCGCGTGTCCGTGAGCGACTCCTCCCCGCGCGCCCCCGCCAAACCGGTCATCGTCGACTGGGAGGCGACCGGCGGCCGGGGCCTGCTGCTGGTCGAGGCGATGTCGGACGCCTTCGGGTCGGTCCCGGTGGCCGGCGGCAAGCAGGTGTGGAGCGAGATCGCCGTGCCGGGGCGAGCGCCGTGAGGACGCGCCGCAAGGCCGTCGTCGCGGTGCTCGCCGCGGCGCTCCTGGCGATGCCCCTGGCCGCCTGCGGGGGAGACGAGAAGGCGGCCGGCGAGGGCTTCACCGTCGGCCTGCTGCTGCCGAGCCGCATGGTCCCGCGCTGGGAGCACGCGGACCGGCCGCTGATCGAGGCGCAGGTGAGGAAACTCTGCCCCGGCTGCCGGACGGAGTACGCCAACGCCGAGAACGACGTCACCCGGCAGCGCCAGCAGATGCTCTCCATGATCACCAAGGGGGCCAGGGTCCTGATCCTGGACGCCGCCGACACCCGGGCGATGCGCTCCTCCATCCAGGAGGCGGACCGGGCGGGCGTCCCGGTGGTCGCCTACGACCGCCTCGCCGAGGGACCGATCACCGGTTACGTCGGTTTCGACGGCCTCCAGGTCGGCAGACTCCAGGGCGAGGCGCTCCTCGAGGCCCTGGGGCGGAGCGCCGGGGACGACGTCGTCGTCCTGATGAACGGCGACCCGACCAGCCCGAACGCCGAGGCCTACCGGAAGGGCGCGCTGGACGTCCTCACCGGCCGCGTGCGGATCGCCCGGTCCTACAACACGGAGGGCTGGAGCACCCAGAACGCCCACGCCAACATGTCCGCCGCCATCGCGGCCCTCGGCCCGGACCGGATCGACGGAGTCCTCGCGGCCAACGACAGCATCGCCGCGGGCGTCGTCGCCGCGCTCAAGCGGGCCGGCGTCGGCGAACTGCCGCCGGTCACCGGCCAGGACGCCGACCTCGACGCCGTGCGCCGCGTCGTCAAGGGCGAGCAGTACATGACGGTGTACAAGCCGTTCAAGAAGGAGGCCGCCGCGGTCGCCGCCATGGCGGTCGCCGTCGGCCGGGGCGAGGATCCCCGGGACAGCGCCACCACGACCGTCGACAGCCCCACCACCCCGCGTATCCCTGCGGTGCTGCTCCAGCCGCGCCCGGTGCGGGCCCGCGACATCGAACGGACCCTGGTCGAGGGCGGCCTCTACACCACGGGCCAGATCTGCACCCGTGAACTCCTGGCGGCCTGCGCGAAGGCGGGACTCACCCGGTGAGCCGCCGGACGGCCGTCAGTGCTGGTACGGCTGCTGGTGCGGCTGCCCGTACGGCTGGCCGTGGCCGCCCGCGGCCTGCGCCGTCAGCTGCTCCGCCTGCTCCTTGGCCAGCTTCTGCTCGGCGCCGCAGAAGGTGCACTGCGTCGCGTACTTCGTCGAGATCGGGAACAGCGGCACGAAGAACAGCGTGAACTTCGTGACCTGCTTGCGCAGCGTGTGCGCGGCGGGGTTGCCGCAACGGCCGCACACGAGCGTCAGTATCGCCAGCTGGTAGAGGTATCCCTTGGTGCCGAAGATGATCACGCTGTGCTTCCTTCTGGGTGAGTGTCCGCCGGGTGGGCCGCCGCCGGGACGGCCGTCGGGACCGCTGTCCGCACCGCACAGTCTGCTGCATCGCCGGATCACCCGGGTGAGCGGCAGGCGGGTCGATGCCCTGGGCCGGGCGGGCGATCCCCCGGCCGTGACTGCGGCTCCCGCCGCCGGCCCGCCGCCATGGTCGTCTGGTCCGCCGCACGGCGGCGCTTCCGGCTTCCCCGCAAGGTAGGTTCCATGCCCCGAGTCCCCCGTTCGGCGGGCGTCACCGCCGCCGCCCTCGCCCTCGGCCTGATCGCCGCGGCTCCCGCGACCGGAGACGAGCCGGCTGTCTCCGCTCCGCGCGTCGTCGCCCACTTCGACCTCGCCGAGGGCCAGTCGCCGGAGAACATCGCGCTCGAACCCGACGGTTCCGCCGACCTGACGTTCTCCACCGCCCGGCGGGTCGCCAACGTCACCCGGCAGGGCCGCACACGGCTCCTCGCGACCCTGCCCGCCGTGGCGAACCCGCAGACACCCGTCGTCGGCAGGGCCGTCGTCCTCGGCATCGCCCGCGCGCAGGACGGCACCCTGTACGTCACCTACGCCACCAGCACCCGCGCGACCGGCATCTGGCGCATCCCGTCCGGCGGCGGCAAGCCCCGGCAGATCGCGCAGTTGCCGCCGAAAGGTTTCCCCAACGGCCTGGCCCTCGACGAGCGCCGGGGCGTGTTCTATGTCGCGGACTCGGTACTGGGCACCGTCTGGCGCGTGCCGCGCTCGGGCGGCGAGCCCACGGCCTGGGCCACGGGAGCCGCGCTGGAACCGCGCAGCGCGCCGCCCGCCGCCCGCGTCGGCGTCAACGGCCTGCGGATCCACCGCGACGCCGTGTGGGTGTCCAACACCAACGCCGGAACGCTGCTGCGCATCCCGGTGCGCGAGAGCGGCTGCGCCGGCGCGATCCAGACCCGGGCGACCGGCCTGTTCGCGATCGACGACTTCGCGTTCGTGGACCGGCACCGCGACACGGCTCTCGCCGCCATGACCGGCGGCAGCGAACTGGTCCAGGTGCGCCCGGACGGCACCCACCGGGTCGTCCTCGCCCGGAAGGACGGGCTGTCCAACCCGACCGCGGTGGCCGTGCGCGGCCGGACCGTCTACGTCCCCAGCGCGGCCTACTTCACCCGGGCCGACCCGAACCTGCTCCTGGCCCGCGTGAACCAGCGCGACCGCGGCTAGCCGTTCCGCGGCCCCGCACCGGAAGGCCGGTGCAGGGCCGCGGGGGGAGGGGCGGTGCCCGTCAGGCCGCCGGGTGCACCAGGCCGTACTCGTAGGCGAAGGCGACCGCCTGGACCCGGGCACGGGCTCCGATCTTGGCGAGGATGTGGCTGACGTGGGACTTCACGGTGGTCGGGGCGATGGACAGCCGGGCGGCGATCTCCGCGTTGGACCAGCCGGAGGCGACGGCGACGAGGACGTCGCGTTCCCGCTCGGTGAGGGTGCCGGGCCCGACCGGCCGCCCGCCCGGGCGCGGGGCGCCCTCGTGGCGGACGGTGTCGATGAGCGCCCGGGTCAGCCCGGGGGTGATGACGGAGTCCCCGGCGGCCACCACCCGGATCGCCGCGGTCAGTTCGCGGAGTGTGGCGTCCTTCGGGAGGAAGCCCCCGGCGCCCGCGCGCAGGGCGGCGTAGGCGTCCCCCTCCTGACCGGTCGAGGTCAGCACCAGGATCCGCGGCGGCGGTCCGCCCGGTCCGGGGATCGCGGCGAGGCGCGGCGGGTGCGCGATGCGGCGGATGGTGTCGATGCCGTTCGTCCCGGGGCGGTGACCGCCGAGCAGGACGACGTCGGGACGGAGCGCGGCGCTCATCCGCACCGCCTCGGTCCCGCTCGCCGTGTCGCCCACGACGGTCAGGTCGGGTTCGGCTGCCAGCAGCATGCGCAGGCCGGCACGTCGGAGGGACTGGTCGTCGACGACGAGTACGGAGGCCATGGCTGTGTTCTCCATGCGAGTGGGGGCGTACGCCTCTCATGAACGAAACTGTTTCGTTCACTTGGCATCCAGACTAGCCCGCGGGCCCATCGAAACGACAGCGTTTCCTTGTGGTGTGGGTCACACTCACGCGCGGAGGCGGCTCAGTTCATGGCGCGGAGAGGCCCGGCCCCGAGGAGCCGGCCCTCTCCGTGGGTGACGGGACGCCGTCGGCTACGCCCAGCAGCCGTTCACGGTGGCCGCCAGGCCGTCCATGGCGTCCTTGACGGCGCTCGGGTCGGCCGTGGAGTCGTTCTCGATGAAGGAGAAGACCTTCCACCCGCCGTCCTTGGCCCGGGTCAGACCGCTCAGGGCGATGGCTCCGGTGAGAGTGCCGGTCTTCGCGCGCACCTTGCCGACCGCGCACCGGGAGTTCACGTCGTCGAAGCGGCCCCATTCCGGACCGAGCGTGCTGCCGGCCTCGCCGGACACGGGCAGTCCTGCGAGAAGGGAACCCAGGGTGGGGGAGTGACGGGATTCCGTCAGCAGTTCGAGGATTTCCGCGAGCGTGGCGGCCGGAATGCGGTTGGCCCGGGAAAGGCCGCTTCCGTCGTGGATCTCGAAGTGGCCGAGGGAAACGCCGTACCGGACGTCCAGTACCTGGCGCACGACTTCCGTGCCGCCCTCGAAAGTGGCCGGGCGGCCCGCCCCGAGTGCGGTCATCCGCAGCAGGGTCTCGGCGATGTCGTTGTCGCTGACCTTGATCATCTTGTGGACGATCTCCGACAGCGGCGCCGACCGGTGCCGTGCCACCGGAACGTCGTCTCGGCTCGCCTCGGCGCGGGTGACGGCGCCGTCGACGGTGACCCCGGCCGCCGTGAGCTGCCGGGCGAAGGCCTGCCCGGCGTCGATCGAGGTGTCCTGGACCGCGTGCCCGTCGACGACCAGGGCGCGCACCGGCGCGACGGAGTCGGGGTAGTAGCCGGTGTTCCAGCCTTCGGCCATGGTCGGTTCGCCGAACAGGCTGTCGTCCACGGCGACCTTCACCGACGTCAGCCCCGCCGCCTTGAGACCCGCGACCGCGGATTTCGCCAGCTCGGCCAGGTCGGCGCCGGTCAGCGTACGGTCGCCGCCGCCGACCAGGGTGAGGGTGCCGTCGCGGTGGACGACCTGCGTGGTGAACGTGTGGTTCGGGCCGAGCACGGTCAGCGCGGCGGTCGCCGTGGCGAGCTTGGTGTTGGACGCCGGCATCAGCGCCGTCGCCCCGTTGTGGTCCCACAGGGTGCTGTCCGACGCCGAGTCGAGCACCACCCCGCTGACCTCGGACCCCAGGCGCTGGTCGAGGACCCGGCTCTCCAGGTTGGCGACCATCTGCCGGTCGTCCGCGTCGAGTGTCCGGCCCGCCGCGGTGCCCTTCGCCGTCGTGCCGGCGCCCTTCTCGGCGGCGAACGCCGGCGGCCCGGCCAGGGCCGCCGAGGTGACGGGCAGGGCCAGTGCGAGCACGATCGCCCGCCGGACGCCGGTACCGCTCTGCTTGGCCTTGCGGTGCCGGCGTCGGCCGCCCGGCACAAAGGAATGCACGGGTGTTCCCGCCGTTACGTCGTTCATGGAGTATCTCAAGGCTTTCGTGTGGGCCCCTGCGCGAGAGAATTCCGGCGCACCTTACCACCCGTCACATACGCCCCACAGAAAACACGGTGCCCGACTGACATTCCTTCAGCGGGTCGAAATACTCCGTCTTTTCACGTCGAATTCAGAGGCCGGACCCCAGGCTCTGCGTCGTGTAGGCGCACTCCGTGTAGACATAGCCCGACTCGAGCTTGGCCGTGTCCGAGGCGGGCGTGGCGAGGCTGTCGCCGTTCGGCTTGTGCAGGAAATACGTGGTGCCGACCGGCAGGCTGATGGTGCGCTGCGGGTAGTTCTTGCCGCTGTCGCTGCACGGTTCGAACGACGGGTTGATGGTGCTCCCGAAGGAGTACGCCTTGCAGCTCCCGCAGGCCTTGAGGGTGAAGCTGCCGGTGACCGGGCCCGTGAAGAGCACCGTGACGGCGTCGGGGCTGTCGTTCTGCACGGTGACCGAGATGCTGCCCCCGGTCCGGGTCGTCGGCAGCTTCTTGCCCGCGGCCGGCAGGGTCTGGGCGATCTCCGCCGCTATGGCGATCTTCTTCGCCAGCCCCGCGTTCTTCGCGGTCTTGTGGGCGGAGGCGTACTCCGTCATGGTCGTCTGCGCCGACTCGAAGTCGCCGTCCCGGTACTGGTCCACGCCACAGGTGTACGTGCCGGTGTCGGCGCTGGTCGTGGCGCGTCGGCTGTCCTTGTCGAGGGCGGCGCCGATGTCCGCCTGCCCGGACTGCAGGCCGTCGATCTGCGTGCCGAGCGTGCGCAGCCGCTGGACCGCGGAGCAGGGCTCGGCCCCGTGCAGGTCCTTCTCCGTGCGGACGACGGCGGCGGCCACGGCGGGTTCGACCTTCGCGGCCTGCTCCGACTCGGGGAAGGTGGCCAGCAGGTCCCCGTACTGCGTCGACCAGTTGGCCTCGCCCGCGGTGAGCGCCGCCGACGCGCACTCGTACAGCGAGGTGGCCAGCCGGTCGTCGGGCCAGGTCTTCAGTGCCCCGAGGTCCGTCCCGGGCAGGCTCTTCGGGACCGTGCGCAGGTACTTCAGCGGCTCCACCGCCTCGCAGTAGTCGCCCTGCGCGTACGCGGCTCCGACCGTCGTGTAGTACGTCTTCATCCGCGCGGGCACCCGCTCGGCGGCCCGCGAACCGGGGTGGTCGGACCTGAGGTCCGCGTAGACGCCGAGCGCCTCGCGGTAGTCGGCCCGGGCCGAGTCGAACGGCTTGTCGGCGGCGGCCTGCACCAGCTCGTCGGCCTCGTCGAGCCGGTCGAGCAGCATCTGCTGGGTCGCTTCGTCCCGTGCGCTGTCGTACAGCACGACACCCCCGGCCGGCACCGCCAGCAGGACCAGACCGAGGACGAGCGCGAGCGGCGCCTGGCGGAGCCCCGACAGCCGGTTGCGCAGGCCTATGCGGGCGCCGTCCGCCGCCACCGCGACGAGGAACAGGACGTACAGCACGAGGGCGAAGCCCGGGACGCCGTCCGGGTCGGCCGGCAGTGCCACGAACAGCAGGACGGCGGTGGCGATCCAGCACAGCGCCGTCAGGGCCCAGCGGCGCACCAGCGCGTAACCCAGGCCCAGTCCGCTGAGGTTGAGCACGGCGACCGCGACGGCCCGGACACCGTCCGCCGGGGCCGGCGGCGGGGCCGACGGCATGGGCGGAACGTAGAAGAAGGTGTTGTGGTCGGTGTCGTTGTATCTGCCGTACTGGTCCCCCGACATGGCGGCTCCCCCCGGTCAACTGCGTCCGCACGTCTACGATTTGTCAGTGTACGGGCGAAGCGGACGAGCCGACAGGGGCGTAGACGTCCCCGCGTACGTTCCCGGCCCGGTGCGGATCGGCCGACGACGGCAGGGGTGGCGGAAAGCGGGCCGGGCCGCCACAGGGGGGCATGTGTGGCGGCCGCGGCTTCGCTATCGCGTCAGGCATGGGTCAGGCCACACCTCCCACCGTCTTCTTGCGGCGCAGGGCGTAGATGCCGGTGCCGGCGACGGCCAGGACGCCGAGTCCGGCCGCGGTCGTCGAGGGGGTGGCGAGGCCGCCGCCGCCGGTGTGCATGCCGCCGCTGGGCTTGTCGTGCTCCTTGCTCCAGCCGCCGGACTCCTCTTCCTTCCCGCCGTTCCAGGAGTCCTTGCCGTGCTCGCCGCCGTTCTCGTCCTTGTCCTTGTACGTCTCGGGGTCGTACTTCGGGTCCTTCGCGCGGTCGCCGCCTTCGTTCACCGAGGCGAGGGCGCCGCCGCCGGTGTGCATGCCGCCGCTGGGCTTGCCGTGCTCCTCCTTGCCGTGCTCGTCCTTGCCGTGCTCCTTGCCGTACGAGGAGTCCTCTTCTTCCTTGCTGTACGAGGAGTCGTCCTCCTTGCCGTGCTCCTTGCCGTACGAGGAGCTGTCCTCCTTGCTGTACGAGGAGTCGTCGTGGTCCGTGTCACCGGCGTAGGCGCCGGGGGCGCCGATGGCGAGGGCGGCCGAGGCCGCCGCGGTGGCCAGGATCATGCGAGCAGAACGCATCTGATGGTCCTTCCGTCTCGGCCGGGCAGCCGACACTTCGTCAGCTGACACGACCCGGCCTGACGTGATCCACCGTCAGTCAGCCGGCGCCGCTCCACCACTCAAGGCGCTCACCCGGGTGAAACCGTCCGCCATCCCGGGGACCCCGCCCCGCCTACTCCACCTTCCGGCGGTGATCACTCCGACGGCGTAGCGGCGAAACGATTCGCGGGGTGAACGGGCCCCGTCGTCCGATCATCCCGGAGAGCCCGCCACGATCCTGGTGCAGGCCTTCGGTCCCTCGCCGGACCTGGGCTTTTCCCTCTGCTCATCCTCATTTCCGGCAAGGAGTCACGCTGTGCGTGTTCGTCGTTCGGTGCTCAGCACCCTCGGTTCCGTCGCTCTCGTCCTCACCTCTCTGGGCGCGCTGACGGCCGCCACCGCAGGCCCCGCGGCCGCGAACCCGTGCGGCTTCTACGAGACCGGTTCCGACGCCTTCTACCAGCACTGCACGTCGGACGGCTCACGCGTGGTCATCAAGGTGGAAGTGGCCTGGGCGGCCGACTACGAGCGGTGCGTCGGCCCCGGCACCTCGTGGCTGGGCTCCGCCGCCAAGATCCAGGGCGCGCACTACACGGGCCGCACCTGCTGACGGGCGGTCACTCACTCGATTCTCCCGGGGTCCGGGGCGCAGTCGTCCCGGACCCCGGGCGTCTGTCCGCAGGCTCGGTGCGGGCCCGTCCGGGTCACCCGCTCCGGTCGCCCGGGCCCGTCACACGGTCCGGGCGGTCGAGGACGGCCAGCAGCCGGCCGGCGAACTCCTTCGGGGACTCGACGGCTCCCAGGTGGCCGCCCGGGAATTCGACGAGCTCGGATCCCAGAAGCTCCGCGAGGCGCGCGGCCGGTCCGTACAGCGGGAGTTGGCGGCGGGAGTCGCGCCCGGCGGCCGGCACCAGTCGGTGCGCCACGGGCCGCAGCGCGGCGAGGTCGGGCACGGCCGAGGAGAACGGGCCGAGGACGCGGCCCAGGAAGACGGGCAGGTTGGTGTGCATCCGGACGGCCATCTCCCTGATCTCGGACGGCAGTTCCGTGGGCCGCGCGGGCGCCGGACGGTCCGATCCGTCGGCCAGTCCCTCGCCGAGCCGGGCCATGGCGGCTTCGGCGCCCTCGGCGCGGAAGGTCTCGCGCACCTCGGCGAAGAGCGCTCGATGCGGGGCGGGGTCCTCCAGCAGCTCCAGCAGCGGCGGTTCGTGCGCGACCACCCGGCGCAGCCGCCCCGGGTGCCGGGCGAGCAGGTCCACCGCGACGACGGCCCCGGAGCTGCAGCCCAGGACGGACGCCTCCTCGTCCGGGGAGAGCAGATCGAGCAAGCGGCGGGCGTCGTCGCTCCAGACCGACACCTGTTCGTCGGCGCGTGGGATGTCCGCGGGGCCGTCGAGAGGGCTGCGGGACAGGCCGCGCGGGTCGTACGAGACGACCGTGTGGTGGGCGGCCAGCTCCGGCGCCATGCCCGCGTACAGCCCGGCGTCCCCGGCGCCGCCGGGGATGAGCAGCAGGACCGGTCCGCTGCCGCGCGTCTCGTAGTGGAGGGTGGCGCCGGGCACTGCCAGGGTGCCGGTCCGGGGCTGGTTCATGGCTTGCTCCAGTCGGTCGTCGGTCGTCGGTATCGGTGGTCGGTCGTTCGTGCGGGGGAGGGCTGTGACGCCTCGATCCCGATGCCTAGTATCCCTAGGTTCTGCGCTAGCTCAACTAGGTTTTCGGGGGTCGCCGCCTCTGAACAGCCGGAACGCGCCACGCGTAACTCTGGGTAACTCCTCTCCTGTCGTACAGTCGAAGCCGGGGAGGAAGACCGGAGGGGGGATGGCGTGCCGCTGGAGCCGCTGCGGTTCGCCGTCCTGGGCGCCGTCCGGGTGTTCCGGGGGGACGCGGAACTGGAGCTCGGCGGGCCGCAGGAGCGTGCCTTCCTGGCTCTGCTCCTGGTGGCGGCGGGGCGGCCGGTCGCCGTGGGCGAGATCGTCGACGTCCTGTGGGGAGCGGCTCCGCCGCGCAGCGCGGTCAATGTCGTCCGGCGTCATGTGGGTTCGCTGCGCCGCCTGTTGGAACCCGGTCTCGCCGCCCGCGCGGAAGGACGCCGGCTGGTGCGGGACGCCGGTGGATACCGGCTGGTGACCGACGGTGACTCCTCGGACCTGCTGAGATTCCGCGCGCTGCGCGAGGAAGGCCGCCGGGTCGCGGACCGCTCGCCCGCAGAGGCGCTCGAACTCCTCACCGAGGCGCTGTCGCTGTGGCGCGGACCGGTCGCCGCCGGTCTTCCGGAACGGGCCCGTGCGCATCCGGCGTTCGATGCGGTGGACCGTGAGCTGCCGGCCGCCGTCCGGCAGGCGGCGGACGCCGCGCTGCGCGCCGGGAGGCCGGACGCGGTGCTGTCCGAGCTGCGCCGGGCCGCCGCGCGGTACCCGCTGGACGAACCCCTCCAGGCCGGACTGCTCCTCGCGCTGGCCGCGGCCGGACACCGCTCGGAGGCGCTGGCCGCGTACGAGGCCGTGCGGGCGCGGCTGGCCGAGGAACTGGGCATCGACCCCGGAGCGGAACTGCGCGACGCGCGCGACACGGTCCTGCACGGAGTGCCGGAGCCGGTGCCGGGAGGGTCCGCTGAGCCGGGCCGGGCATCCGCCGGTGCGGGCGCGGACGCTGCTGCGGCGCCCGCCCACCCGCACGCACCGGTGCCGGACCCGCCGTCGCCCGCTCTCCCGCCGCCCGCCCAACTGCCGCACGACATCGCGGCGTTCACCGGACGGAATGTCGAGCTGGAGGAGGCGTTCGCGCTGTCCGGGGTGGACGGCGCGGGGCCCGGGACCGTGGTGATCAGTGCCATCGGCGGTATGGCCGGCGTCGGCAAGACCACGCTGGCCGTGCACTGGGCCCACCGGGTCGCCGACCGGTTCCCCGACGGGCAGCTCTACGTCAATCTGCGCGGCTTCGACCCGTCCGGCGCCGTCCTGGACCCGGGGGAGGCGGTCCGGGGATTCCTCGGCGCGCTCGGTGTGCCGCCGGAACGCGTTCCGCACGGGGTGGACGCGCAGTCCGCCCTCTACCGCAGTGTGCTGGCCGGCCGGCGGGTCCTCGTGGTGCTGGACAACGCGCGGGACACCGAGCAGGTGCGGCCGCTGCTGCCCGGCTCGCCCGGCTGTCTCGCCATCGTCACCAGCCGCGACGAACTGCCCGGGCTCGTCGCCGCCCACGGCGCCCACTCCCTGGTCCTGCGTCCGTTCGACGCCGTCCAGGCGCGTGCCTTCCTGGTCCGCCGACTGGGCGCGCAGCGGGTCGCGGCCGAGCCCAGGGCGGCCGACGACATCAGCGAGCTGTGCGCCGGACTGCCCCTCGCCCTCGCCTGCGTCGCCGCCCGCGCCGCGGGGCACCCCGACTTCCCGCTCGCCGCCGTCGCCGCCGAACTGCGCGAGGCCCACGGCAGCCTCGACGCCTTCGCCCGCTCCGACGCCTCCGTGGACGTCGGCACGGTCTTCTCCTGGTCCTCGCGCGCGGTGTCGGCGGAGGCCGCCCGGCTGTTCCGGTTGCTCGCTCTGCACCCCGGCCCCGATCTCTCCCTGCCGGCCGCGGCCGCCCTGGCCGGCCTGACCGTGCGCCGGGCCCGGCCGCTGCTGGCCGAGCTGACCGGTCTGCACCTCGTCACCGAACACAGCCCCGGCCGCTACGCCTTCCACGACCTGCTCCGCGCCCACGCCGGCGAACTCGTCCACGAGCGGGACACCGAGGCCGACCGCGCGACGGCCCTGGACCGGCTGCACCACCACTACCTGCACACCGCCCACGCCGCGGACCGGCTGCTGGCCCCCAACGCCGACCCGCTGCCCCCGCCGCCCGTGCCCGCGGGCGTCCGTCCCGAACCCCTCGCCGACGACGACCGCG
Organism: Streptomyces sp. 3330; assembly: GCF_031456635.1. NCBI lineage: Bacteria > Bacillati > Actinomycetota > Actinomycetes > Kitasatosporales > Streptomycetaceae > Streptomyces > Streptomyces sp. 3330. The sequence goes on from NZ_JAVDVA010000004.1 coordinate 84,637, forward strand.
CCCTGGCCTGGCTCACCGCCGAACACGCGGTCCTGCTCGCGGTGGTCGAGACGGCCGCCGCGTCCGGACAGCCCGTGCAGGAACGTCACGCCTGCCACCTGGCCTGGTCCCTGGAGCCGTTCTTCGACCGGCGCGGCCACTGGCACGACGCTCTCGCCGCGCAGCGCACCGCGCTCGACGCCGCCCGGCGGCTCGCCGATCCCGCGCTGGAGGCCCGGGGCCTGCGCGGGCTGGCCCGGGTGGAGGGCAGGCTCGGGCTGCACTCCCGTTCCGTACCCCGGCTGGAGCGGGCCCTGGAGCTCTTCACGGCGCTGGGCGACGACACGGGCCGCGCCCACACCCACCGCAGTCTCGGCTGGGAGTGCGACCAGCGGGGCGACCTGCCCGGCGCCCTGCGTCACAACCAGTTCGCCCTCGACCTCTTCCGGGCGCTCGGCGACCGCGCCGCGCAGGCCAGCGTGCTGAACTCGGTCGGCTGGTACCACGCTCAGCTCGGCGAGTACCGGCAGGCCCTGACGCACTGCTTCGAGGCCCTCACCATGCTCCAGCACCTCGGGGACCGCTACGGGCAGGCCGCCACCTGGGACAGCATCGCCTACGCCCACCACCACCTCGGCCGCCACCCGCACGCCCTCCTCGGCTACCGCAACGCCCTCGCGCTGCTGCGCGACCTGGGCGTGCCCTACGTCGAGGCCGACATCCTCGTCCGGGTCGGCGACACCCACCTCGCCACCGGCGACCACGACGGCGCCCGTACCGCGTGGCGGCAGGCCCTGGTCCTCCTGCGGGGCCTGAACCACCCCGACGCCGACCGCGTCGAGGCCCTGCTGAACGCACGGGACGGACACGCCGGTGCCGTCTGACCCCCGCGCCCCCTCGACCACGCGGCCGGACGACGGCCATGCATGACGTGATGCGCTTCGAGGTGCTGGGGCCGGTACGCGTGTGGCGGGAGGAGCGCGAGCTCGACCCCGGCTTCCCCCAGCAACGCGCCCTGCTCGCCCTGCTCCTGGCGCATGCCGGCCGGCCCGTGCCCACGAGCGGGATCGTCGACGTGCTGTGGGCCGAGCGGCCGCCCGCCAGCGCGCTGAACGTGGTGCGGCGCTACGTCGGCGCGTTGCGGCGGCTGCTCGAACCCGGGCTGCCGCCCCGCGCCACGGGCCGGCGTCTGCTGCGCCGCACCGGCGGCTACCTCCTGGAGGCGGCGACCGAGGAGGTCGACCTGCTGCGCTTCCGTGAGCTGACCCGGCAGGGCAAGCGGGCGGCGGCCACCGGACGACCCGAGACGGCGGCCCGGCATCTCCTCCTGGCGCTGGGGGAGTGGCGCGGCCCGCTGGTCATGGGGATCCCGGCGTCCGCGCGCGAACACGTCCAGTTCACGGCCGTGCAACGGGAACTCCTGGAGACCGCCCGGCTCGCCGCCGACGCGGCGCTGCTGAGCGGCCACGCCGAGCAGGCGCTGCCCGCCCTGCGCAAGGCCACCGCGCACGATCCCCTGGACGAGTCGCTGCACGCCAGGCTGGTGCTGGTGCTGGCCGCGTGCGGACTCCAGGCGGAGGCGCTCGGCGCGTACGAGGAGGTGCGCCGACGCCTCGCCCGCGAGCTGGGCCTCACGCCGGGCCCCGAACTGGCGGCGGCCCACACGCGGGTACTGCGCCAGGACGTGGGACGTCGGCTCAGAAGCGGTCCGGTCGTCCACCTCGACCGACCGGTGGACACCACGAGGACCACCACGTCAGCAGCTGCCGCCCCGGCCCCCACGCTCCCGGCCGGGGCCCCGGTTCCGGCCCGGGACCCGGCACCCGCGCCGGCTCCGGCCGATCCCCCCGGTCCGGCACCGCTCGTCGCTCCTGGCTCCGACGTTCCCGGCAGCCTGGCCTTCGGAGGGCCTGCCGTCAGAAAGCCCGGCAGCGGTGCGCCCCGCACGGGAGAGTCCGGCAGGGGAGCGTCCGGCGGCGGAGAGTCCGGCAGGGGAGAGTCCGGCAGGGGAGAGTCCGGTAGGGGAGAGTCCGGCGGCGGAGGGCCCGGCACGGGAGGGCCCGGCGGCGGAGGGCCCGGCAGGGGAGAGTCCGGCGGCGGAGGGCCCGGCAGCGGAGCGCCCCGCACGGGAGCGCCCGGCACGGGAGGGCCCGGCAGTGCAGCGCCCGCATCCGGCGCGCCGGGTGCCGCGATCCTCCGCACCGCAACTCCCGGCGCCGAGGCCCCCGGTATCGAGATTCCCGGGACGGGGATCCCCGGCCCGGACGGCTCGGGCGTCGGGACTGCGGCTTCGGGACGCGCCGCTCGCGGGGCGCCGCCGGTCGGTGCCGTCCCTTCCGGGGACGCCGTTCCCGTGCGGACCCCGGCGGAGGCCGTCGCCGCGCAAGGCGCCGTTCTCCGGCTCGCGCCGGCAGACGCCTTCGCCCCGGGGCCCGCCTCCGCCGAGACCGACGAGTCCGGTGCCGCTGCCCCGGGGTTCCCCGTGCCCCGCCTCACCGACGGCTCGGCTCCGGCTCCATCCCCGTCTTCCGTCGCTGTCCCCGTTCCCGTGGACGCCGGCCCTGACACCACCGGCCACCGGGCCGCCGCCGGGCCCGGCAGCGCCGCCATGGTGGGGGGTCCCGGCCGTACGGGCGGCGCCCCCGCCGGCCGGGACGTCGTGGGGTTCGTACGGCCCGCTCAATTGCCGTCGGCGCTGCCCTCCTTCGTGGGGCGGGTCGTCGAGTCGCGATGGCTGGAGCGGGTGGCCGAGTCGACGACGGGCATCGTGCTGGTCGGCGGGATGCCCGGGATCGGCAAGAGCACCCTCGCGCTGCACTGGGCGCACCGGGCCGCCGACCGCTTCCCGGACGGGCAGTTGTACGTGGCCCTGCGCGGCTCCGATCCCGCCCGGCCCGCCGTGGAGCCGGCCGACGCGCTGCGCGGGATGCTCGGCGCGCTCGGCGTGGCGGGGCCCCGCCTGCCGGACGGGCTGGACGCCCTGACCGGCATGTACCGCACCCTCCTCGCGGGCCGACGCGTCCTCGTGGTGCTCGACGACGCCGTCGGCACCGGACAGCTGAGCCCGCTGCTGCCCACCGGGCCGGGCTGTCTGGCGCTGGTCACCAGCCGCCACGCCCTGCCCGGACTGGTCGCCTCGGGAGCAAGCGCGCTGCGCCTCGCACCGCCGTCCGCCGAGGACGCGTACGCGTTGCTGGCCGCGCGGATCGGCGCCGAACGGACGGCCGCCGAGCCCCGGGCCGCCGAGGAGATCGTCGCCCGGTGCGGCCGGTTGCCCCTGGCGCTGGCCGCCGTCGCCGCCCGTGCCGTCAGCCGACGGGGCTTCCCGCTCGCCGCGCTGGCCGCCGGACTGCGCGAGGCCCACGGCAGCCTCGACGCCCTCGCCGCCACCCGCGAGGCCTTCCTCGGGTCCTACCGGCTCCTGGCGCCGGACACCGCGCGGCTGTTCCGGCTCCTGCCCCGGCACGAGGAACCCGACATCACCGCGGCCGGGGCCGCCGCGCTCGCCGGGCTGCCCGTCCGCCGCGCCCGGACGCTGCTCGGCGCACTCGCAGACGCCCACCTCCTCACCGAACCCGCGCCGGGCCGCTACGCCCTCCACGACCTGCTGCGGGCCTTCGCCGCGGAACGCGCCGCCACCGACGCCGGCGCCTCGGACCGTGCCGGAGAGGGCAGGCCGCGCGGCTCGTGAAAGCGCTGTCACTTCGTTGTCACTCTTTTTGCACATCCGCCGCATTACCGTCCGGACGACGTGATGGACGGTCCCCGGAGGCTACGGCGGAAGATGCCCACTACCAGCACCAGTACCTGCGACAGCACCCCTACCCTCGCCCCGCCCGCGGGCCGGACCCCGGGTGTCGAGATCACGGCCGGGCAGGAGACTCCCGACCGGCTGCCGGGCGAGGCGTCCGCGCACCCCGCGCACCGGCTGTGCGCCCGTGACGGCGGCGAGTACCTCTTCGTCGGCCTCAGCGGCGGAGCCCGGCCCGGCTCCGCCCCCGCCCTCGACGCGGCCGAGCCCCTCGATGCCCGGGGTCTGCGGCTGGCGCCCGGGGACGTCTGTTTCTACGACGTCCACCGCGCGCCCGCGCTGGACTTCCGCGAGCCGTTCCGGGCGACGACGTTCCTCGTCCCGGCCGGTCTGCTCGGTCTGGGGGACTCCGACGTACGGCGGATCGCGCGGACCCCGGTCGCCCGCGCCTCCCGGCTCGGCGCCCTGCTCTCGCCGCTGCTGTCCGACCTGGCCCGTGCCACGGCCGAGGCCCGCCCTCCGGTCGGCGAGATGCTCGCCTGGAACGCGGTGAACCTGCTGGCGACCCTCGCCGCCGAGCAGTTGGGCGCGGCCGTACCCGGAACACCCTCGGCGCCGGACGCGCCCGGCACCCGCGGAACGCCCGCCCCCGGGGCGTCCGGCGCGCCCTCCCCGGTGCTGGGCCGCGTCCTGGAGTACGTCGAACTGCACCTGACCGACCCGGACCTGTCCCCGGAGGTCATCGCGCGCGCCCATCACATCTCCGTGCGCTATCTGCACAAGCTTTTCAAGGACGAGGGCACCAGCGTGGGCCGGTGGATCCTGCGCCGCCGTCTCGAGGAGTGCCGCCGCGACCTGATGCGGCACGGCCGCGGCGGCCGGACCATCGCGGCCGTGGCCGCCCGGTGGGGATTCCTGAGCGCCACGCACTTCAGCCGGGTCTTCCGGTCGGCCTACGGCATGTCCCCGCGCGAATGGCGGGACACCGCGGGGCGCGGCGTGCTCGGCGCTCACCGCTGAACGCGGCCGGCACCGCCTGCTGTTCACCCGGCGGAGCGGAATCGTCTTCCCGAATTCCCTTTCACGGCCGGGGGAATTCGGTGTCCGCCGTCCGAGTGGATTCTGTGCGCTGAGAGCACAGCGCCGGTGCACGGGCGGACAAATTCCGCCCGCTCGGCCGATTTAGCGTGGCGGAGCAAGACAACGCACATCGAATACAGCAGGAGATGCCATGTCCGACGTCGTCGAGCCGGTCACGCCGGTACTCGAACCCGAGGCCGCGGCGTTCGCCGAGGCGACCGCCAACCCGCCGTACCTCTTCGACCTGCCGCCGGCCGAGGGACGCAAGGCCGTCGACGAGGTCCAGTCCGGTGAGATCCACAAGCCCGCGGTCGACGAGGAGTGGATCACGGTCTCCGGCGGTCCCACGGGCAGCGTCCGCGCCCGGATCGTGAAGCCGGCCGGCGCCGAGGGCACCCTGCCGGTCGTCCTCTACATCCACGGCGCGGGCTGGGTCTTCGGCAACGCCCACACCCACGACCGGCTGGTGCGCGAGCTCGCCGTCGGCGCCGAGGCCGCGGTCGTCTTCCCCGAGTACGACCTCTCGCCCGAGGCCCGCTACCCGGTCGCCATCGAGCAGAACTTCGCGGTCGCCCGGTGGATCGTCGAGGAGGGCGCGACCAAGGGCCTGGACGGCGGACGGCTGGCCGTCGCCGGTGACTCCGTCGGCGGCAACATGACCGCCGCCCTCACCCTGATGGCCAAGGAGCGCGGCGGCGTCCCGCTGGTCCACCAGGTGCTCTTCTACCCGGTCACCGACGCGAGCTTCGACACCGGCTCCTACCACCAGTTCGCGGAGGGCTACTTCCTGCGCCGCGACGGCATGCAGTGGTTCTGGGACCAGTACACGACCGACGAGACCGAGCGCGCCCAGATCACCGCGTCCCCGCTGCGCGCCACCACCGAGCAGCTCCAGGACCTGCCCCCGGCCCTGGTCATCACCGGCGAGGCCGACGTGCTGCGCGACGAGGGCGAGGCCTACGCGAACAAGCTGCGCGCGGCCGGCGTCCCGGTCACCGCGGTGCGCTTCCAGGGCATCATCCACGACTTCGTGATGCTGAACGCGCTGCGCCCGACGTACGCGGCCGAGGCCGCCATCACGCTCGCTGTCGGCACCCTGCGCGACGCACTGCACGTCTGACCTTCAGGAGACCTCTCACATGACCACCCCCACTGTCGTCCTGGTCCACGGAGCGTTCGCGGACGCGGCCAGCTGGTCCGGCGTCATCGCCGAACTGCAGGGCCACGGCGTCCCCGTGATCGCCCCGCCGAACCCGCTGCGCGGCCTCGCCTCCGACGCCGCGTACATCGCCTCCTTCGCCGCTCAGATCGACGGCCCCGTGATCCTCGTGGGTCACTCCTACGGCGGCGCCCTCATCACCGTGGCCGGCACCGCGGAGAACGTCGTCGGCCTCGTCTACGTCGCCGCCTACGCGCTGGCGGAGGGCGAGAGCCTCGGCGAGCTCCAGGGCCGCTTCCCGCTCTCCACGCTGGTCAGCAACCTCAAGCAGTGGACGTACCCGGTGCCGGGCGGCGACCCGGCCGTCGAGGTCACCATCGCCGAGGACGCCTTCCCCTCGGTGTTCGCCGCCGACCTGCCCGCGGACGTCACCAAGATCCTGGCCGCGTCCCAGCGCCCGCTGGCCGCCGCCGCGTTCGAGGAGACCGCCACCGCGGCCGCCTGGCAGACCAAGCCGTCCTGGGCGCTGGTCGCCGGTGCGGACGAGGCCATCAACCCCGAGGTCGAGCGTTTCGGCGCCGAGCGGGCCGGGGCGACGGTCGTCGAGCTCGACGGCGCCTCGCACGCCGTCGCGGTGTCCCAGCCCAAGGCGGTCGCGGACCTGATCCTCGACGCGGTCCGCGCGACCGGCTGACGCTCCCCGGAGACAGCCGCGCGGACGTGAAACCCCTGTGCGCGTCCGCGCGGCCCGTCAGCGGCCTCGTGCCCGTCGTACGAGGTCGTCGGCGGCGCCCGGCCACTCGGGGTGACCGAAGGCGAAGCCCGCGTCGAGCAGCCGGCCGGGGACCACGCGCCGGCTCTTGAGCAGCAGTTCGGTGTCCGAGCGCAGCGCGAAGGCGCCGAGTTCCGCCATCCACTTCGTGGCGGGCAGCCCCACCGGGACCCGCCACGCGCCGCGCAGCGCACGCATGAACGCGCGGTGGGGGAGGGGGACCGGGGCGGCCAGGTTCACCGGTCCGGCGAGGTCGTCGCGTCCGACGAGGAACTCGACCGCCCGGACGAAGTCGTGGTCGTGGATCCACGACACGTACTGGCGTCCGCCCGCGACCGGGCCGCCGAGGCCGAGCCGGGCGAGCCGCGACAGGACGTCGAACACCCCGCCCCGGTCCGGGCTCATCACCATCGCGGCCCGCAGGGCGACCTTGCGGGTGTGCGGCGTGTCGGCCCTCTCCTGCTCCCGCTCCCATGCGGTCGCGATGTCCACGCTGTAGCCCCAGTATCCGGGAACGTCAGGCTCGGCCCCGCCGATCACGCCGGTGGCCTCGTCGTGAGGGGCGTCGAAGCGGTGGGCGTAGACGGTGGCGGTGCTCATCTGGAGCCAGACCCGCGGAGGCCGCGCGGCGGCGCCGATCGCCCGGCCCACCACCCGGGCCGATTCCACCCGCGAGTCCATCATCGCCCGCAGGTTGTCCGGTGTGTAGCGGCAACTGACGCTGCGTCCGGCCAGGTTGACCACCACGTCGCTGCCGTCGATCACCTCGGCCCAGGGGCCGGGGGTGCGGCCGTCCCACAGGATCTCCCCCGGGCCCGAAGGCCTTCTGCTCAGCACCACGACCTCGTGTCCGGCCGCGGTGAGCGCGCGGCGCAGCACGGTCCCCACCTGCCCGGTCCCGCCGGGTAGCACGATCTTCACGCGTAAGGCCCCCTTGTCTCGAAGGGGACCCTACTCCCTATTTGAACGCGTTCAAAACCCTCCGGGTCATCCCTGCGCCCCGTGCGCCTCCAGCGCGGCCCGGACCCCCGACTCCAGCGCACCCTCGATCCACGACGGCTTGACCGAGGTGTGGTCGCCCGCGAAGAGCAACGGGCCCTCGGCGGAGCGGATGGCGCTCAGCAGTTCCGTGTGCTGACCGGGGAGCAGGACGGAGGCCTCCCCGTAGGCGTACGGATCGCGCAGCCAGCTCTGGGTGCGGCCGACGCCCGTGTAGAAGACCTCGACGCGCCGGCCGTAGACCTGCTGGAGCCCGCGCAGGGCGTGCGGGTAGCGCGCGTCGTCGTCGAGGGAGTCCCAGCGGGACGCGTCGTCGGCCCAGCTGTAGGAGGCCAGGACCACCCCGCCCGGGCTCCCGTCGACCGGGTGGGACGGGTTGATCATGAACCGGTTGGAGTTGTCGGAGACCGAGCCGCCGCCGACGATGTGCGCCGCCTCGGGCTCCTCGCGGCCCGCCCACCGGTCGGCGGCGTAGTGCACCCGCTGGCCCGCCGTGATGTGCCCCGGCGGCACCGACGGATGCCCGCCGAGCAGACTCCCGTCGGTCGGCGCCCTGCCCGAGCGGTAGTCCTCGTACAGCCCCGGCCGTAAGGCGTCGAGCTCGCGCTTCCAGTCCGCCTCGGTGAACTCCCACCACCGGCGGCTGAACTCCAGCAGCACCTTGGTCGCGCTGTCGTAGTGCAGCTCCGCGACGGAACGCCGCTTGCGGTACGACATCAGCGGGCTGATCTGCACCTGGCGCAGCCCGGAGAACGGCACCGTGACGATCGCGAGGTCCGCGGTGAACTGCTCGCGCACCACCTGGCCGCCGCGCCCCTCGGAGACGGTGTCGATCCACACGTGCGGCCCGTCGGCCCGCACGTGCGAGGTGTCGTCGGCGCCCTGCCGGTCCGGCGCCCAGTACTCGATGTGCGTTGCGCGCCGGTCCAGCCGGACGACGTCGGAGACCTCCTTCAGCAGGGCGTCCGGGAGCGTCGCGGTGCCGCCGACCAGCTCCCAGAACTCGGTGTCCGGGCTGATCAGCGAGGCGCTGATGAAACTGTGGATGAAGGACAGCGGCAGCCGGGAGGTGAGGTTCTCCAGCGTGCCGACCAGGTCGACGGTGCGCTCGTCGAGGCCCGCCTCCTCGGTCAGGAACCGGTACATCGACCAGTCCCCGAACCGCTGCACGACCCGTGCCCAGCCCCGCACCCGCTCGGGCAGCGGCTTGTCCACCCGCCTGCCGTCGGCGCCCCGGGTGCTGAACTCGTCGCGCACCGGGTCCAGGGCCTCGCGCAGGATGGTCGCGGACGGGGTGTCCCAGTACTTCCGGGGCACCCCGAAGGACCGGTTGATCTTGCGCGGCGACCGCGCGTACGCGGAGCGGCGCATCCGGACGCCGTTGACGTGCAGCCAGGCGTTGTTGACGGGCTTGCCGTCGGCGTCGACGTCCACGAGGTGGAACCGGCGCTTCTCGACGCCCAGTTGACGGATCAGGCTCATCACCAGCGGATGGCTGCCCGGGATGCGCATGGCGCCCGCCTCCGCGTACTGCCGGGCGTCCGCGAAGGCCTGTGCCGCGTGCTCGTGTCCCCCCGTGCGGAACGTCTTGACGCGGCCGCCGACCCGGTTGCCGTTGGCCTCCACGAGCGTGACCCGGTGCCCGGCCCGCTTCAGCAGCCAGGCGGCCACCAGCCCGGCGGGCCCGGCGCCGATCACGAGGACCTTCTTGCCCGTCCCGGTCCTGGCGCGGGGCAGCCCGCCGGTGAGGACCTTCTCGTACCCGGGCACCAGCGGCCGGTCGTGCTCGTCCACCACCAGCAGCGCCCGGGCGACCGTGAGACAGGTCGCCCAGTCGGCGGTGGACCGGGGCGGGCAGGCGGGCTGCCGCGCGAGGGCCGCGGCCGGTGCGGCGCCCGGCAGCGCGGCGGCGGTCGTCGCGGCGGCCGCGGCGGCGGTGAACCGTCGGCGGGAGACCCGGACGGGGTCTACAGAAGCGGAAGAATTGTCCATGTGCCCTGGATAGGGGCTGGACGCGGCTGCGGAGGCGCGCTCGGACGGATCGCCACCTGAACGTGTGAGCGCACCGGCGGAGGAGTGCTCCCGCGATGCTTCCGGGCGCAACGGAAAGGCGGGCGGGGGAAGTTTGCGCCGCGCGCCGTGGCGTCGGCTATCAGGTCAAGCGTCCCGGACCCTTGACTCGGTAGGTATCTGTCGCGATCCTCGTCCCACTATCTTGCGCAGGTCATGACAATCTCAGGGGCCGTCTCCGAAGCCCTTGCCGACCGCGCCTTCCCCCCGACCGAGGGACGTGGGCTGTGACCCTGACAGGACGCCCGTACCGCAGACGCCGGGATGTCACCGTCGTCTCGCTGCTCCTCCTCGTGCTCGCCACGGTCCTCGGCCCCACGCCGAGCTCGGCGGCCGGCGCGGACTGGTGGACGCCGACGGCCAGGCCTGCCCCGGACTCGCAGGTCAACGTGACCGGCGAGCCGTTCACCGGCACCGACGCGGCCGGCGAGGTGCGCGGATTCGTCGACGCGCACAACCACCTGTTCTCCGACGAGGCCTTCGGCGGCCGCCTCATCTGCGGCAAGGTGTTCTCCGAGGCCGGGGTCGCCGACGCTCTCAAGGACTGTCCCGAGCACTACCCCGACGGCACGCTCGCGCTCTTCGACTACATCACCCACGGCGGCGACGGAAAGCACGACCCGGCCGGCTGGCCGACCTTCGCCGACTGGCCGGCCTACGACTCGATGACCCATCAGGCGAACTACTACGCCTGGGTGGAGCGGGCCTGGCGCGGCGGGCAGCGGGTGCTGGTCAACGACCTGGTCACCAACGGCGTCATCTGCTCCGTCTACCCGTTCAAGGACCGCGGCTGCGACGAGATGACGTCGATCCGCCTCCAGGCGAAGCTGACGTACGACCTCCAGGCCTACATCGACAAGATGTACGGCGGCGCCGGCAAGGGCTGGTTCCGGATCGTCCTGGACAGCGCGCAGGCGCGCGAGGTCGTCGCACAGGGCAAGCTGGCGGTGGTCCTCGGCGTCGAGACCTCCGAGCCGTTCGGCTGCAAGCAGATCCTCGACATCGCGCAGTGCAGCCAGGCCGACGTCGACAAGGGGCTGGACGAGCTGTACGCGCTGGGCGTGCGCAGCATGTTCCTGTGCCACAAGTTCGACAACGCGCTGTGCGGCGTCCGCTTCGACGAGGGCGGCCTCGGCACGGCCATCAACGTCGGCCAGTTCCTGTCCACCGGCACCTTCTGGCAGACCGAGAAGTGCACGGGACCGCAGCACGACAACCCCATCGGCACCGCGGCCTCCGCGGCGGAGGCCGACCTGCCGGCGGGCACGGAGGTCCCCTCCTACGACGCGGACGCCCGGTGCAACACCCGCGGGCTCACCGCACTGGGCGAGTACGCGGTGCGCGGCATGATGAAGCGCAAGATGATGCTCGAGATCGACCACATGAGCGTCAAGGCGGTCGGCCGGGCGCTCGACATCTTCGAGGCCGCGAGCTACCCCGGTGTGCTGTCCTCGCACAGCTGGATGGACATCGACTGGACCGAGCGGGTCTACGCTCTCGGCGGCTTCGTGGCCCAGTACATGCACGGCTCCGAGGCGTTCGGCGCGGAGGCCGAGCGCACCGACGCGCTGCGGGACGAGTACGGCGTCGGCTACGGCTTCGGCACCGACTTCAACGGCGTCGGCGACCACCCCGCCCCGCGCGGGGCCGATGCCGCGCACAAGGTCACCTACCCCTTCAGGAGCGTCGACGGCGGCTCCGTCATCGACCGGCAGACGGTCGGCACCCGCACTTTCGACTACAACACCGACGGCGGCGCCGACGTGGGCCTGGTCCCCGACTGGATCGAGGACATCCGGCTCGTCGCCGGACAGGACGTGGTGGACGACCTCTTCCGGGGCGCCGAGTCCTACCTCGGCACCTGGGGCTCCACCGAGCGCCACCAGGCCTCGGTGAATCTCGCCAAGGGCCTTGCCTCCACCGCGAGTTCGTCCGAGTACAACCCGTTCACCAGCTACCGGCCCGGCCGGGCCGTGGACGGCGACGGCGCCACCCGCTGGGCCAGCGACTGGAGCGACGACCAGTGGTGGCAGGTCGACCTGGGCTCCACCCACCTGGTCTCCCGCGTCACCCTCGACTGGGAGCGCGCGTACGGGAAGTCGTACCGCGTCGAACTCTCCACCGACGGCGCCACCTGGAAGACCGTCTGGTCGACCACCTCGGGCGACGGCGGTCTGGACACGGCCGGGTTCACCGGCGCCCCCGCACGCTACGTCCGGGTGCACGGCCTGGACCGGGGCACCGATTGGGGATACTCGCTGTACGAGGTGGGCGTCCACAGCGCCTAGCGGGCTGTCACGGGGGGATGCACATGGCACGTATGCCGTCGGCGCAACGGCGTCGGCAGCTGACCGAGGCGGCGATCAGAGCGATGGCCCGGGACGGCGTCCCCAGGACGACCACCCGGTCCATCGCCGCCGAGGCCGGGGTGTCCCTGAGCGTCTTCCACTACTGCTTCGACTCCAAGCAGGCCCTCGTCGAGTCCGTCATCACGACGCTCACCGACCACTCGGTGAGCGTCGTGAAGGACGCGCTGCGGCCGCGGGCCACCCTCGAGGAGACCGTCCGGGCCGGCTTCCAGGCGTACTGGGACCACGTCCGCGCCCACCCCGACGAGCACATGCTGACCTACGAGCTCACCCAGTACGCCCTGCGCGAGCCGGGACTGGGACAACTGGCCCGTCGGCAGTACGAGTTGTACGGCGCCGCCTACACCGAGCTCATCGAGCAGCTCCGCGGCGGCAGGGATCTCCGGCTGCGCGTCCCGGTCCCCGTCCTGGCCCGCTATCTGGCCGCCATGACCGACGGCCTGACCCTCAACTACCTCGTGCTCGGGGACGACACGGCGTGGACCGACATCCTCGACACGGTCACCGCCCACATCGCGGGCCTGGTCATGGCCGACGCGCCCGCTACAGGGTCCGGGCGATGAGCAGGGCGACGTCGTCGTGGTCGTCGGGGTGGCGCAGGCCGTAGAGCAGCAGGTCGCAGATCTCCTCGAGGGGACGGCCGGGCTCGTCCAGGAAGCCGAGCAGGACGGCCAGCCGGTCGTCGATGGAGTGCAGGCGGGTCTCCACGAGGCCGTCCGTGTACAGGACGAGCAGATCGCCCGGGGGGAGTTCGACCGTGGTGGTCTCGAACGGGACGCCGCCGACGCCGAGCGGGGCTCCGGCGGGCAGCTCCAGCAGCTTCGGATCGTGTCCCGGACCGGCCAGCGCGGGCGGCATGTGGCCCGCGTTGGCGATGCGGCACTGCCCGGTGCGCGGGTCGTACACCGCGTACAGGCAGGTCACGATGTAGTGCTCCAGATCGCAGGTGATCTTGTCCAGGTGCCTCAGCACGTCACCGGGCTCCAGGTCGAGGTCCGCGTAGGCGCAGGTCGCGGTGCGCAGCCGGCCCATGGTGGCGGCGGCGTCGATGCCGTTGCCCATCACGTCCCCGACGACGAGCGCGGTCTTGTCGTCGGTCAGCGGGATGACGTCGTACCAGTCGCCGCCGACCTCGCTGGTCGCCTGGGCGGGCTGGTAGCGGGAGGCCAGTTCCAGACCGGTGTGATGCGGCGGGTGGTCGGGCAGCAGACTGCGCTGGAGGGTGAGGGCGGTGTTGCGCACGCTCTGGAACCAGCGCGCGTTGTCGATGGCCACGGCGGCGCGGCCGGCCAGTTCACCGGCCAGGATGACGTCGTCCTCGTCGAACGGCAGCGGGTTGCGGGTGCGTTTGAGGTCGAGGGCGCCGAGCACCTCGCCGTGGGCGATCAGGGGCACCGCGAGATACGAGTGGACCCCGGCCCGGGCCAGCAGCGCGCCGGCCTCGGCGTCCCGGGCGATCCGGGGGATGTCCTGCTCGCCGACGTGCCGCACCAGCACCGGTCGGCCGGTGTGCACGCACAGGGTGACCAGGCGGTCGCCCTCGTAGGCCGCGACGTCGCCCGGCGAGTCGGCGGCGCGCAGCGCCACCGTGGGGTGGGCCGCCTTCAGCGCGAGGGCGCGGAAGAGCTCCGGACCGTTGTCCGGCCGCCGTGAGCGGCGGCAGGCCAGGGCGGCGTCCAGGATGTCCACGGCGACCACGTCGGCGAGCTGGGGGACGGCGATGTCGGCCAGCTCGCGTGCGGTCCGGTCCACCTCCAGCGAGGTGCCGACCCGGGTGGAGGCCTCGGCGATGAGCGCGAGGCGCCGCCGGGCCCGGTCGGCCTCCGCGGCGGCGCGGTGCCGTTCGGTGACGTCGACGACCGATGCGGCCGCGCCCAGCACCCGCCCGCCCGGGTCCTCCAGGCGGTAGAAGGACAGGGACCAGGCGTGTTCGTGGTCGGGGTCGGTCGGCGGGCGGCCCACGTGGTACTGGTCGAGCAGCGGTGTGCCGGTCGTGAGCACCTGCCGCAGGGCGGACTCGATGGTGTCGATGTCGGGAAGGAGCATCGCCTCCCTGAGCCGGCGGCCGACATGGTCCTCGGCGGGGATGCCGTCGATGCGTTCGAGCGCCGGGTTGACCAGCAGGTAGCACAGATCCGGGTCCAGCAGGGCCAGACCGATCGGCGACTGGTTGATCAGCCGCTCGCACAGCGCCAGATCGGTCTCGACGCGCTGGAGCAGATTGTGGTCGGCGGCGATGCCCAGCGCGTAGACGTCCCCGAGGTCGTCCTGCAGCCGCATGTTGCGGAACTCCATCAGGCGGCTGCTGCCGTCCTTGTGCCGGACGGGGAAGGCGCCGGCCCAGCTCCGGCCGGTCTCCAGCACGTCCGCGAACAGCCGCACCACGGACTGGAGGTGCTCGGGGTGGATCAGCAGCCGCGCGGCGTACTTGCCGAGGGCCTCCTGCGCGGTGTAGCCGAAGAGATCCTCCGCCTGGGGGGTCCAGAACACGATGCGGCCGTCGATGTCGACGACCATCGCGGACACGCTCAGCACGTCCAGCAGACCGGTGGGCGCGGACGTGTCGGGGCCGTACCCGTCACCGCCCGACCGCATGGGTTCGGCTGTCATCGCGGAGCCTCCTCCTGTACCTCCATGCTGCCCCCGGTTCGGCGAGTCCGAAAACCGGGGGACCGCGGAGCCGGCCGGCGGCGCCGTGCGCATCGGGCGGACAAGCAGGACCATGGTCGTGTAAAGGACGGAACCCATGGATTCTGCGCGAGAAGCTTTCGACGCCCCGACGCCCGCGGGACCGCGCGACCTCCTCGACGCGTCCACCGACGCGGCGGCGATCGTGTCCGCGGACGGCGCCGTGGCCGGCTGGACGCGCGGTGCGGAGGCGCTGCTCGGCCGGCCCGCGGCGGAGGTCGTCGGCCGCTCGGCCGCCGAGCTGGTGGCGATGGACCGGGACCCGGCGCGGGTCGCCGGCGTCGCGGCGCGCTGCCGGGCCGGGATGGGATGGAGCGGTGTCATCTCCGTACGGCACCGCGACGGCCGTCTCCTCGACGTCGACCTGCGGGTGTCCGCCTCCTTTCGGATCGGCGACGACGAGTGCTTCCTGCTCTCGGCGCGCAAGCGGACCCAGCAGTGGACGGTGGGCCAGTCCGTCCTCGACGGCTTCCTGACCCGGTCCCCGGTCGGAATGGCCGTGATGGACCTCCAGCTGCGCTATGTGTGGCTGAACGACACGCTGGAACGCTTCGGCGGGGTGCCCCGCGAACAGCGCCTGGGACGCCGGCTGAGCGACCTGCTGCCCGGACTCCAGGCGGTCGCCCTCGAAGGGCTGATGAGCAAGGTGCTGGAGACCGGGGTCCCGGTCACCGACTACGAGTACCTGGGCTGGAGCTGGGCCGACCCGCACCGCCGGCACGCCTACTCCACGTCGTTCTTTCCGCTGGTGGGCGACGACGGCTCCGCCACCGGCGTCTGCTACATGGTCCAGGACGTCACCGAGCGGTGGAACGCCCGCCGGCTGCTGTCGCTGGTCAACGAGGCCGGGACCCGCGTCGGCACCACCCTGGACGTCATGCGCACGGCCCAGGAGCTCGCCGACTTCGCCGTGCCCGGCTTCGCGGACTTCGTCATCGTCGATCTGCTGGAACCGGTGCTCAGCACCGAGGGACACGGCACCTGGCTGACCGACGCGGGACCGGCGCCCGTACGGCCGGTCATGCGCCGCGCCGGGATGTGCTCGGTGCGCGAGGGCTGCCCGGAGGCCGTGGCACGCATCGGGGACCGGGTGGACTTCCTGCCCCCGCCGCACGACGCCGGACTGCTCATCGACGGCGAGCCGATCCTCATCCCCGTGCTCGACCCCTCCGACGATCTGTGGACCACCGAACAGCCCGAGCGGGCGGCGAGCATCCGCGAGTTCGGCCTGCACTCGCTCATCTCCGTGCCGATGCGGGCCCGGAACACCGCCCTGGGCCTCACCACCTTCGTCCGGTCCCTCAACCCCGTCCCGTTCCGGTCCGACGACGTCCTGGTGGCCCGGGAACTGGTGGCGCGGGCGGCGCTCTGCGTCGACAACGCCCGCCGCTACACCCGGGAACACACGGCGGCGGTCACCCTGCAACGCAGTCTGCTGCCGCACGCCCTGGCGGGCGGAACGGCCCTCGAACTGGCCTCCTCCTACCTGCCCGCGGACCCGACGGACGGGGTGGGCGGCGACTGGTTCGACGTGATCCCCCTGTCCGGGGCCCGGGTGGGTCTCGTCGTCGGCGACGTCGTGGGGCACGGCATCGCCGCCGCCGCGACCATGGGACGGCTGCGCACCGCCGTGCAGACCCTCGCCGACATGGACATGCCCCCCGACGAGCTGCTGGCCCACCTCGACGACCTCGTGCTCCGGCTCAGCGTGGAGCGGGCCGACGACACGGCCGCCGCCCAGCAGAGCGCCACCGCCTTCCTGGGGGCGACCTGCCTGTACGCCGTCTACGACCCGGTCACCCGACGGTGCACCATGGCCCGGGCCGGGCACCCGCCGCCCGTCGTGGTCGCCCCCGACGGGCGGGTGTCGTTCCCCGAGCCGCCGCCCGGGCCTCCGCTGGGGCTCGGCGGGATGGCGTTCGAAGCCACCGAGATCGAGCTCGCCGAGAACAGCCTGATCGGCCTCTACACCAACGGCCTCGTGGAGGGGGCCGACCGGGACATCGAGCAGGGCATGTTCCGGCTCGGCGAGTTGCTGGCCCGGTCCGACGCCGACCTGGCGTCCCTGTGCACCTCGGCGGTGCGACAGCTCGTGCCGGTGCCCCAGCCCGACGACATCGCCCTGCTCCTGGCGCGCACGCACGCCCTCAGGGCCGACCACGTCGTCTCCTGGGACGTGCCCGTGGACCCGGCCGCCGTCGCCGACATCCGGGCCCGGGCCACCCGGCAGGTGGAGGCCTGGGGGCTGGGCGACCTGGCCATGACGTCCGAGCTCATCGTGAGCGAGCTGGTCACCAACGCCGTGCGCTACGCCACACCGCCCATACGGCTGAGGCTGCTTCTCGACGCGCGCCTGACCTGCGAGGTCTCCGACGCCAGCAGCACGGCCCCACGGCTGCGGCATGCCCGGATCACGGACGAGGGAGGCCGCGGCCTCTTCCTGGTGGCGCAGCTCGCCCACCGGTGGGGCGCCCGGTACACGGCCGACGGCAAGATCATCTGGGCCGAGCAGGAACTCCCCTGACCCGGTCCGCCCCCCTGCGGACCCCGCGCTCCGGCCGACGGCCGTAAGAGCCGCGTCAAAGGCGTGGGCGCCCTCGTTAGGGACGCGTCAACGACGGTCGTTTCCGGCCACGGACGGTGTTCCCTCGATCTGTCCGTACCTCTTCCGAACCTCTCCAAGGAGTTCGCGATGGCCGATCTGGCCTTCGTCGTCATCACGCTCGCGGTCTTCGCGCTGGTGGCCCTCGTCGCCAAGGGGGTGAGCGAGCTGTGACCGCCGAGAACATCGTCGGCCTCGTCGTGGCCGTCTCCCTGCTGGGCTATCTGGTCCTCGCCCTGATCTTCCCGGAGAGGTTCTGAGCGGCCATGGGTCCCGTCCTCGCCGGCGTACTCCAACTGCTGGCCCTCATAGCGGCGCTGGCGCTCGCCTACGTCCCCCTCGGCAACCACATGGCCAGGGTCTACTCCTGCGACCGGCACTGGCGCGTCGAGAAGTGGATCTACAAGGGCATCGGCGCCGACCCGGACACCGGGATGCGCTGGCCCGCCTATCTGCGGGGCGTGCTGGCCTTCTCGGCCGTCGGCGTCCTCTTCCTGTATCTGCTCCAGCGGCTCCAGGGCCGTCTGCCCGGCTCGCTGGGCTTCCGGTCGATCGACCCGGACCAGGCGTTCAACACCGCCGCGTCCTTCGTCACGAACACCAACTGGCAGTCCTACTACGGCGAGCAGGCCATGGGCCACGTCGTGCAGACGGCCGGTCTCGCGGTGCAGAACTTCGTCTCCGCGGCGGTCGGCATCGCCGTCGCCATGGCTCTCGTACAGGGGTTCGCCCGCTCCCGCACCGGTGAGCTGGGCAACTTCTGGTCCGACCTCGTGCGCGGGACCGTCCGGATCCTGCTGCCGCTCGCCGCCGTCGCCGCGGTCGTCCTGGTCGCGTGCGGCGCCATCCAGAACTTCTCCGGCATCCACGAGGTCGGCCAGTTCTTCGGCGGCTCGCAGCAGTGGAACGGCGGTGCGGTCGCCTCCCAGGAGGCCATCAAGGAGCTGGGCACCAACGGCGGCGGCTACTTCAACGCCAACTCCGCCCACCCCTTCGAGAACCCGACCCCGTTCACGAACCTCTTCGAGATCTTCCTGCTGCTGGTGATCCCGCTCGCGCTGACCCGCACCTTCGGCATCATGGTCGGCTCCGTCAGGCAGGGCTACGCGATCCTCGCGACCATGGGCGTCATCTGGGTCGGCTTCGTCGCCCTGATGATGTGGACCGAGTTCGCCCATCACGGTCCGGCGCTCCAGATCGCCGGGGGCGCTCTGGAGGGCAAGGAGGTCCGCTTCGGGGTCGGCTCCTCGTCCGTCTTCGCGGTGTCGACGACGCTGACCTCGACCGGCGCTGTGGACTCCTTCCACTCCTCCTTCACCGGCCTCGGCGGCGGCATCACCCTGCTCGGCATGATGCTGGGCGAGATCGCGCCCGGCGGCACCGGCTCCGGCCTCTACGGGATGCTGATCATGGCGGTCATCGCGGTGTTCATCGCCGGCCTCATGGTCGGCCGGACCCCCGAGTACCTGGGCAAGAAGATCGGCACCCGCGAGATCAAGCTGGCGGCCTGCTACCTCCTCGTCACCCCGGCGCTGGTGCTCGTCCTGACCGCCGCGGCGATGGCCCTGCCCACCCCGGGCCACTCCATGACCAACTCCGGCGCGCACGGCTTCTCCGAGATCCTCTACGCCTACACCTCGGCGTCCAACAACAACGGCTCGGCCTTCGCCGGTCTGAACGCGGACACCCAGTGGTTCAACAGCACCCTGGGCCTGGCGATGCTCCTCGGCCGCTTCCTGCCGATGGTGTTCGTGCTGGCGCTCGCCGGCTCGCTCGCCGAGCAGCGGCCGGTCCCGCGGACGGCGGGCACCCTGCGCACCGAAAAGCCTTTGTTCACCGGCCTGTTGGTGGGAGCGATCCTGATCATCACCGGCCTGACCTACTTCCCGGCGCTCGCGCTGGGACCGCTCGCCGAAGGGCTGGCGTCATGACGATCCACGCGACGAAGCAAGAGGACGCGATGTCCACAGCAGCCCCGACGAGGGCGCCGCACCAGGACGTGCCGACCGGTCACCAGGGCCGGGGCCGGGTCGGCGCGGGCCTGTTCGACCCCGGGCAGCTGATCAGGTCGCTGCCGGACGCCTTCCGCAAGCTCGACCCGCGGGTGATGGTCAAGTCGCCCGTGATGTTCGTCGTGTGGATCGGCTCGCTGCTCACCACCGTCTTCTCCGTCAAGGACCCGGGCGACTGGTTCGGCTGGACCGTCAGCGCCTGGCTGTGGCTGACCGTGCTCTTCGCCAACCTGGCGGAAGCGGTGGCCGAGGGCCGCGGCAAGGCGCAGGCCGACACCCTGCGCAGGGCCAAGACCGGCACCGTGGCCCGACGGCTCGCCGGGGACACCGAGGAACGGGTCCCGGGCGCCGCGTTGCGGATCGGCGACCTCGTCGTGTGCGAGACCGGTGACGTCGTCCCGGGTGACGGTGACGTCGTCGAGGGCGTCGCGAGCGTCGACGAGTCGGCGATCACCGGCGAGTCGGCGCCCGTCATCCGCGAGTCGGGCGGGGACCGCAGCGCCGTCACCGGCGGCACGAAGGTCCTGTCCGACCGGATCGTCGTCAGGATCACGACGAAGCCGGGCGAGACCTTCATCGACCGCATGATCGGCCTGGTCGAGGGCGCGGCGCGGCAGAAGACGCCGAACGAGATCGCGCTGAACATCCTGCTGGCCTCGCTCACGATCGCCTTCCTGCTGGCGGTGGCCACGCTGCCGCCCTTCGCGGACTACGCGGGCACCCGTCTGACGATGGTCGTGCTGGTGGCGCTGCTGGTCTGCCTCATCCCCACCACGATCGGCGCGCTGCTGTCGGCGATCGGTATCGCGGGCATGGACCGGCTGGTGCAGCGCAATGTGCTGGCCATGTCGGGGCGTGCGGTC
This sequence comes from Streptomyces sp. 3330, assembly GCF_031456635.1. Classification (NCBI taxonomy): domain Bacteria; kingdom Bacillati; phylum Actinomycetota; class Actinomycetes; order Kitasatosporales; family Streptomycetaceae; genus Streptomyces; species Streptomyces sp. 3330. The sequence goes on from NZ_JAVDVA010000004.1 coordinate 104,981, forward strand.
GAGGCCGCGGGAGACGTCTCCACCCTGCTGCTCGACAAGACCGGCACCATCACGCTCGGCAACCGTCAGGCGTCGGAGTTCGTGCCGGTGCGCGGCGCCACCGCGGCCGAACTCGCCGACGCGGCCCAGCTGTCGTCCCTGGCCGACGAGACGCCGGAGGGCCGCTCCGTGGTCGTCCTGGCGAAGGAGCGGTACGGGCTGAGGGAGCGCCACCAGGGCGAGGTGGCCGGCGCCGAGTGGATCGCCTTCACCGCCCGGACCCGGATGTCGGGCGTGGACGTCCGCGGGCGCAGGATCCGCAAGGGCGCGGCCGGTTCTATCGCCGCCTGGGTCCGGGAGCGGGGCGGCGAGGTGCCGGAGGACGTGGGCGCGCTCACCGACCGGATCTCCGCGGAGGGCGGGACCCCGCTGCTGGTGGCTGCCGAGGACGCCCACGGAGCACGGGTGCTGGGCGTCGTCCATCTCAAGGACGTCGTCAAGGACGGGATGCGTGAGCGGTTCGACGAGCTGCGCCGGATGGGCATCAGGACCGTCATGATCACGGGTGACAACCCGCTGACGGCGAAGGCGATCGCCGAGGAGGCCGGTGTCGACGACTTCCTCGCCGAGGCCACTCCCGAGGACAAGATGGCGCTCATCAAGCGGGAGCAGGCGGGCGGCAAGCTCGTCGCGATGACCGGTGACGGCACCAACGACGCACCCGCGCTGGCCCAGGCGGATGTCGGGGTGGCGATGAACACCGGCACGTCGGCCGCGAAGGAGGCCGGCAACATGGTCGACCTCGACTCGAACCCGACCAAGCTCATCGAGATCGTCGAGATCGGCAAGCAACTCCTCATCACCCGGGGTGCGTTGACGACGTTCTCGATCGCCAACGACGTCGCGAAGTACTTCGCGATCATCCCGGCGCTGTTCGCGGCGGTCTACCCGGGTCTGGACCGGCTCAACATCATGGGTCTGAGCTCCCCGGACTCCGCGATCCTGTCCGCCGTCGTCTTCAACGCGCTGATCATCATCGCGCTGGTGCCGCTGTCCCTGCGGGGCGTGCGGTACCGGCCGGTGAGCGCGGACAAGCTGCTCCGCCGCAACCTGACGGTCTACGGCCTCGGCGGCCTGGTCGCGCCCTTCGTCGGCATCAAGCTCATCGACCTGCTCATCTCCCTCATCCCCGGGATCGGCTGAACGCCATGAACAACTCCCTCACCAACACCGCCCGGCTGCTCGGCGCGGGCCTGCGCGCCCTGCTCGTGCTGACCCTGGTGACCGGTGTCCTCTATCCGCTGGCCGTCACCGGCGTCGCCCAGGGGCTGTTCGGCGACAAGGCGAACGGCTCCGAGATCGAGGCGGACAGCAGGGTCGTCGGCTCCTCGCTCATCGGCCAGGCCTACGACCTGCCGCTGAAGAAGGGCCAGGAGACCCCGGAGCCGGACCTGAAGTGGTTCCAGGGCCGCCCGCGGAACGGTCTCGGCGCCAACAGCGTCAACACCCGGTACAGGCTCCTGCTGTCCGGCGCCACCAACCGGTCCGCGGACGACAGGGAACTGATCGCCTGGGTGACCGCCGCGAAGGCGGCCGTCGTCAAGGACAACTCGACGGCCGGCTACAAGGTCAGCCCCTCGGACGTGCCCGCCGACGCGGTCACCTCCTCCGGATCCGGCCTCGACCCGGACATCTCCCCGCAGTACGCGGACCTCCAGGCGCACCGCGTCGCCGAGCGCAACGGCCTGTCCGTCGACCGGGTCCGGAGGCTGGTCGACGAGCACACCGACGGCCGCACCCTCGGCTTCATCGGCGAGCCCCGGGTCAACGTCCTGGAGCTGAACATCGCGCTGAAGGACCTCGTGGCCGAAGGCTGACGGCGCCGCGCGCGGCGCGGGGGAGCCGGCGGATCCAGGTGTGGACCGGGTCCGCCGGCTCCGGCCGTCGCGAGGGGCGGCCCGCCGCGAGGCGCCGTCGCCTCGCGGGCGGGTCAGGAGAGCCAGTCGGTGTAGCGGGTAGGGGCGATGCGGGCGCCGGCCGGGGCGGTGAGGACGTCGCCGTCGACCGCGGCGAACATGCCGGCGCTTCCGTCGGTGACCACGGTCCGCGGGTCACCCTTGGCGGCGAGGGTGAGCCGGCCGAGTTCGTCGAGGGGGTAGCGGTCGGGGCCCGCGATGTCGAGGACGCCGTTCAGCGGTGTGCCCGCGGCCGTCTCGGCGACGAACCGGGCCACGTCCGCGGCGGCGATCGGCTGGACGGGGGTGGCGGGCAGGCGGACGGTGTCGCCGTCGGCGGTCCAGGACAGCACCGCGTCCATGAACTCCATGAACTGCGTGGCGCGCACGATGGAGTAGGGGACGGCCCCGGCCTTGAGGATGTCCTCCTGGAGCACTTTGGCCCGGTAGTAGTCCAGTGCGGGAACCCGGTCCACGCCGACGATGGAGAGGATGACGAAGTGGCCGACCCCGGCCTTCTCGCTGGCGGCGAGGAGGTTGTCCATCGAGGTCCGGAAGAAGGCGAGCGAGGCCTCGTCGAAGGTCGGCGAGTTCGACAGGTTCAGGACGACGTCCGCGCCCGCGAGCGCCGCCTCGACGCCCTGGCCGGTGATGAGGTCCACTCCCGTGGACGGGGAGTGCGGGACGGCCGTGTGTCCGGCGCCGTTGAGGTTCTCCACGACCTGCGACCCGATCAGCCCGGTGCCGCCGATGACTGCGAACTTCATGTTCTGCCCTTCCCTCGATGACCGTGGCCGTTATGCGAAGCCTGTGACGTATGCGGCTCATGTAACCACCGCCGTCATGGCGTCGCCGTGCCCGCGCATTAACTCGGACACCTTCTATCCGGGATCATACTCGGACATCAGATGTCCGCGTCAATGGCGCGCAGGTAGGGTGAGGGCGTGAAGATGTCCGGTGGCGTGGAGTGGGCTCTGCACTGCTGCGTCGTGCTGACCTCGGTGGCGGAGCCGGTCCCCGCGGCGCGCCTCGCGCAGCTGCACGACGTCCCGCCCAGCTATCTCGCCAAGCAGCTCCAGGCCCTGTCGCGTGCGGGGCTCGTGCAGGCGGTCCAGGGGAAGTCGGGCGGCTACGTCCTGACCCGGTCGCCCGCGTTGATCACGGTGCTCGACGTCGTCGAGGCGATCGACGGGCCGGGCCCGGCGTTCGTCTGCACGGAGATCCGCCGACGCGGCCCGATGGCGAGTCCGCCCGAGGCCTGCACCGCGCCGTGCGCGATCTCCCGCGCCATGGCCTCCGCCGAGTCCGCGTGGCGCGCGTCCCTCGGGTCCGTCACCATCGCCGACCTGGCCGGCGACGTCGAGTCCGACTACGGCAGCGGCGCCCTCGCCGGTATCGGCGCCTGGCTGATCCCGGCCGACTCCTGAGACCGGAGCGGCCGGCGACCCGCCTGCCGGACGTACGGGAGCGTCACCGCGCGGTGAGGGGCGCCCGCCGGCGGCCGGCCAGGCCCAGTCCGATCGCCCCGGCGGTTCCGGCGAGGGCGAGTACGCCCAGTGCTCCCGCCAGGCTGCCGACGGCCGAGGTCAGCGCCAGGACCACGAGGGGGCAGACGAACTGGCCGATGAAGAAGGAGCCCGTCCACAGTCCGGTGCCGCGGCCGCGGTCGGCGTAGTCGAGCCTGGACAGGGCGAGGGTCAGCAGGCTCGGCAGCATGATGCCGCCGCCGAAGCAGTTGATCATGGCGCCGACGGTCAGCACGACGGGGCCGGGAGCGAGCCAGATCACGGCGAAGCCGAGCGCGCACAGGGCGAAGACGGCGGGCAGCCAGGCCTCCGGGGCGCGGCCGAGCCGGGTGAAGACGACCGCGCCGATCACGGTCGCGATGCTGGAGGCGGCGATGGCGAGCCCGATCACGCCGGGGTCGGTCACGCCCATGTCGTCGAGGAGGAAGGCCATCTCCACCTGGACCGCGTAGAACAGGACGGCGCCGAAGACGCTCAGCGCGCACGTCCCGGCCAGCGGCCGCCAGGGGAACGACCGCCCGGCGGGCTCCGGGAGGGCGCCGGGGGAGGGGGCGGCGGTCGGGTCGGCGGGCACGCCGGGGGAGGGGACGGTGGTGGTGCCGGAGGGCCGGGGCAGGAAGGCCGCCATGGCGGGGGCGAGGAGCAGGCTGACGGCGTAGGCCCAGAACGGCGTGCGCCAGCCGGCCGACCCCGCCGCGCCGCCGAGGACGAAGAAGGCCGTCGCGGAGATCGAGGCGCACATCGTCTGCAGGGCCAGGTAGCGGTCCCGCTGCCGGCCGGAGTAGTAGTCGCCGATCAGTGTGGTGCAGCAGGTCATGATGGCGGCTTCGACGACGCCGACGAGGGCGCGGCTCGCGACGATGGCGCCCAGGGAGTCGAGCCACAGCGGGGCGGTGCCGACGACGGCGTAGAGCACGGTGGCGATCACGAGGAGACGTTTGCGGCCGAGCCGGTCGACGGCGACGCCGGCGAAGGGCGCCAGCAGTGCCAGGGAGAGTGCCGGGATCGTCAGGGCCATCGGGACCAGCGCCTCGGCGCCGGGTGTGCCGGCGAAGTGGTCCCGCATCCGCGGCAGCACGGGGGCGATGAGCACGGCGCCCAGGATGGGCAGACAGCTGCCGGCCATCAGCAGGGTGATGCGGAGCCGGTGGCCGGCTCCGGACACGGGCTGCTCGGACGGCGCGGCCGCGGCGGCGGCGAGCGGCGGGGACGGGAGCGGGGGCACGGGTGCGGGCATGCGGGAACTCCACCTGGCGTGTCGGGAGGGGGACGGGGGTGCGGCGCGGCCGTCTCGGGGCGGCCGCCCCGAGCGAGCCGCGGATCCGGAGCGCTCGGCGGAGCGGAGTGCGGTGGCACCGGTGATCGCCGTCGCGTCGCGAAGCCCCGGCTCACGGGGTCCGCGCCGTCCGGCGGTGGTGAGCGGGACGGCTCCGGCGCCGGGTTGAGACGACTATGGGGGTACCGCCCGGGACCTGCCTACCCCCCGGACGATCGGGATCGGGGATGTGGATCATTCACGCCCTGGATGCGGCCCGGGTGCCCGATACGGGCGCGCTCAGCTCCGCTCCCACCCGGGCGGCCGTCTCGCGCAGCCACATGTGGGCCGCGTCGTGGGTGTGGACCGGATGCCACCACAGGGCCTCCTGGAGCGGGACCACCTCGTACGGCGCCGCCATGACGCGCACGGCGGCCACCCCGCGCAGCTGCTCGGCCAGGCGCTGCTGCACCAGGGCGATCCGGCGGGTCCCGGCCACCAGGAACGGCAGCACCTGGAAGCTGTCGGCGGAGACCTCCACGCGCGGTTCGATGCCGAGCATGCTCAGCTGCCGGGCGGCGGGGGCGTCGTAGGTGCGCTGGTAGGTGACCCAGGGCAGCCGTGCCAGGTCGTCCATGGTCAGCCGGTCGCCGACCTCGTCGTTGGACTCGGCGACGAGGAAGGCCCAGCCGTCGGTGAACAGCTCGACGGTGGGGAAGCCGCTGATGACGCCGTGCGGCATCAGCAGCCCGTCGGCCGTGCTGAGCAGGGTCGCCGACTCCTCCGTGACGTCGGTCGGCGGCCGCTGGAAGCTCAGCCGTACCCCCGGGGCCTCGGCGTGCACGGTCCGGGCGAGAGCGGCGCCGAACACGGTGACGGCGTAGTCGGAGGAGAGCAGGGTGAACTCGTGCTCCTCGCTGCCCGGCACGAACTCGGCCCTGCTGCTGAACACCCTTTCCAGCAGGTCGCAGGCGGTGGCGGTGCGGTCGAGCAGGGCGCGCCCGAGAGCCGTGAGCTCGTACTGGCCGCCGACCCGGGAGAGCAGCTCGTCGTCGAAATGACGGCGCAGCCGGGCCAGGGCCGCGCTCATGGCGGGCTGGCTGAGCCCGATCCGCTGCCCGGCCCGGGTGACGTTGCGTTCCTCCAGCAGCGCCCGCAGGGACAGGACGAGGTTGAGATCGAGGCCGGACAGGTACACAACGCCTCCACACCGAGCCGCCCGGGCGGCTTTATTCATGCGATGGATGATCGATATCCAAAGAATCGATTTCCCAGATTACGGGAGGTGGGGCCAGATTAGTCGCATCGTCATCAGGAGGACATCTCAGTGAAATCCGAAGCCCCTTCCGCGTCCTTCTCCGGACCCTTCGCCCTCGGCACCTTCTCCGCCCCCGACCAGGCCTCCTTCCCCGGCCTCGTGGTCCCCGAGGGCAGGGTGCTGGACCTGCGCGACGCCTTCCGCGACCCCGCCCTGACGACCCGCCTGCTCTTCGAGCGCTGGGACGAGGTCCTGCCCCGCCTGGAAGACCTCGCGGCGCACGGCGCCGGTCTCGCCGACGGCTGGCGGCCTCTCGACGGACTGCGGGTGCACGCCCCGGTCGAGCCCCGCCAGGTCTTCCAGTCCGGTGCCAACTACCGGCAGCACGTGATCGATCTGGAGCTCGCCCACCGCGCCCCCGACGACCCGCGCACACCGGAGGCGGCCAGGGCGGAGATCGCCGAGGTCATGGACCGGCGGGCGGCGCAGGACCTGCCGTACGTGTTCATCGGCCTGCCGAGCGCCATCACCGGCCCCTACGACGATGTCGTCCTGCCCTCCTGGGCCGAACAACCGGACTGGGAGCTGGAGTTGGCGGTCGTCATCGGCAAGCCGGCCTACCGGGTGTCCGTGCCGGAGGCTCTGGCGCACGTCGCCGGGTACACGATCGCCAACGACCTCACCGACCGCGCGACCGTCTTCCGCCGGGACATGAAGGCCATCGGCACGGACTGGCTGCGCAGCAAGAACGCGCCCGGCTTCACCCCGCTCGGCCCCTGGATCGTGCCGGCCGCGTCGATCGCCGACCCCGGCGATCTGCGGGTCACCCTGAAGCTGAACGGCGAGACCATGCAGGACGAGTCCACCGAGGACATGCTCTTCGGCATCGCCCGGCTGGTGTCGTACGCCTCGCTGACCGCCCGGCTCCTGCCCGGCGACCTGGTGCTGACGGGCTCCCCGGCCGGCAACGGCATGCACTGGGGACGGCTGCTGCGCGACGGCGACGTCATGGACGGCTCGATCACCGGGCTCGGCGCCCAGCGCACCCGCTGTATTGCGGGGGAGGCCTCGTGAGCCCGGACCGCCGCGACCCCGAGGGCGCGATCGCCGAGGCCGCCAAGTCCTGTTCCAACTGGGGCCGCTGGGGCGAGGACGACGTCCTGGGCACGCTGAACTTCCTCGACGAGGCGAAGCGCCGGGAAGGCGCCGCACTGGTCCGCCGGGGAGTCAGCTTCTCGCTCGCGCAGTCCTTCGACATGAACGGCCCGCAGAAGGGCTGGCGGCGGCGCACCAACCCCGTGCACACCATGCTCGACACCGGCACCGACGCCGCCCTCGGCAACCAGGGTTTCCCGCACGGCATCGGCGGCGCCGACGACGTGATCGCGATGCCGCTCCAGTGCTCCACCCAGTGGGACGGGCTCGGCCACATCTTCGACCACGGCAAGGCGTGGAACGGCCGCCCGGCCGAGCGGGTCGTCACCTCGGACGGCGACCTCGTCACCGGCATCGAGCACATGGCGCCGCACGTCGCCGGGCGCGGGGTCCTCCTCGACGTGGGCCGGGTCATCGGTGCGGAAGGCGAGCTGCCCGACGGGTTCGCCGTCACCGAGGAGCACCTGACCGCGACCGCCGACGCGCACGGCGTGACCGTCGGCCGCGGGGACATCGTCGTCGTGCGGACCGGCCGGCTGGCCCGGGCCCGGCGCGAGGGCTGGGGCGACTACGCGGGCGGCGACTCGCCCGGCCTGTCCTTCACCACGGCCGGCTGGCTGCACCGCACCGAGATCGCCGCGATCGCCACCGACACCTGGGGCTTCGAGGTGCGGCCGAACGAGTTCGACGCGGCCTTCCAGCCCCTGCACCAGGTCGCCATCCCCAACATGGGCCTGCTCATCGGGGAGATGTGGGACCTCGACGCCCTCGCCGCCGACTGCGCGGCGGACGGCCGGTACGCGTTCTGGCTCACCGCCGCACCCCTGCCCATCACCGGAGCCGTCGGCTCACCCGTCAACCCGGTCGCGGTCAAGTAGCCCGCGTGACAAGGGAGCTTCCCATGACCCCACCCCGCACGGTCCTCGTCATCGGCGGCGGCGCCGCAGGCAACGCCGTGACCGTTCTGCTGCGCCGCGCCGGCGTCGCCGTGGACCTGATCGAGGCCAAGCCCGACTGGAACGCCACCACCGGCTCCGGCATCACCCTCCAGGGCAACGCCCTGCGTGTGCTGCGCGAACTCGGCGTCCAGGACCGGGTCGAGTCCTCCGGACAGGCCTTCGGCTCGCTGGGCGTCATCGCCCCCGACGGCACCGTGCTGCACGAGGCCGAGGACATCCGGACCGGCGGCGACGACCTGCCCGCCACCGTCGGCATGCAGCGGCCCCGATTGCAGCAGATCCTCATCGACGCCGTCCGCGCCGTCGGCGCCGAGGTCCGCCTGGGCACCACCGCCGAGATCCTGGACCAGGACGCCGAAGGCGTCTCGGTGCGCTTCAGCGACGGCACCAGCGGCCGGTACGACCTGGTGATCGCCGCCGACGGCCTCAACTCCACCACCCGCGCCGCCATCGGGATCACGGCGAAACCCGAGCCCACCGGCATGGCCATCTGGCGCACCACCGCCCCGCGCCCGGCGGGCCTGGTGCGCACCGACCTGGCCTACGGCGGCCCGGCGTACATCGCCGGCTACTGCCCGACCAGCGAGCACACCCTCTACGCCTACGTCGTCGAGGCGTACCGCGACCGCGCCTCCATCGACCCGGCCGACCACGCCGACGAGATGCGCCGGCTCGCACAGGGATACGGCGGCCACTGGACCGAGATCACCCCGCACATCACGGACCCGGCGAAGGTCAATTACACCTGGTTCGACCGCCTGCTGGTCGAGGGCTCCTGGCACCGGGGCCGGGTGGTGCTGGTCGGCGACGCCGCGCACTGCTGCCCGCCCACCCTCGCGCAGGGCGCGGCCATGTCCCTGGAGGACGCCTCCGTCCTCGCCGAACTGCTCACCGCCGGCGCGGACTGGGACGAGGAACTGCTCCAGCGGTACTACGAGCGCCGCATCCCCCGGGTGCGGGCCGTGGTCGAGGCGTCCGTGCAGCTCGGGCAGTGGCAGCTGGACGGCGTCCGCGACGCCGACGTCCCGGGCCTGATCGGCCGCACCATGACGATGCTCAAGGAACTCCCGTGACCGGCCGCCCCGCGCCCACCGTCGATGTGCACGCCCACGTCCTGCTGCCCGAGGTCGACGCCCTCGTCGCCGGACTCCCCGGCCTGGCCGCGGCCAGGGAACTGGACGCCCGGCGCAACGGCCCCGCCGCCCTGGCCGTCAGCGGCCCCATGGTCCGCGAACGCCTCCCGCGGCTGACCGACGTCGCCGTACGGCTGGCCGCCATGGACGCCCAGGGCGTCGACGTGCAGCTGGTCAGCCCGTCGCCCTCGCACTACCACTACTGGGCCGACGAGGAGACCGCCGAGAAGATCTGCCGGGTGGCGGGCGAGGCCACCGCCGCACACTGCGCCCAGGCCCCCGACCGGCTCCAGGGGCTCGGCCTCGTGCCGCTCCAGCACCCGGACCTGGCCGTGCGCGCCCTCGGACACGCCCTGGAACAAGGCCTGTCCGGGGTCGAGATCTCGTCCCACGCCCCGGGGCGCGAACTGTCCGACCCGGCGTACGAGCCCTTCTGGGCGCGGGCCGAGGAGAGCGGCGCGATCCTCTTCCTGCACCCCTTCGGCTGCACGCTCGACGAGCGCCTGGACCGCTGGTACCTGTCCAACACCGTCGGCCAGCCCACCGAGAACGCCGTCGCGCTCTCCCACCTGATCTTCTCCGGCGTGCTGGACCGGCACCCCGCCCTGAAGGTGATCGCGGCACACGGCGGCGGCTATCTGCCCACCCACATCGGCCGCGCCGACCACGCCTGGTCGGCGCGCGCCGACGCGGGAGCGGGCTGCGCCCAGCTGCCCAGCAGCTACCTCAGGCGGCTGTATTTCGACTCGCTCGTCCACGACCCGCACGTCCTGCGGGAGCTGGTCCGCGCCGTCGGCGCCGACCGCGTGCTCCTCGGCTCGGACTTCCCCTTCGACATGGGCACCGACGACCCCGTCGGCGCGCTCCGCGCGGCCCGGCTGCCCGACGCCGACTTCCACGCCGTACGGGGCGGCAACGCCGCCGCCCTCCTCCGGAAGGACTGACCCCATGCGTCTGCTCACCCATCTGCGGCACGTCGACCTCGCCGTGCCCGACTACGACAGGCAACTCGACTTCTACGCCGGTGTCTGGGGCCTCACCAAGGTCGCCGAGGACTCCGGGATCTCCTTCCTGGCCGCCGAGGGCAGCCCCGAGCACTACGTCGTACGGCTGCGCAAGGCCGACGAGAAGCGCCTCGACCTGGTGTCCTACGGCGCGGCCTGCGCGGCGGACGTGGACACCCTCGCCGAGCGGCTCCTCGCCGGCGGCGTCCGGCTGGTCTCGCAGCCGGGCAAGGTCGAGACCCCGGGCGGCGGTTACGGCTTCCGCTTCTTCGACGTCGACGGCCGCACCGTCGAGGTGTCGGCGGACGTCGAGGCCCGGCAGCACCGCAAGATCGAGGAGAAGGAGGCCATCCCGGTCAAGCTCTCGCACGTCGTCCTCAACTCCCCCGATCTGAACGTCACCAGGCAGTGGTACGAGCGCCACCTGGGCTTCCGGCTCTCCGACACCCTGATGCATCCCCGGATGGGCGAGGCCATGCACTTCCTGCGGATCAGCAACCAGCACCACTCGATGGCGATCGCCAAGGGCCCGCACACCTCCCTGCACCACGTCTCCTTCGAGATGCGCGGCATCGACGAGTACCTGCGCGGTTCCGGCCGGGTCATCCGCTCCGGGGCCCGCAAGCTCTGGGGCCCGGGCCGGCACACGGCCGGCGACAACACCTTCACCTACTTCCTCGACCCGCAGGGCAACACCGTCGAGTACACGACGGAGCTGGAACTGCTGGACGAGGACACCTGGCACCCGCACGTCTACGACTTCTCCCAGCCCGAGGTCGCCGACCAGTGGGGCACCGCCAACCCCATGAACGAGCTGGTCGCCAAGGAGTCGTTCAACGACGTCGACCGCGGCGTGTTCGTCGCCCCGCCGGTCTGATCCCCGACGGTCCGGTCCCCGCCGGACCCCTCCCCACCGGTCCGATCCCCGCACGTTCCCCGGAGCCTGGAGCCGTCCATGCGTTTCGCCACCTATGAACACCAGCACCGGCGCAGGGTCGCCGTCGTCGACGAGGACGGCGCGCTCCGCCCCGTGCCCGGCGAGCGCTCGCTCACGGAGCTGATCCGGTCCGCGGACGGCCTCGACGCGCTGCTGGACGCCGGCGCCGCCGCCCTCGGCGCCCCGGCCGGCCCCCAGGTGTCCGAGGTACGGCTGCTGCCGCCGCTGGAGCCGCCCACCGTGCGGGACTTCGTCACCTTCGAGGAGCACGTCGAAGGGGTACGGCGGTCCGTGGACGGGGCCGGCGGGGTGCCGGAAGCCTGGTACGACGCCCCGACCTTCTACTTCACCAACCCGTACGCCGTCGTCGGCGCTCACGACGACGTGCCGGTGCCGCCGGGCAGCGCGCTGCTCGACTTCGAGCTGGAGGTCGCGGCGGTCGTCGGCCGCGAGGGACGCGACCTCACCCCCGAACGGGCACGGGACCACATCATCGGCTACACGGTCTTCAACGACTGGTCGGCCCGGGACCTCCAGTCCCGCGAGATGCAGGTCCGCCTCGGCCCGTGCAAGGGCAAGGACACGGCCGCCACCCTCGGGCCGTACCTGGTCACCGCGGACGAGCTGGAACCGCACCGGGACGCCGACGGCTTCCTGCGCCTGGCCCTGACCGCCGCGGTGAACGACGAGATCGTCGGCGAGGACCTGCTGTCCAACATGAGCTGGACCTTCGAGGAGATGGTCGCCTACGCCTCACGGGGCACCGTCGTCCGCCCGGGCGACGTGCTCGGCTCGGGCACCTGCGGCAACGGCGGCTGCCTGGCGGAGCTGTGGGGAGTGCGCGGACAGCAGTCCCCGCCGCCGCTGAGGCCCGGCGACACGGTGACCCTCACCGTGGAGGGCATCGGCACCGTCTCCAACACGGTGGTGGCGGGCACGGAGCCGGTGCCGCTCCCCGCCGCCCGCCGCCGTACCCGGGAGAGGCCGTGACCGAACCGCACCGGGGCAGGCTCCAGGGCAAGGTCGTGGTCGTCACCGGCGCGGCCCGAGGCCAGGGCGCGGCGGAGGCCGAGGCCCTGGCCCGCGAGGGCGCCCGGGTCGTCGCCACCGACGCCCGGCCGACCGGCGACTGCCGCCGCCTCGACGTCACCAGCGAGGACGACTGGGCCGAACTGGCCGCGCTCCTGCGGGAGTCGTACGGCCACGTGCACGGCCTGGTCAACAACGCGGGCATCACCTGGCGTGCCCGCGTCGGCGACGTACGGCCCGAGGACTTCGCCCGCGTCCACGCCGTCAACGTCACCGGACCGCTGCTCGGCATCCAGCATCTGGCCCCGCTGATGCCCCCGGGTTCCGCCGTCGTCAACGTCGGCTCCTCCGCCGCCCTCACCGGCCACTACCCGGTCGCCTACACGGCGAGCAAATGGGCTCTGCGCGGTCTGTCGAAGAGCGCCGCGACCGAGCTCGGGCCGCGCGGCATCCGCGTGAACACGATCCACCCCGGCTTCATCGAGACCGAGATGACCGCCTCCGCCGCCCCCGCCTTCCGCGACGCGAACGTCCGCGAGACGCCGCTCGGCCGCACGGGCACCGCGCACGAGGTCGCCCCGCTCGTGGTGTTCCTGCTGTCCGAGGAGGCCTCCTTCATCACGGGCGCCGAGATCCCCGTCGACGGCGGCCTCACCGCGCACGGCGGGGTGAAGTCCGTCTCCGACGCGCTGCGCGGGACGACGCCGTGAGACGCCTCGGCCGAAAGGCGGCACCCGCAGGGACAAGGCGGGGTCCGGCGCCGGAGCGCGTCGGCCAGCCCGGCCTCCGCGGCGACCTGGTCGCGCTGGGGCAAGGACGGGAAGGCGCCACCCCAGTGCCGTCCGTCGGGACGCCTCGACGAGGGCCCGGTGCTGCCCTGGCAGCCGCCCAGCACAGTGGGCGCGACGACGAACCAGCGGTCGGTGTCCAGGGCCAGCCCGGGCCCGCGAGGTCGTCGGCACGGCGTTCAGGACGCGCCCTTCGCGGCACGGAAGCCGGCTTCCAGATCCGCCTGGAGATCGGCGAGGTTCTCGATGCCCGCCGACAGGCGCACCAGACCGGGCGCGGTGCCGGTCGCCGCCAACCGCGTCGTCCAGCTGGCGGTGGGTGGTGGACGCCGGATGGATGACGAGACTGCGGACGTCGCCGATGTCGGCGAGGTGACTGAACAGTTCGACGCCGTCGACGAACCGCTTGCCCGCCTCGACCCCGTGCGGGGCGTACGGGGTGCCTGGAGCCACCGCGCGGCGGCTGCCCGGACCGGGACGCGGGCAGGGCGATGGGCAGCGCGGTGCGAGGGGTGAAGAGGGTGGGATCAGATACCGGAGCGGGGCGTCAGCTCGCGGTGGAACAGCCCGTGGTGGTGACACGCACGTCATCGACGTGGCGGCGGGTCACGAGCACGGTCATGAGGTCAGGTAACCACAGATGGTGACGGCGCACCAGATGCCTGGGAGGGAGCCGGGTCAGGGGCGGGGGCCGGTCGCCGAGGCCAGTCTCCTTCGGACGGCGTCGGCCTCGGGCATGCCGAGCCGGGTGTACAGGGCGAGCGCGCGCTCGTAGCGGCCGACGGCGGCGGCGGTGTCGCCCAGCGCGTGGTGGGCGTCGCCGAGTCCGCCGAGGGCGCGGGCCTGCTGGCCCGGGCTGCCGATGTCCTCGGCGATGGCGAGGGCGTCCGTGTGGTGGACGAGGGCGTCGGCGGGCCGGCCGGCGGCCCGGGCGGCCTCGCCGAGCCCGTTGCGCGCCCGGGCCTCGCCGTTGCGATCGCCGTTGCCGGAGTAGAGGGCGAGGGCCTGCCGGTGACACTCGGCCGCCTGCGCGGGCTGGTCGCGCCGGGTGTGGATGATGCCGAGGTCGTGCAGTGCCCCCGCTTCGCCGTACCGGTCGCCGACCTCCCGCAGCAGAACGAGGGCCTGCTCCTGGTGGTCGGCGGCCGACCCGAGGAGATCGAGTCGCGCCTCGACCGATCCGAGGTCGTTGAGCGCATGGGCTTCCAGATACCGGTTGCCGGTCCTGCGGAGCAGCGCGAGAGCCTGCCGGAGGTGGTCGGCGGCCTCCTGGTAGCGGCCCGACTGCCCCTCGACGCTGGCGAGATCCTTCAGGGCGATCGCCTCGCCCGACCGGTCGCCGACGCTCCGGTACAGCACCAGGGCTTGTTCGAGGTACTCGACGGCGGACAGGAAACGGCCCAGTCGTTCGTCGACGAGACCGAGGTTGACCAGCGCGCGGGCCTGGCCGGTCGGGTCGCCGGACCGCCGGAACAGGGTCAGCGCGTCCTGGAGGTGCCTGCGGGCCGGTTCGTGCCGGGCCAGCTGGTAGGAGGCGGTGCCGAGGCCGAGCAGCGCTCGGGCCTCGCTCAGCGGGTCGCCGATCCGGCGCGCGGCGTCCCGGGCGTGGCCGTGCATCGTGAGGCCGTCGGTGTGATAGCCGCTGATGAGGTAGCGGTACAGGACGAGGGAGAGCCGGATCGCGTGGGTGGGCCGGCCGTGGGCGGCGGTGTGGGCGGACATGGCCGCCAGACACGCCCGCTCGGCGTCGAGCCAGGAACGCGCCGCCTCGGGACCGGACAGGTCCGGAACGGAAGCGGCGGGCTCGGGAACGGCGGGCCGCAGGTGGGCCTCGGCCGGGTGCAGACAGTTCATGGCGGCGGCCGCGGTCGCGAGATAGTGGTCGAAGAGCCGGTCCAGCGCCGCCTCGCGGGCCTGCGGGGTGTCGTCGGACATGGCCAGCCGGGTGGCGTACGCGCGCAGCAGATCGTGCATGCCGTAGCGGGCCGGCTCGACGGGCAGGACGAGATGGGCGCGGGCCAGGACGTCGAGGGCCCGGCGGGTGTCCGCCACGCCGCCGCCGGTGAGCGCGGCGGCGGCGTGGACGTCGAAGTCGGGGCCGGGATGCAGTCCGAGCAGCCGGAACGCGCGCTTCACCTCCGTCGGCAGATGCCGCAGCGACCAGGAGAACACCGCGGCGACGGCTGCCCGGGGGTCGCCGTCCGCGTCGAGCAGGTCCAGCCGCCGCTGCTGGTCGGCGAGTTCGCCGACCAGGTCGGTCAGCGGCGTGGCGGGCCGGGCGGCCGCCAGTTCGGCGGCGACCCGCAGCGCCAGCGGCAGCCGGGCGCACTGCGCGGCGAGCGCGGAGACGGCGTCGGGTTCGGCTTCGGCGCGGGGGCCGACGAGCCGGCGCAGCAGAGTGTGGGCGGCGTCCGCGGGCAGCAGGTCGAGGTCGAGACGGTGTGCCCCCTCCCGCGCCACCAGCCCGGCCAGGCTGTCGCGGCTGGTCACCAGCACCGCGCAGGAGCCGGTGCCGGGCAGCAGCGGACGGACCTGCTCGACGGTGGCGGCGTTGTCGAGCACGATCAGCATGCGCCGGCCCGCGACGGCGGTGCGGTAGCGAGCCGCCCGGTCGTCCGCCTCCAGCGGGATGTCCTGCCCGGGCACCCCGAGCGCGGTCAGGAACCGGGTCAGCGCGTCGGGGGCGGTCATGGGCCGGTCGGGGTCGTAGCCGCGCAGATTCACGTACAACTGGCCGTCGGGGAAACGGTCCCGGGCCCGGTGCGCCCAGTGCACCGCGAGCGCCGTCTTGCCCACGCCCGCCGTCCCGGACACCGCCGAGACCACCACCGCGGTCGGCCGCTCCGCCGACGCGACCAGGATCTTCTCCAGCCGGTTCAGTTCCTCTTCTCGGCCGGTGAACCCCGCTGCCTCCAGGGGGAGTTGAGCGGGCACGACGGCCGGGCGCCCGACGGCGGCGGGCGGTGCGGGACGGACGGCCGGTGGGGCGGCCTTCCCGCTCAGGATGCTCTGGTGTTCGCGCCGGGCCTCGACTCCCGGGGTGGCGCCGAGTTCGTCGGCCAGCCGTTTGCGCAGGGCGGCGTAACAGGCGAGTGCCTCCGAGGCGCGACCGGCCGCGTGCAGCGCCCGCATCAGCGTCGAGGTGAGCGGCTCGATCAACGGGTGCTCGGCGACGAGGACGGACAGCGTGTCGATCACCACGACGTGGCCGCCGACCCGGAGTTCGGCGTCGGCCCAGGCGAGGACGGCGTCGACGCGCTGGTGCAGCCAGCTCTCCCGGGTTCTGGCGGCCCAGTCACCGGTCAGCCCGGCCAGCGGATCGCCCCGCCAGAGGCCCATCGCCTCCCGCAGCGTGGCCACCCGCACGGCGTCGGAGCGGTCGCTCCGACGAGCCCGCGTCACCAGCCTCCGGAAGCGGTGCACGTCGACCAGGTCCGGTGGGACGTCGAGCCGGTAGCCTCCCGCACCGCGCCGTAACGACGGCGCTTCGGACGGTCCGTCGGCGCCGCCGCGCAGGTGCGGGCCCTGGTCCACGAGGACCCGGCGGATACGGGTGATGTGGGCGTACAGCGTGGCGCGCACCTGTGCCGGCGGGGCGTCCCCCCAGACCCGGTCGATCAGTGTCTCGGCCGTCACCCAGCGGCCCGCGTCCACCAGCAGCGCCGCCAGGACCGTGCGCCGCTTGGCGGGGCCCAGATCCACCGGCCGTCCCGACACCCATAACTCCACGGCCCCCAGGAGCCGAAATCCCGTCACGACGTATCCCCCGCCCCGCCCCGCACATGTCGCCCGCGCCCACCGGGCGTCACCCAACCACCGGGTCACCTGCGAGGCAAGTTCTACGCAAGGTTCCCGGCCAGCTCCTCCCGCCATCGTGTGCACGGCAAGCCGCCGCACCACGAACGACCCGAGGCCCGTGGGCGGCGTCCCGAGCGATGGAGGAACACTCAATATGAAGCGGATCCTGGCCAAGGCCGGCATCGTCCTGGGAAGCGTGGCCCTGGCCACCACCGGCGCCCTCATCACCGCCGCCCCCGCGAACGCGGCGCTGTCGGACTGTCCCTCCGGAGGGCTGTGCGCCTACCTGGGCGTCAACGGCTCGGGCGACCCCGGGGTGGTCTACGGCGACAACACCAACCTTCTCCAGTACAACAAGTTCAACAACGCCGAGTCGCTGTACAACAACGGCAACAGCTGCAACGTCCGCATCTACTCGGGCACGGGTTACACGGGCTCCAGCTACGTGCTCTCCCGGGGCTACTACAACGGCTCCCTGGCGAACACCGTGTACTGGCACAACGTGGCCTCGAACAACTGGTGCGTATGAGCGCATCCACGGCGCGGCGGACACTGCTCGCGGTGCTCCTTGCGCTGACCGCGGCGGGCTGCTCTCACGGGGGTGAGCAGCCCGCTCGCGGGCCCGTGGCACCCGACGTCCGTCCCCTGTCCGGGACCACCGCGATCAGCCACGCCGACGCCGTACGCCTCCACGACCGTGAGGAACGTGCCGTGGCCGCCTGCATGAGGTCCCGCGGCCAGACGTACGAGACACAGCCCCGGACCGCGTCCGCGCGCAACGAGGAGACCAACCCCTACGGACTGCTCACCCCGGAGAAGGCGACCCAGGACGGGTACGGGATCGTCGGGGAGTACCTGTACCGGCGGTCCACACCCGCCCCGGCCGACGAGCCCCGCGAGGCCGCCTGGCGACAGGCGCTGACCGGCACGCCGGCGCACCGGGTGAGCCTGCGGCTCCCCGACGGCGTCAGCCTGGAGTACTCCACCGACGGGTGTGTCGCCCGGGCCCGCGCCGAGCTGTACGGGGCGGACTGGAACACGGTCGAGCCCGTCACCGTGGCACTGGCGAACCGGGTGATCGGCGCCGTCGAAGCGGATTCCGGGTACCGTGCCGCCGTCCGGCGCTGGTCCTCGTGCATGACGAAGGCGGGGCATCCGGCGAAGGATCTCCAGGCCCCCCGCCGGGCCGTCGACACCCGGCTGCCGAACGCCGCGTCGGACCAGGCGTCGCTGCGGGCGCTCGGCCGCGACGAGATCCGCGTGGCGCGCGCCGACGCGGACTGCCAGCTCTCCACAGAACTGTCCGAGGCGGTCCAGGACGTGCAACGGGCCGTCGAGAAGCGCCTGCTGACAGCGGCCGACCGCAGGACCGTGGCGGCCTACCTGGCGGACAAGCGCAGGGCGCTGGCCACCGGATCCGCCTGAGCGACCGGCCTTTGGGGAGGTCGGTCGCTCAGGTGCCGGGCTGCCGCGGTGGCCGATGGCCCGGGTGTACGGCCGCCCGCGCCTCCCGACGCGCCCGCTCACGCCTATGGCGGTGCGGAGCGACGCCCGCGCCCGGCCGGTCACCGCGCACGGGACCGACCGCCCGCACGGCCGGGGCCCCGGCCACCGCGCCGCCCGGCCGCCGCGTGAGGCGTCGTCCGCGCAGGAGACCGACCGTGCCTAGGACTGAGGTCGCTTGCCGTGGTTCGCGGCGTGCTTGCGGCGGCTCTTCTTCTTCCGGCGTCGCTTCGAGGACATGAGAACCCCTCTCACTCGCGGGTCGGCGGGCTTCGCTCCGAAGCATCGTGATCCACGATTCCACACATCGCATTCCCCTGCGATCCGGCCTGACGGGGGGAGAGATCCGCGTGATGAGAGGATCGCTGCCGGCCCGGGCAGGGCGGATGTCGGACAGGGGAGGCACGCAGTGGGGCTGGGCACCGTGGTCGTCACCGGGGCGGCGGGGAACATCGGCTCGGTGGTGCGCCGGGCGTTGCGCGGCGAGGTCGGCCGCATGGTTCTGCTCGACCGCGTCCCGCTCCGGGCCGAGGCCGCGAACGAGGTGGTGCACACCGTCGACCTTCGGGACGCGGACGCCGTCGAGGCCGCGCTGACGGGCGCGGACGCCGTGCTGCACCTGGGCGGGCTGCCGGACGAGGCGCCGCTCGAGCAGCTCCTGGAAGCGAACGTGCTGGGCACCCATCACGTCCTGGAGGCCGCCCGCCGTGCGAGGATCCCGAGGGTCGTGCTGGCCGGCAGCAACCGCGTGACCGGCTTCTACCCCACGGCGCATCGCACCGACCCGCGGGATCCCGTGCGCCCCGACGGCATGTACGGGGTGAGCAAGGCGGCCGTCGAGGCCCTGGGGCGGCTGTACGCGGACAAGTTCGGGGTGTCCGTGATCTGCCTGCGCATCGGCAGCTTCGAGGAGGCGCCCACGGAGGCTCGCCACCTCGCGACCTGGCTCAGCCCGCGCGACGCCGTCGGCTTCTGCCGTGCCGCGCTGGCCGCCCCGCTCTCCACCCGTTTCGCCACGGTGTACGCCGTCTCGGCCAACACCCGCCGCTTCTGGGAACTCCCCGCGGCGACCGAACTGGCCTACACGCCGGTCGACGACGCCGAGACGTACGCCTCGCACCTCACCGACCTCGACGTCCCCGCCGACCCCGAAGCACCGCAGGCCGGCCCGTACGCCCTGCCGGAGGTCACGTTGCGCCACCTCCGGCCCTGAGCCGCCTCCGGCCCCCGCCCGGGCGGCTTCCCCCTGCCGCCGCCCTCGCCGCGACCGGTGTATCCCGTCCGGCGCCCCGCGCGTGGTCGGCCGGCCCGACGGCGTGGACGACCTGCGGCACCGGCACACGGCGGGCCGGAATGCCCGCGCCCGCCCGGCCGCAGGGGATCGCACTCTACTCAACTCATCTCTTGTGCGCGGACGTTATGCCCGACATCGGGGCATGCGCGGGGGAGCGGGTGGAAGATCGTGGGCCATGGCTGCATCGAGTGACACAGAGGGCGGTCCGTCCGGCGACGGCGGGACCACGGCGACGGCGGCCGGTGGCGACGCGGGGAGCCGTGGCGCCGACGGGACGGCCACCGGGGAGCCGGCACCGGAACCAGCGTCCGGCGCCGACGGGGAGCCGAGTGCCCCGGACGGCGAACGGGGTACGGCGGGCGCCGCACCCGCCCGTGCCGAGGGGGATCGCGAGGAGGCGGACACCTCCGCCGACCCGCCCGTGATGGACATGGCCCGGTTGGGGACGATCACGGCAACGGTCGTCACCGTCATCGCGGCCCTGGGCGGCCTGATTCTCGGTGTCAGAGCCGAGCAGCGGGCCGTCGGGGACGAGCGGCGGGCCATGGACCAGGACGCGGAGGCGGACGAGCGTGAGGCGTCGACGTACCCGCGGCTGGTGGACTTCTACCGGCACATGTCGACACTGACGGTCGTCAACAGCAGTTCCCGGGTGATGGAGATGCGCCTCGTCCTGAAGTCGCCCGACGTGTGGTGGGACCTTCAGGCCCTGCCGCCGTGCGGGCAGTTCGACATTCCGACCGGGCTGCTCAAGAGCTCGATGTCGGCCGAAGAACCATCGGTCACGAAGCACCTCACGGACCGGGATCTGGACAGACTGCGGCTCGAACTCCGGGACCCGAACGGCAAGGTGTGGAGCCTCGCCAGCGGAGCGCTCTTCGCCCGCGCGGCGGACTGGAAGCAGTCGCCCGGGGGTGTGCGCCTGATCAGCTCCGAGCCGTGGAACATGAAGCCGGAGAAGTCTCCCACCTGCGAATGAGCCCGGAACGGAACGGAACGGAAGGGAACGGAACGGAAGGCGAAGGAAGGCAAGGGAAGCGGGACCGGAACGGGACGTGGGCCCCGTGTACGGCGGGGCCCACGTCGTCGACCGGACCGTCAGCAGGTCGAGTTGGTCTGGGTGAGCAGTCCCAGTCGCCACGGCAGGCTGTTGTAGTCGCCGCTCGCGCCGGGGTTCATGCCCTGGTACAGGTACTGGAGGCGGCAGGAGGGGATGGTCAGCGTCTGGTCGTAGCCCGCGCGGATCATCTCACCGTGGCTGATGTCCCGGGTCCAGGCTCCGCTGGGGAAGGACACGTTGCTCGCCCGGGCGAACGGGTTGCCCTCGGACGCGGCCAGCGGGGTCCACGAACCGGCGAGGCTGCTCGTCGTCCAGGAACGGAAGTAGCGCCGGCCGTCCGAGCCGATGGCCTCGACGAGGAGCAGGTACTGGTCGGAGCCCTGCACCTTGTAGACGTTGCTCGCTTCCCACAGGGCGTACTTGTTGGAGTCCCGGGCCACGATGACGGTGTCGGTGAACCCGTTCGGGAACTGGCCGACGGTCGTCCGGGAGCGGTAGAGGTGCCCGTTGTCGTCCGAGGAGAACAGGTAGCAGTCGGCGCTGTCGCAGATCACCCACATGTCGACCCAGTAGCCGTTGCCGATGTTCTGCTTGATGATGTCCGGCATCGACGAGTAGAAGTTGCGCGGCGCGCTCCACCCGTTGGGGTTGCCGATGTCGGCGTTGGTCGAATAGGACGCGTTGCCGGTCTGGTAGACGAGGTACCACAGGCGTTGCGACGTGTTGTAGAAGACCTCGGGCGCGGCCCGGTAACCGGCGCCGATGGCGGTGCGGTCCAGGTAGTGGTGGGTGGCCGAACCCGCCTGCGACCAGTCGGAGAAGCTCAGGTACACCAGGTTGTACCCGGCGGTGCTCGCGGTGCTCGCGAACACGTGGTACTTGCCGTTGTAGTAGACGACCGACGGGTCCTTGATCCCGGCGATGTGGTGGGTCGCGTCCGGCTTCGGCGCGATCAGGGCGCCGCTCGAACTCCACGAGAAGCCGGTGGGCAGTGCGGCGGCGGACAAGGACGGGGGCGAGGACGTGGGCGCGGCTGCGGCCGCGGCGCGTGCCGCGGCCGTGCCGCCCAGCGCGGTCAGCGTCGCCTGATAGGCGGACTTCTTGGCGCCGTTGCGGTCGAAGAGCAGCGGGTTCTCCCCGCTGCGCCAGGAGTCGCTGTCACGGATGCCCCAGACGGTGATGCCCGTGCAGCGTGCCACGTTCATGCAGGCCCGCACCGTGTTGGTGTATGCCGTCGCCGAGGCCTGGGCGATGTCCAGTTCGGTGATCTGGACGTCGACACCGAGGGCGGCGAAGTTCGCCAGCGTCGTCTGGAAGCTCGACGGCGGGCCGCCCGCGCCGAAGTGGGCCTGGAGGCCCACGCAGTCGATGGGCACCCCGCGCGACGTGAAGTCGCGCACCATGCGGTAGACGCCCTGGGTCTTCGCGTCGCTCCAGTTCTCGATGTTGTAGTCGTTGTAACAGAGCTTGGCCGCGGGATCGGCCAACCGCGCGGTGCGGAAGGCCTGTTCGATGAAGCCGTCGCCGAGCAGGTTCTGGAACACCGAGGAGCGGTGCTGCCCGCTGCCGCCGTCGGCGAAGGCCTCGTTGACGACGTCCCAGGAGTGGATCCGGCCCTTGTAGTGGTTCGCCACGGTGGTGATGTGGTTGTTCATCACGCCGCGCAGGGTGTTGGCGTCCGTGAGGGAGCTGACCCAGGTGGGCAGTTGGGAGTGCCACACCAGGGTGTGGCCGCGCACGCGCTGACCGCGGGCCGTGGCGCGGTTGACGATCTGGTCGGCGGGGCCGAAGGTGAACGAGCCGCGCGTGCGCTCGGTCGTGTCCCACTTCATCTCGTTCTCGGGCGTGACCGAGGTGAACTCGCGGTCCAGGATCGAGGTGTACGTGCCGTCGCCGAGCTTTCCGGCGGCGACCGCGGCGCCGAAGTACCGGCCGGACTGGGCCGCCTGGGCGCCCAGGGTGGACGCCCGGACGGCATCGGGCGCGTCGGGCGCCGCGGTCGCGGCCCCCGGTATCACCAAGCCGGAGACGGCCAGCAGGGACACCAGCGAGGCACGGCGACGGCCGAGCCGTTTCAGCGGGTTCATGGTTCTCCTCGTGCGGGGTGGGGGGTTGGGTCGGTGCGGTGGGCCGGACGGGGTCAGGCCGTGGTCGGCGCGGACCGCACGACGCGGGGCGCTTCGGTGGCGGCGTTCGACACCGGGCTACCGGGCCGGACTTGATCAGAACTTTGAACAGGGCATGACATATCTGCGTGCCGATCTCTCTGCGGGGAAGCGCTGCGTCGGCGGACGGTCGATGGCGTAGCGTTCGAAATAGCGAACGCCAGTCGGCGCATCGAGCATTCTTATTGACAGGGAGCCCGCGGCTCCCGTCAATACGCTTCGCATGATTCGTTTTTCGGAGCGAAATATTTCGAGGTTCCCGCGTGTCCGAAAACCCGTGATCCGGGCAGCTGTTTCCCCAGTCCGGCGACCGGTGGGAAATGGACAGCGTGATGAACGGGGCATGGGTCCGGACACGCTCCGCACTGTCCGTGCGTGGGCAGTATCAGCGATCCGAAATCAAACCGAAATTTCGAGCACCATGGGCGCGTCACCGGCCCGCGCCGGGCCTTGTCCAGGCCTCGGACAACCCTGGTCCGGCGCTCTTCCGGTGCCGCGGGACGGACGCGACGGCAGGCCGCCGCCGTCCTTCCCGCGGCAAGGACGACGAGCGCGGCCGGCGAGGCGTCGCGCCGTACGCCCGCGGTCTCCGGGGCCGCCCGGTCGGGGTGGAGGAGCCGGGCGGGCCCCGGAAGGCGAACGGGTGAGCGGGTGTCACACGGTGGTGCAGGACGTGCCGTTCAGGCTGAAGCCCGAGGGCTTGGCGAAGGCGCCGCTGGAGGTGCCCTGGAACCCGAAGGACACCTGGCCGCCGGCCGCGATCACGCCGTTGTGGGCGACGTTGCTCGCCGTGACGGTGCCGGACGACGGGGACAGGTTCGCGTTCCACGCGCCCGTGATCTGCTGCCCGGAGGGAAGGGCGAACGCGAGCTTCCATCCGCTGACGGGGGAGGAGCCGGTGTTGGCGACGGTCACGTCGGCCGTGAAACCGCCCTGCCAGACGTTCGTCGCGTAGGTCACCTTGCATGCCGTGGAGCCGCCGGGAGTGCCCGGGTCACCGCCGGAGGAGCCCAGGTTGACGGCGGAGGAGAACGAGTTCACGGCAAGGCCCGCCCCGTTGCTCCAGGGCTCGAAGCCCGCCTGGACGCTCGTCAGGTACCAGCTGTCCTGTGCCAGTCCACGGGCGACGGCCTGCCGCACGAAGTCCATGACGTCGAAGTTCCAGGCGGCGATCGACGACGGCGCCACGAACGACAGCACGTCGTTCGAGCCGTTGTTGCCGGACCACACCTGCCAGTCGCGCCCGGCCACGGTGGCGCTGCCGACCTGGGAGCCCACGGGCTGCACCGGGCCGACCTTGTTGAACCAGATCATGATCTCGGTCCGGTTCACACCGTCGGTGCGGGGCGTGGGGTCCAGCCAGATGTCGTAGGCGGCGTCGTACACCGCGTTGCCCACATAGCCGAACGAGATGCCGGTCGGCGCGCTGGAGATGCCGCGGAGCTGGGCGGGAAGGCCGGTTCCCGGCGAACAGTTGGTGTAGTGGCAGCCGTTGTAGACGGAAGGATACGACTTCGGGGCGCCGTTGGTGGGAACGGACCCGTCGGCCTGGGTGATCCTGAACCCCGAGTCGCCGACGGCGATGCACTGGGTGTCGTTGGTGCCCCAGCGGTTGTTCTGCACGACGTAGCGGCCCTGGATGGTCGTCGATCCGAACTGCTGGCAGATCGTGGTGTCGGCCTGCGCCGCCGGTGCGGTCGTCAGCAGCGCGGCGAGGGAGACGAGCGAGGTGAGCAGCGCGCCGAGCAGGCCACGCGCGCTCCGGGCATGGTGCGGTGAAGGACGCATGCGGATCCTCTGTGGAGGGAGGGGGGTGGGAGAGGCGATCCCGCGACCTCGTGAATGGGAGCGCTCCCAATCCTGGTTTCGGCTGGGACTGTAGGGATGGTTCGGGCGGCTGACAAGCCTGTCGGCACGAAGCCGTCGCGCCGGTTTCCGAGACGCGGGCGGGACAACGGCGGCGCGCGGCGCCGACGCCGGGCGCGCTCGCGGGCCGATCGGCCGGCGAACGTCAGGTGGATTCGCGGACCACCAGTTCCGTACGGAGGATGACGTGCCGCCAGGCCACGGCGCCCTCCTCCATCTCCTCCAGGAGCAGCCGCACCATGGCCCGGCCGATCTCCTCGATCGGCTGCCGCACCGTCGTCAGTCGCGGTGCGGTCCGCTGGGCCAGCGAGAAGTCGTCGAAACCGATCACGGCCACATCCTCGGGCACCCGGCGCCCGGCCGTGCGCAGCGCCTCCAGAGCCCCCGCGGCCGTGGTGTCCGACGCGGCGAGCACGCCGTCGATCTCCGGATGCCGTGCGATGAGGTCGGCCATCGCGCGCCGCCCGCTCTCCGCGGTGAAGTCGCTCTCGGCGACGCGCTGTTCGCCCTCGAGGCCCGCCAGCGCAAGTGCCTCCTGATACCCGCGCAGCCGGCACCGGGCCGCGTACAGGTCGAGCGGCCCGGTGATGGTGGCTATCGCCCTGCGGCCCTGCGCCAGCAGGTGGGAGACGGCGCTGCGGGCGCCGCCGATGTTGTCCGCGTCGACGTAGCTGACGTACTCCTCCCCGGAGCGGCGCCCCAGCAGCACGGTCGGCAACCGGGCGTCGGCGAGCATGTCCGGCAACGGATCACCGGCGTGCACGGACATCAGCAGGACTCCGTCGACCCGGCCGCCGCGCGCGTACTCGAGGAAGCGCTGCCGCTCGACGTCCGAGCGGACCAGGGTCAGCAGCAGCTGGAGCCCGGTGTCCGTCAGCGCGTCTCCGAGTGAGCGGACGATCTCGGAGAAGAAGGGTTCGGCGAACAGCCGCCAGTCCGGCTCCGTCATGACCAGCGCCACGGCGTCGGCCCGGCGCCCGGCCAGGGAACGGGCCGCGAGGTTGGGCACGTACCCCAGTTCCTCGATCGCCCGTTGCACGGCTCGCCGTGTCGACTCCTTCACGCCGGCCGCGTTGTTGATGACGCGGGAGACCGTGCCCCGCCCTACCCGTGCGTGGGCGGCCACCTCCTCCAGCGTCGGTGTCCCCGGGCGCCGTCTGCCCATGACCACCTCCCCCACGAGATCACCGATCGTAGCGGCCGGGGGCGGCCGGGCACATGACTTCACCCCACGGGCGCCTTGCCGGAGTCGCCGCTGGCCGGACGCTGGTTCTCCGCGCAGTTCCAGCAGCTGGTGCAGAACGCCTACCCGCCGCTGCCGTGATCCGCTGACGCGGTGAGCGTCCGTCGGGATCCGTGGCCCGGCCCGGCCGGGGACGGATCCCCATGGATACCCACGGACCCCGCTCACGGCACACCTGACCCCGGTACGCCGGCCGGCGGTGCCGGACGCGGCGCTCGCGGCGCACGATCATCGTCTCCGTGGCCCCGCCGGGCCCGCTTGGTCCCGGCGTCGGTTCTGTCTATTCTTGCCCGGTCCGGCCGTGCGCGGCGCCGTGCCCCGTCCCTGACGACCTCGGTCAATTCCGGTGACGGCAGCGGGAGTTGTCGGGGCGTGGCATCGCGCGAGCGACGGGCCGACGGTGTCGGCCCCTACGGGAGGGGGAGGTGCGTCGGATCCGCCGTGTCCGACCCGCCCGCGGGAGCCGAGGTACTGACGGAAGGCTGATGCATGGCCGGCCACCGGTCGGATGAGGGGGCGCACCCCCGCCCCGTCCCGAGAGGTCGACCGGCCGGCCGGTCGGCGCCCCGGGTGCTGCCGCCCGCGCTGCGCGGCCGGCTCGGACCGATCGCGGTCCTGGCCGCGCTGCTGGTCGTCGTGCTCGGGGTCCTGTACGCCGGCGACAGCGAGCCCGCGACGGTGGACGCCCGGATCTGGGCGGCGGTGGAGGGCGTGGCGTCGCCGTGGCGGTCCGTCGCGCTCGCCACGGACTTCCTGGGGGAGCCCGGGGGAGCGGCCACGCTGGTCGCGGTCGCCGGGTCGGGCTGCCTGCTGCTGCGCCGTCCTCACGCGGCCGTGCTCGTCGTCGCCGGCCCCGGCGTGGCCGTCGCGACGGCCACGGCGCTCAAGTCGCTGGTGGGGCGCACCATCCACGGTGAAGGCAACCTGTCCTACCCGAGCGGGCACACCGCCTTCCTCACCGCGCTCGCCCTGGTGGTCGCGCTGCTCGCGGCCGGCCGGCTCGGCCTCGGCAGGACGGCCGGCACGGCGCTCGTGCTCGCCGCGGCGCTGGTCGCCGGCGCCGCCATGGGCTGGGCACAGGTCGTCCTGGGCGCGCACTACCCGACCGATGTCCTCGGCGGCTGGTGCACCGCGCTGGCGGTGGTACCGGCGACCGCGTGGCTGATCGACCGGACGGCCGACCGGCGGGTGGACCGACCGGCCGACCGGCTCGCCGACGCCGGCCGGCGGGCGCGCCCCTGACGTCAGGTCACGTCACGCCCGGCTGCGGAAGACGGGCCTCACCGGCCGTCCCGCCAGCCAGGGGGTGGGGTCGGCGGCGTCCAGTGCCTTCCGGTACACCGCACAGGCCTGGGCCACCACGTCGACGGTGTGGTCGATGTCGGTGTCGTCGAGCGCGGCGCTCACCACGAACGACGGAGCCAGCACCCCGCCCGCGAGGAGCCGGCGCAGGAACAGCGTGCGGTACCGCTGCGAGGGCCGCAGGTGCTCGTCGAGGGTGGCGAAGACCAGGTTGCTGGCCCGGCCCCGGACGACGACGTGGTCGCCGACGCCCATGGCGGCCGCCGCGTCCCGGACCCCGGCCGCCAGCCGCTCGCCGAGGGCGTGCAGCCGGGCGGTGACGCCCTCTTCGGCATAGGTGCTCTGCACGGCCATCGCGGCCGCCAGGGAGTGCGTCTCCGCCCCGTGCGTGGTGGACAGCAGGAAGACCCGCTCGCCGGAGTGGCGCAGGCCGCCCAGCTCCATCAGGTCGCGGCGCCCGGCCAGCGCGGAGACGGCGCATCCGTTGCCGAGCGCCTTGCCGAACGTGGAGAGGTCGGGGACGACCCCGTACAGGCCCTGGGCGCCCGCTTCGGACCAGCGGAAGCCGGTGATCATCTCGTCGAAGATCAGGACGCAGCCGTGCCGGTCGGCCAGTTCGCGCAGACCGGCGAGGTATCCGGGCGGCGGCTCGGTCTGGGTGGCGGGTTCCAGGATCAGGCAGGCGACCTCGTCCCGGTACCGGGTGAGCAGCTCCTCCGTGGCGGCCAGGTCCCCGTAGGGGAACGCCACGGTGAGCTCGTTGGTCGCGTCCGGGATGCCGGCGGACATCGGAGTGGTGCCGATGAACCAGTCGTCGACGGAGAAGAACGGATGGTCGGCGCAGAGGGCCACCCGCGAGCGCCCGGTGGCGGCGCGGGCGAGGCGCACCGCGGCGGTCGTGGCGTCGGAGCCGTTCTTCGCGAACTTCACCATCTCGGCGGTGGGCACGGTGGCCAGGAAGCGTTCGGCGGCCTCGACCTCCACGACGGACGGCCGGACGAAGTTGCTGCCGCGGTCGAGTTCCCGTCGCACCGCCTCGGTCACGCGCGGGTGGGCGTGGCCGAGACTGACCGACCGCAACCCGGAGCCGTACTCGACGTAGCGGTTGCCGTCGATGTCCCACACGTGGGCGCCGCGGCCGTGGCTGATGACCGGGGCCAGGTGCTCGGGGTACTGGTCGTCGCCCTTGGCGTAGGTGTGCGCGCCCCCGGGGATCATGGTGTGCAGTCGCTCGTTCGCCGCCCGCGACCGGGGCAGGGAGAGCTCTTCGGTGCCTTCGGTGTTCACGCCTGCCTCAACTCTTCCGGTTCCGCAGGACCTCGGCGAGGCTCGGCGCCTTCAGGTCCCGCTGGGACATCGATGTGACCGGCAGCGGCCAGGGGACGGCTAGCTCCGGGTCGTCGAAGGCGATCGTCACGTCCTCGGCCGGATCGTGCGGGCGGTCGATCCGGTACGAGGTGTCGGCGGTCCCGGTCAGCGCCTGGAAGCCGTGCGCGCACCCCGCCGGGATGTACAGGGTCGCCTGCGTCTCGCCGGACAGCTCGAAAGAGGCCACGTTGCGGTACGTCGGCGAGTCCGGCCGCAGGTCCACGACCACGTCGAAGATCCGCCCGTACGAGCACCGCACCAGCTTGGCCTCGCCGGCGCCGGAGCGCAGGTGCAGGCCGCGCAGCACGCCCCGGACCGAGCGGGACAGGCTGTCCTGGACGAAGGCGTCCGGGTCGAGGCCCACCGAGCGGACCACGTCGGCGTCGAAGGTGCGGCAGAAGAAGCCGCGTTCGTCGGCGTACGGCGTCGGTTCGAACAGGTACGCGCCGGCGATCGCCGGGACGTCGCTCGCCTTCATGAAGCCTCCCGCAGGGCCTGGGCGTGGTCGGCCGCCGGGAACAGGGCGGCGGTCAAGGCGGTGAACTGGCTCTCGAGTTGCCGTACGGCGACCAGGTTCCGCTCGGCGAGGGTGCGCCGCAGCTCCGCCGAGCGCTCCTCCAGCGCCCGGAACTGCTCCAGCAGCCGGTCGGCGTCGACCTCGCGCGCCGGGTGGCAGTACGCGCCGAGACCCATCCGGGCCATGAGCGCGTCGCTCTTCGCCGCATAGCTGAGCGCGAGCGTCGGAGTGCCGGCCTTCAGCGCGCAGACCAGATTGTGGTACCGGGTCGCCACCACGGTGTCGGCAGCCGCCGTCTCCTTCATCAGGTCGGCCAGCGAGGTCGCCTCGGCGGCGCTGACCAGCGGCGAGTCCACCGCGTCGAGGATCGCGGCGACCACCGGCGCGTCGCACGCGTCGCCGGTGAGCAGCCGGACCGGCCTGCCGTCCTCGACCAGTGCCCGGACGAAGCGGGTCGTCCCGTCGAGGTAGCGCCGGTGGATCTCCTCGGCCCGGGCCCGGTCGTCGTTGCCGCCGTGGAAGTCCATGACGCCGACGCAGACCTGGCCCGGGGGGCCCGA
Source organism: Streptomyces sp. 3330 (assembly GCF_031456635.1). NCBI lineage: Bacteria > Bacillati > Actinomycetota > Actinomycetes > Kitasatosporales > Streptomycetaceae > Streptomyces > Streptomyces sp. 3330. Next base: position 134,635 of record NZ_JAVDVA010000004.1, read on the forward strand.
GGGCGCGCTCCCCGACGGCGTCGGCAGGGCGAACGCGAGGTCCGGGAAGACCTCGTCGCGCGCGGTGTCCACGCCCATCGCCCGCATCGCGTCGCGGGACAGGGCGTCGCGGTACGACCGGTAGGCCGCCAGCCGCGCCGACCAGCGCACCAGGGTCCGGGTCGGCCGGTCGCCGATCGCGGCGGCGCCGACGCCGACCAGCGCGACCCGCGTGCCGAACAGCCGGCCGCTCGCGCAGAGCAGGAACAGCGCGTACGGGAACCCCCACGGCCGCAGCGGCAGCGTGGCCTCCAGGACGCCCATGCCGGGCACGATCACCACGTCGTGCCGGCGCACCCAGGCGGCGGTGCGGAAGGCGTCGACGAGTTTGCCGAGGCCCTTCCCCGCGATCGCGCCCGCCCGCGACGCGGTCCGGTACTCCCCGCGGTACCAGTGCAGCCGTGTCGCGGGGATCCCGTACCGGGCCGCGACGACCTCGGGTCCGCCGCACAGCGCGTCCACGACCGCCTGCGGATGCCGGGCGCGGAGGTAGCCGAGCGCGGCCTCGAGCGACCCGTCGTTGCCCAGGTTGCCGGAGCCGAGCAGGCCGAACAGCCCGACACGCACCGGGCGTCGGGCTCCGGACGTCATGTCTGCCTCCCCTCACGGCCGGCGACGAGGGCGTCGACGGAGACCGTGAGCCGGGCGGGGTCGACCGGGGCGCGGTCCTCGACGCGCTCGCCGGCGCCCGGCCGGACCCGGCTGGTCAGCCACGCGGCCAGGTGGCCGTAGCACGCGCGCCGGTCGGCCGGCGACAACGGCGCCCGCCGGATCGCCGAGGCGAAGCCCCACACGTACTCCGCGAGCAGCCGGGGCGTCGGGTGCAGCGGGCCCGCCCGGCGCGGGTCCAGGTTGACGCACCGGGAGCGCTTGGAAGGGTTGGCCCGCTCGGCGCGGGTGGGGTGGTCGCGGCGGAAGTACAGCAGCTCCGGCACCTGGTGGAACGGCCCGTGCAGGGTGATCTCCGCGACGAACGTGCGGTCCGCGTGGTGATAGCTGTCGTGCGGCTTCACCCGGCGCAGCACGTCGGCCCGCATCACCCCGTAGAAGTCGTCGCCGCCGGGCTCGAACAGCAGGCTGCGGAAGCGCTCGGGCGTGTGCGGCGAGTCGGTGGCCAGTCCGTACTCGTACGGGACCTTCACCCGGCCGTCGCCGTCGATGACCGCCTGGCCGGAGTGCGCGAGGATGACGTCCGGCCGTTCGTCCAGCGCCTCTACACAGCGCTTCAGCAGGTCCCGGGCGTACAGGTCGTCGTGCGAGGCCCACTTGAACAGCTCGCCCCGGCACTCGGTGAACACGTGGTTGTGGTTCGGCGCGGCGCCGATGTTGCGGGACAGCCGGATGTACCGGATGCGCGAGTCCTTCGCGGCGTACGCGCGGCAGATGTCCTGGGTCCCGTCGGTCGAGGCGTTGTCGGAGACGACCAGCTCGAAGTCCTCGTAGGTCTGGCCGAGCAGGGCGTCGAACGACTCGGCCAGGTACTCCTCGCCGTTGTACACGGGCAGGCCGATGCTCAGCCTGGGTCGGTCGGTCATGAGGTCCTCACTTCGGGAAGGATGTTCCGGTGGTGCTCGCGCAGGGCGGAGCGCAGTTGCAGCCACCACACGGCCGAGCCGGTGACGGTCGCGGCGGCGACGCCCCAGGCCGAGCCGACCGTGCCGGCCGCGGCCGCCCCGCCCAGGCCTCCGCCGACATAGCAGGCGGAGGCGAACAGCTGGCAGCGCAGGCTGCGCCGGGCCGCGCCGAGCGCGCGCAGCCCGGCCGCCGCACCGGTGCCGAGGCCCGCGCCCGCGACACCGATGGTGACCGGCACGACGAGCGCCGCCGCGGAGTGCCAGACGTCGCCGAGCACCAGCTCGCCGAGCCGGTCCGGCGCCAGCAGCAGCGCCCCGCCCCAGAGCAGGGCGCCGGCGGCCTGTCCGCCGCCCAGCACGAGGCAGAACGCGCCGAGCCGGTGCGGGGCCTGCCGCAGTACCCGCGCGGCCTCCGGGACGGTGACCAGCGACAGCCCCATCAGCACGGCGAGGAAGGGGCCGAGCAGGAGCTCGGCGCCCCGCACCGCGCCCACCGCGCCGACCCCGACGATCGCGCCCAGCCCGTACGCCCGCAGCTGGCTCGCGCCGCTGAGGCTCACGTTCTCGACGAGGTACCGGTAGCCGAGGTCGCGCTGCTCGCGCAGCCACCCGCGCGCCCCGGTCGGCCGCGGCCGGATGCCGGACTGGAGGCAGCCGTAGGCGGCGGCCACCGCGGCGGACGCGCCCCAGGCGAGCACGAAGGCGGCCACGCTGCCCACCCGGGCCGCCACGACCATGGCCGGGACGAGCGCGACGCCCCACACGAGGTCGTTGACGAACGCCTTCCGGCCGGCGCCCGCGGCGAAGAACGAGAACCGCCAGGCGTCCTGCAGCAGCAGCCCCGGCAGCACGACGCCGAGGCAGACGAACGCGGGCCCCACGCTGCCGCCGAGACCCGGCCCGACCACCAGACAGGCCGCGCCGAGGGCGGCGCCGACGCCGAGCGCGGTGCCCGTGGACCGGGCCACCGCGCCGCGCCAGGACGTGTCCGACACGCCGCTGAAGCGCACCACGAGCGGGTCGGTGGCCAGTCCGCGGGAGACGTTGAGCACCACGCCGTAGGTCACCCAGGCCAGGCTGAACACGCCGAACGCGGTCACCCCGAGCGAGCGCGCGACGTAGATCCCCACCGCGAAGTTGGTCATGCTGGACGCCGCCTGGTCGGCCAGTCCCCAGGACAGCCGTCCGACGAGGGCCCGCTTGGCGGACCTCGGGGCGTCCCCGGCCCGGTCCGCGGGCGGCGCCCCCGTCCTGTCCCCCTCGGTGCTCATCCGCGTCACGCCTTGATCAGCCCGGCGCCGTGCAGGGCGTCGGCCGCGGCGGCGACGGTGTCGAACGGCAGCCCGGACCGCTCGGCCACGTCCAGCAGCGCGTGCTCGCCGTCGGACAGACTGAGCACCCAGAGCAGGGCCATCTGGGCCTGCTTCGCGTCGCTGCGGCCGCCGAGCGAGTCGTACAGCCCGCGCCGGCCGAGCTGGGGTTCGCCGTAGGGGCTGAGGTTGACGTACCGCCGGTTGCGGTCGAGGACGGCGAAGGCCTCCCGGCAGACGGCGAGCGTGTCCGCCATCGCCTGGGGTGAGACGAAGTCCGGGTTGTCCGCCGAGGTGTGGTACTCGGGGTACCCGGCGTACGGGGTCCGGCTGAGCGAGCCCACGCCGAGATCGAATCCGGGCGAGCAGAACTGCCGCTCGTCGTAGCCGTACGGGGTGAACTCGGTGATGCGGTGCGGGCGTTCGGAGGCGGCCAGGACATGCCGCAGCACCCGGTCGATCTCCGCGTCGCCCCGCCTGCTCTGTTTGTAGGTCAGTTGGCCCCGGTCGCCGGCGCAGGCCAGCACCAGCCCGTGCTTGACCCGTTCGATCCGCTCCGCGTTGCGGGCCAGCCAGGTGATCGCCCCGATGGTGCCGGGCGCGAACAGGAACCGATAGGTGTAGTACGGCTTCTGCTCCGCCAGCGCCCGGGCCAGGTACGTCGCCACCGCGATGCCCGCCAGGTTGTCGTTGGCCAGCGACGGGTGACAGACGTGGCAGGAGACGATCACCTCGTCGGAGACCTGCCCGGGCACCACGTGCTCGGCGTAGGTGAGGTGGCCGTCGGCGAGCGTGGAGTCGACGCGCACCTCGTACTCGCCGTCCGGCAGCGCGTCCAAGGTCTCCTGGGCCAGGCAGAACCCCCACTCCGGCCGGTAGTAACTGGTGCGGTACGGCACCCACGTCGGGTGCTCCGGCAGGGTGTGCAGGTGCGCGCGCAGCTCGGCCAGCGGCATGGTCGCCGACACCGGCACGCTGTAGCCGAGCACGTGCAGGCTGGACGCGGCGAAGTCGACGACCCGGTGGCCGGCGGCGTCGGCGATGTACGCGTCCCGGATGTTCCACTCCTGCGGCACCGTCCAGTCGAGCACCTGGGTCCCGGTCGGCACCTCGTGCACCCGCAACGGGACGTACTCGCCGACGATCTCCAGGGTGGCGCGCACACCGTCGCCGGTGATGCTCCGGCAGAGCGGGTACAGCCGCTCCACCAGGGCGTGCATCTCTTCGCCGGCCGTGGTCATCGGCTCCACCGCAGAGTGTCGTCGACGGCGCCCGCGTCGGACGCCGCGCGCAGCACGGCCAGCCGGGTGAAGCGCCGCTCGAAGTCCTCCCGGGTCAGCCCGTGCTTCCGGTAGGCGTCGGCGAGTTCGAGCGCCCCCTGCTTCACCGTCCACTCGCAGTCGAAGCCGGGCACCGCGGCGCGGAACCGGGAGAAGTCCACCCGGTACGAGCGCGGATCGGCGCCGGTCTCCCCGGTGATCACCACCTTCGATCCGGCCACCGCCTCGGCCACCTGCTCGGCGATCTCGGCGACCGTGACGTTGTTGATCTCGCTGCCGATGTTGAACGCCCGGTCGTGCACCGCCTCGCGCGGCGCGGACAGCGCGGCGGTGAAGGCCCGTGCGATGTCGGCGGCGTGCACCAGCGGGCGCCAGGGTGTCCCGTCGGAGAGCACGAGCACCTCGCCGGACAGGAGGGCGTGCCCCACCAGGTTGTTCAGCACGATGTCGGCGCGCAGCCGGGGCGAGAAGCCGAACGCGGTGGCGTTGCGCATGTACACCGGGGTGAAGTCGCCGTCGGCGAGCGCGTGCAGGTCGTCCTCCACCCGCACCTTGGACTCCGCGTACGGCGTCACCGGGCGCAGCGGGGCGTCCTCGGTCACCAGGTCGTCCCCGCCGGCCGCGCCGTAGACGGAGCAGGTCGACGCGTACAGGAAGCGCCGCACCCCGGCCTCGCGGGCCAGCCGGGCCAGCCGCACGGAGGCCTGGTGGTTGATGTCGTAGGTGAGCTCCGGCGCGAGCGATCCCAGCGGGTCGTTGGACAGGGCGGCCAGGTGGATCACGGCGTCCACCCCGGCCACGTGCTCGGCCGTGACGTCGCGCAGGTCCACCCGGGGGCCGGGCGGATCGGCGGGCCGCGGGCCCAGCACGCAGTCGGCGAACAGGCCGGCGTCGAGACCGACGACCTCGTGCCCGGCGGCCGCGAGGACCGGTGCCATCACGGTGCCCAGATAGCCCTGGTGTCCGGTCAGCAGTACGCGCAAGGTTCATTCCCCCAGGTCGAGAGTGAGTTTGGTGACGGTGAACGCCTCGGCGTAACGCGCGTGGCATTCGATGCCGCGGATGCGCGCGAGGCCGAGGAAGGCCTCGCGGTCGTACCAGGGCCGGTGCCGTTGCGAGGGGTAGTGCTCCTGCAGCAGCCGTACCTTCCGTTCGGCGACCTCCACCGAGAGCGGCTGGTACGCCGTCGGACGGCCGAGGTCGCCGTCCCACTTGACGATCTCGTAGCGGAGCACCAGGTGGTCCCGGAACGCGGTGGTCATCAGCTTCGCCAGGCCGCGGTGGTCCTGGTGCGCGTCATCGGTGCGCGGGGCCAGCACGAGATCCGGCTCGGTCTGCGCGCGCAGTTCCTCGACCGCGGCCTTGGCCTCCTCCCAGTGCGCGGGCAGTCGGCCGTCCGGCAGCTTGTGCACCGTCAGCCGCAGGTCGGCGCCGGGGCAGAAGGCGGCCAGCGCGGCCCGCTCCTCCTGCTCCCGCTCGCCGCCGCCGCCGGAGAGCACCAGCGCGTCGACGCGGACACCCGGCCGGGCGAGGCACATCGTCAGCAGGGTGCCGCCGGCGCCGATGGCGATGTCGTCGCAGTGCGCGCCCACCGCGACGATCCGGTCCACGGGCCCGGTCCCGAGCCGGATCACGCGGTCCCCGCCCCGGCGCCCGCGGCCGCGCCGTCCCGCTCCCACACGGCCCACGGGCGGTCGCCCCGGGTGTAGGCGTCGTCGAGCGCGGCCCGCTCCTTCACGGTGTCGGTCGGCTTCCAGAAGCCGCGGTGCTGATGCGCCACCAGGCGTCCCCGCTTGGCCAGTTGGGCGCAACCGTCGGCGACCAGGTCCCCGCCCTCGGGTATGTGGTCGAAGACCTCCTGGCGGAGCACGAAGTAGCCGCCGTTCTCCCACAGCGGCAGTTCGCTCACCGCGGTGATGCCCCCCACCAGCCCGTCCTCGCCCAGGTCCACGCAGTGGAACGAGGACTGCGGCGGCACGACCATCATCGACGCGCCCGCGTCGCGCCGGGCGAACCGGTCGATCATCTCCGGCAGCGGGGCGTCGGTGAGCACGTCGGCGTAGTTGGCGAGGAACATCTCGTCGCCGTCCAGGTGATGCCGCACCCGGCGCAGCCGCTCCCCGATCGGCGACTCGATGCCGGTCTGCGCGAAGGTGATCGTCCAGTCGGCGATGTCGGTGGACAGCAGCTCGGGCCGCCCGCCCCGCAGCACGAAGTCGTTGGACGTCGTCTCGTCGTAGTTGAGGAAGAAGTTCTTGATGTGGTGGGCCCCGTACCCGAGGCACAGGATGAACTCGGTGTGCCCGAAGTAGGCGTAGTAGCGCATGACGTGCCAGATCAGCGGCCGCGGACCGACCATCGCCATCGGTTTGGGCATGTCGTCGGAGGCTCCGTTGCGCATACGCAGCCCGTAACCGCCGCAGAACAGAACGACCTTCATGACTTGACCTCGACAATGCTCAGTTCCGGGACGGGGAAGACCAGCCGGCCGCCCCACTCGTGCACGTAGGACAGTTGCTCGACCAGCTCGTCCCGCAGGTTCCACGGCAGGACGAGGACGTAGTCGGGCCGGTCGGCGGCGATCTGCTCGGGCGGCAGGATCGGGATCCGGGTGCCCGGGGTGAACCTGCCGTGCTTGTAGGGGTTGCGGTCGACCGTGTACGCCAGCAGATCGGGCCGGATGCCGCAGTGGTTGAGCAGGGTGTTGCCCTTGCCCGGCGCGCCGTAGCCGACGACGGTCTCGCCGCGCTCGGCCGCCTCGATGAGGAACCGCAGCAGGTCCCGGCGGACCTTGGCCACCCGGGCGGAGAACTCGGCGTACCCGGACAGCTCCTGCAGCCCCGCGGCCTTCTCCCGGTCCAGCACCTCGGCCACCCGCCGGCCCGGCTCGCCCGCCACCTCGGCCGGACGGGCCCACAGCCGGATGGAGCCGCCGTGCGTGGGCAGCAACTCGACGTCCACGAGGGCGAGTCCGCCGCTCGCCAGCGCCCTGATCGCGGACGCGACCGTGTAGTACTGGAAGTGCTCGTGGTAGATCGTGTCGTACTGGTTCTCCTCGATCAGGGTCAGCAGGTGCTGCACCTCGATGGAGACCCAGCCGTCGTCGGCGACCAGGGCGCGCAGCCCCTGGGTGAAGCCGACCACGTCGGGGATGTGCGCGTACACGTTGTTCGCCACGACCAGGTCCGCCGGGCCGTGCTCGGCGCGGACGCCGGCGCCGGTGTCCGGGTCCAGGAACGCCGTCAGCGTCGGCACACCCGCGTCCCGGGCCGCCCCGCCCACGTTCACCGAGGGCTCGACGCCCAGGCAGCGGATCCCCCGGTCCACCACGTGCCGCAGCAGGTATCCGTCGTTGCTCGCGACCTCGACCACGAAGGAGTCGGCGCCGAGCCCCACCCGCTGTGCGGCGTCGGCGACGAACGTGCGCGCGTGCTCCACCCAGGACGTCGAGAACGAGGAGAAGTACGCGTACTCGCTGAACGTCTCCTCCGGCGTGATCAGCGGAGGGATCTGCGCGAGCCAGCAGTCGGTGCAGACCCGCAGGTGCAGCGGGTACGCCGGTTCCGGCTCGTCCAGCCGGTCCGCGGCGAGAAAGCTCTCGCACGGCGGGGTCGCCCCCAGATCGACGACGCTCGCCAGCGCCGCCGAGCCGCAGAGTCGGCATCGTGTCATCTACTGCCCCCATCCCGCCCGCCCGGGTGCCCCCGGTGCGAGCCAGTGCTGTTGTCCCCTGTCGGCGACGGGCTGTCCCCGCCGCCGGACCGACCCGCGATCGCGGTGCGGTACCCCTCCACCAGGCGCTCCAGGCCGACGGCCGGGCTGAACCCCTGCTCGTAACGGACCCGGGCCGCCCGGCCCATCTCCCGGTTGCGGTCCTGTCCGACCGCGATCCGGCGTATGCAGGACGCGAGCGAGGCGGCCTCGCCCGGCCGGTGCAGCAGCCCGGTCACCCCGTCCTCGACGAGTTCGACGAAGGCGCCGTGACCGGCGGCGACGACCGGGACCCCGGCCGCCATCGCCTCCACGACCACCAGGCCGAACGCCTCCAGCCAGGTCGAGGGAGCCAGCACGGCGACCGACCGCGCGACCGCCTTCCGGCACTCCGCCACGTCGTAGAGGCCGACGTACCGGACGTCGTCCCGGCCCGCCGCCCAGGCGGTCACCTCCCGCTCCAGCGGCCCCGTGCCGGCGATCACGAGCGGGACGCCCACACCGCCGCCGGCGGCGATCTCGTCCCACGCGGCCATGAGCAGCCGCACGCCCTTGGCCTCCGCGAGCCGGCCGAGACAGAGCAGGTGCTCGCCGTCGCCCGACCGGCGAATACCCGGCTCGGGAACGAAGTTGTGCTTCACCGCCAGCCGCTCGGCCGGCATGCCGGACCGCACCAGGACGTCGCGCTGCGCCGCCGAGATGCAGAAGAACCGCTCCACGCCGGACCACCACCGCCGCCGGTTGACCGACAGGCTGACCGCGAGCGGCACGGTCGCCAGCCGCGAGTTCCGGTAGCAGCCGTGCCGCACGGCGGGCAGCGGCGCGGATCCGACGCACTCGGTGCACGGCCGGCCGTCCCGCTGCAGCGTGCCGGGCGGGCAGACCTGGGTGTAGTTGTGCAGCGTGGCCACGGCGGGCACACCGGCGTCGGCGCAGGCGGCCAGCACCGCGGGCGACAGCAGCGGGAAGACGTTGTGGACGTGCACGACGTCCGGCCGCTCGGAGCGGAGCCGGGCGGCGAGCTCCGCGCGGACCGCCGGGTTCCACGGCACCAGCAGGGGTAACGCGGCCTTGCCCAGCAGGGACCGGGCGGCGATGTCGTCGCTGCGCCGCTCGAACAGCTCGACGCGGTGGCCGGCCTCGCGCAGCAGCGCCACCTCCTGGTCGACGACCTTGTTCTCCCCGCTCGGCTGCGCCGAGGCATAGCGGTTGTGCACCACGAGGACGTGCATGGTCAGGCCACCTCCGATCTTCGGGCCCATTGCGGGACACGTCGTCGAGCGACTTCGGGTGCCGGGAGCGCCGTGGCGGCGGCGGGCGTCGCCAGCAGCGAGGCGGCCACGGCCAGGTGCAGCAGATACGGCGACGCGTCGCCCAGCCCGGCCTCGGTGTACGAGGCGATCCCGCAGTAGCTGATGAGGAAGATGGCGCAGGCCCTCGACAGCGAGGGCGGCCGCAGCAGCGCGACACCGCCCAGCACGACGATGATCGCCGCCACCAGGGCCACGCCGGTCATGCCCTGCTCGTGGTAGACGGCCAGCCAGCTGTTGTCGATGGGCAGCCCGCCGAACGACTTGTCGCCCAGACCCGCGCCGAACAGGTACTCCGAGGTCGTGCGGGGCGCCGCCAGCAGGGCGTGCCAGACCTTGGCCCGCCCGGTGAGGCTGGAGAAGTTCTCCTGGCTCTGTCCGCGCAGGAACCAGGCCTGCAGCGCGGAGCCGAACCCCACCGCGGCCACGGTGGCGCACACCACCGCCCAGGCGAAGAACCGGCGGGCGGCCGCGCTGGTCAGGACGAGCGAGCCGATCGCCAACGTGAGCCCGATGAGCAGGCCGAGCGTGGCCGTACGGGTGTGGGTCAGCGCGAGCAGGACGAGGGCCGGCACGACGATCACCGCCGCGCTGGTCCCGTCGGTCCTGCGGCCCAGCAGGAGCAGTACGGTGAGCCCGATGATCACCGCGGCGTACTGTCCGATCTGCGGGGGCGTGAGCGGCCACAACGCGCCCACCAGCCGTCCGCCGTAGAGCTCGGGCAGCGCGGCGCCCGGGGAGATGACCGCTCCGGCGGCCACCGACCCGAGGACCGCGAAGTACATCCGGATGTGGTGCCGGACGAACGTCAGGCCGCCGTCCCACCAGCGGCTGAGCAGCCACAGCGTGCCGACGAAGAGGGCCAGCCGGGCACAGCGGAACAGCGCGCCGAACCCGGACTCCAGGTCCGCGCTGGAGATCACGCTCGGCACCAGCAGCAGGGTGAGCAGGAACACGAAGGCGCTGGCCCGGATGCGCAGCCGGAGATTGACCGCCAGCGCCAGCGTGAACGCGGCGACCAGCGCGCCCATGGTGACCATCTGGATGAGGGACCGGGGCAGCGGGACGATGGTCTTCGCCCCGGCGGAGCCGAGCGTGTTGAGGATCAGCAGCCCCCAGACCGCCCCGACGGTCTTCGACATGTGGTCGGCGGTCATCTCAACCACCGTCCCGCGCGCGGAAGGTGCTGCCCGCGTCCTGCTGGTACGGCGTGCCCTGCCACTGCGCGGAGTCGAGGATCCGGCTCGGGTCGTGGGCGACGAACTTCCAGGGTCCGACGTAGGCGTTGTCGTGCCAGCGGTTGTGCTGCTCGCGGGTGATCGCCTCGGCCACCCGCTCGCCCTGGTACGGCGACCAGTCCGGGTAGCTGCCGTAGTTGGCCAGCACCGCCATGCGGTCGCACTTCACCGTGCAGTCGACGACGGCCTTGTCCAGCACGAAGCGGTTGCCGTGGATGTCCACCCGCTGGGTCTTCCAGCGGCAGTCGGCGTAGAGCGGCGCGGTGGCGATCGCCGGCTGCGCGCAGCGGTCCTTCTTCGGCACCAGCAACGTGCAGTCACCGGAGGAGGTGTTGGCCGGGCTGTTGCAGAACCGGTCGGCGTTCTCCCACAGGGTGATCCCGGACCAGTTGTTCTCCAGCACGTTCCGGTAGATCTCGATCTTGTCGGTGCGGGCCCGGATCCGTGGTTCGCCGCCGGACTCGGACAGATAGACGGTCGCGAACGGGAAGTTGTCGCCGCGGTCGGCGTACCTGCGGCCCTCGACCCAGTTGTTCCGCCGGATCGTGTTCTTCCGGATGACCGCGTTGTAGCTGGTCTCGTAGATCAGCGCGGCGCCGTCGTTGGCCTCGATCACGTTGTCCTCGACGAGGAAGTCGTTGTTGTTGGTGTCCGCCCACAACCCGGCTCCGCGGTTGTCGTGCACCCAGTTGCCGCGGATGTCGGCGCCGTCGACGGCCCAGAACTTGACGCCTCCGGTACAGCCGCAGCCCGGCCGCCGCCGCTCCCAGTCGTCCTTGTTGTTGCCCACGATCTCGTTGCCCTCGACCACCAGACCGCTGATGCGGCCGGCCCCCTTGTACGCGTTCATGCCGTACTGGCCGTTGTCGCGCAGGCAGTTGGCGCGGACCTGCTGGCGGGCGCCCGCCATCAGGGCGGCGCCGGAGTTGTTCTGGATCGTCGCATGCTCGATCACCCACCCGTCGGCCGAGTCGTGGTTGACCACGCCCTCGTCGTGCGGCGCGACGAAGCCCTGCACGGTCAGGTACCGGATGGTGACGTCGGGGGCGGTGCCGCCGAACGCGTACTGGTTGGTCCTGCGGCCGTCGAGCACCGCGCCGGGCGCGCCGAGATAGCTGTCCCCCTTCTTGGGGATGACCTGGGCGTAGCGGTCCGGATCGAGCCGGTGCGTGCCCGGGCGGAGCCAGAACGTCGTGTTCGGCGGGCTGTTCTTCGTCTTCGTGGCCAGGTCGCCGGCCACCGCGGGGTCGACCGTCACCGCGCCCGCCGGCGCCTTCGCCGGTCCGGCCGCGGGCGCGGCGCACACCCGCGCCACGGAGGTGGACGGCGCGGCGGTCGGCTTCGGCCGTGCGCCCGGCGTGCTGTCGCACCCGGTCGCCGCCAGCAGGGCCGTAGCCAGCGTCGCCGCCGGCCATGCCCAGTGCCGCCACTTGATCCGCAAGCGTCCTCCCTAGCCGTGGAACCTGAGTACGGTGGTGAACTCCGCCGTGCCGTCGGCGAAGCCGCTGCCGACCAGGGTGGTGGCGGGCTCCTTGCGCCCGAAGCCGGGGGAGTACCAGCCCAGCGGCGGGCCGCTCTCGCCGCGGTGCTCCCGCCAGTCCAGCTGTCCGGGCAGGTCGAGCGCCGCGGAGCGGTCCTCGCCGTCCCGGGTCCAGGTGAGGACGGCCCGGTTCCCCTCCAGTTCCGCGGTGATCGTCGGGCCGAGGTGGAACGCCAGGCGCACGGCCCGGCGCGGGCCGCGTACCTCGTCGACCACCCTCAGTTCCTGGCCGGCGGCCGTCAGCTCCACCTGGCGGCGGTGCGTGGAGGGCCGGTAGCCGTCGTGCTCGGCGCACCAGCGGGCCGTGCCCCCGTCGGCGGCGCCGGAGGTGTCCGCGACCAGGACGCGGCTGCGGGCGTGCCGGGTCCACAGGAACGGACCGCCGGAGACGGACTGGTCGCCGCCGTCCAGCTGCAGGGTGTTGTGGGCGAGGGTCGAGCGGAAGTACCGCCGCCAGGCGGGCTGCCCGTGATAGCAGAACGTCCCCGGGTCGGCGAGCACGTCGACCCCGTCCTGCCGGACCTCCACGGACAGCGCGTCCGCGTGGGCATGTGCGGCGATGGACAGGAATCCGTGCGGACCGCCGTCGCAGCGGCACCAGATCCCCGCCGGACCCCGCAGGATGGTCATGCCCGCGTCGGCGAAGTGCGCGGGCCGGTCCGCCGGACGGTCCACCGCCGGCGCGGTCGCGTCCTTCGCGTACGGCCGGACGAGCGCGGCCAGCAGCGGGGTGCGCACATCGGTGCCGGTCACCGCCGGCCACCAGGCGAGCCGGCCGAACACGGCGTCCCCGGTGGCCAGCAGCGAGGCCCAGCGGTCGGTGCCCGCCCCGTCCACGACCAGACCGTGCCCGTCGTCCGCGTCCCCCTGGCGCGGCGGCCGGAGCCGGTCGTCCACGACGGCCGCGAGCGCGTCGGTCATCCGCAGCAGCGTCAGCCGGACCGACGCGGGGACCGGCACACCGGCGGCGTCCGCCTCGGCCACCGCGGCGAGGCCGAGCTCCAGCACCAGTCCGTGGTACTCCGTGGCCAGTTCGCGGTTCAGACCGGAGCCGAAGGTGTTGCCGCGCAGGTGCCGCTCCAGTGACCGCAGCGCGTCGGCCCGCCACCGGGCCGAGGAGGGGAACCAGCCGAACGCGCAGGCCGCGGCGAACTGTCCGGCGGCCTCGGCGACGACGTGATTGTTCGCCGAGGAACCCCGGCTGGGGAAGGCGGCCAGCCAGCGCTGGTGGTGCCAGATCTGGTTCAGCGCCACCGGGTTGTCCTCGAACAGCCCGGCCGCGCCCGGCCAGCCGTCGAGCAGCCGGCGGATCCACACCCAGGACAGCAGCCGGATCCCCAGCTCGATGCCGCTGGTCCAGTGCACTCCGCGCAGCGGCGCGTTGCCCGCCCACCACGACCGCAGATGCGCGGCGACGCGCTCGGCGTACCGCTCGTCCCCGGTGAGCGCGTAGGCGCCGGCGAGCACGGTGAGGTACTGGTGCCGGGACAGTTCCCAGATCTGCTTGATGTCCCCGACCGCGTCCTCGTTGCGGTAGGGCACGTCGAAGGCGTACCCCCATGGAGCCCGGCGCCCGGTCTTCGGGTCGTGCCACCAGTCCGGGTCGGCCAGGTCGTCGCGGTCCACCCCGAAGAACACGGCGTGCCCGTCCATCAGCCGGTCGGCCTCGGCGACGAGACGTTTCGCGGCGTCCGGCGGCACCGCGGCGATCGCCCCCGCGGGCAGTACCGCGGTGAACCGGGCGCCGGTCACGCCCGGGCAGTCCGGCCGCACCGACCGCCACCGCCGTCTGCGCGCCGCGTCGGCCAGCCGGCCGCCGACCTCCCGCGGTCCCATCCGGGACAGCCGCCGCAGGTACCAGCCGGCGCTCATGGTCATCGCGGCCCCGCCAGCGTCACGGGCGCGCCGGCGGCCAGGCCGGTCTGCACGGCGAGCGTCGCCGCCGTGGTGGCGACCAGCGACTCCAGCGGCACCGGCATCGGCCCGCCGGTCCGCACGGCCCTGACGAACGCGGCCAGTTCGGCGGACTGGCCCTTGTCCCGCGCCTTCGGCAGCCGTGAACTCGCCCACCGCTTGCGGCCGTACACCGAGGCGCGGACGAAGTCGTCGAGCCGCAGCACCTTGCCGTCCGCGACCAGGTCCAGCGTCTCCTTGGGGAAGCCGGGGGAGCCGGTGGTGACGTAGCTGATGGTGGCGGTGGACCCGTCCGGGTAGCGCAGCACGACCTGCAGGTCCTCGTTGCCGGACGCGGCGACGGCGTACACCGAGACCGGGTCGGCCTGGAGCAGCCAGCTCGCCGTGTCGATGAAGTGGCCGCCCTCACCGGCGAACCGGGAGCCCTCGGTGCCCTGTTGGAGGTACCAGCTGCCCTGCTGCAGCCGGCCCGCGTTGACGAGGTAGCGCAGGCTCGCGGGTCCGGTCCGGGGGCCGAACCGTGTCCGGGCCTCCTGCAGCAGCGGAGCGAACCGGCGGTTGAAGCCCACCTGCAGCCGGTCGTTGCCGGACTCCTCCACCGCCGTGAGCACATTGGCCAGCTCGTCCTCGGTGAGGGCCAGCGGCTTCTCCACGAACACCGCCTTGCCGGCCAGCAGCGCCTTCCGGGTCAGCTCGGCGTGCGAGCTGTGGCGGGTGACGACGAACACCGCGTCGACGGACGGGTCGCCGAGCACGGCGTCGAGATCGGTGGTCGCCCCGGCGAAGCCGAACTTCCGCTGCGCGTTGGCCGCGGACAGCGCCGTCGTGGTGACGACCGTGGACAGCTCGACGCCGTCGCGCTGGGCCAGGTGCGGAAGCAGCATCGACGTCGCGTAGTTGCCCGCGCCGACGAACGCCAGCCGCACCGGCGCCTTCGCGGACCGGGCCGGGGCGGACGCTCCGCCGCCGCGCCGCACCGCGGGCACGGCCACCGCCGGGGCCTGCGCCTCTCCGGCCTCCCCGGCCTCCTCCTTCTGCTCGGGATACCGGAACAGCACGGCCACGGCCTTGAGATCGCCGTCCTTCAGGCGCCGGTACGTCTCGACGGCGTCGTCGAAGGCGGCGACGTGGGAGATCAGGGGCTCGACGTCGACGCTGCCGCGGGCGAGGAGATCGAGGAAGCAGGCCAGGTTGCGGCGCTCGGTCCAGCGCACGTAGCCGATCGGGTAGTCCCGCCCCTGCAGTTCGTACTCCGGGTCGTAGCGCCCGGGGCCGTAACTGCGCGAGAACCTGACGTCGAGCTCCTTCTCGTAGTACGCGTTCCACGGCAGGTCCAGGCGGCACTTGCCGATGTCGACGACCCGGCCGCGGTCCCGGCAGAGCCGCGCGGCCAGCTCGACGGGCTGGTTGCTGCCGCCGCCGGCGGCCAGGTACACCTGGTCCACGCCGTGCCCGCCGGTCAGTTCGGCGACGGCGCTCTCCACGGCGGCGGACGCGGGATCGCCGCAGGCCGCGGCGCCCAGGCGCTCGGCGAGCTCGCAGCGCACCGGGTCGGGGTCGGCCCCGACGACGCGGACGCCCGAGGCGGTCAGCAGCTGCACCACCAGCTGCCCGATCAGCCCGAGGCCGACGACCAGCGCCACCTCGCCGAGCTGCGGCTCGCCCTGGCGCACGCCCTGCATCGCGATCGACCCGACGGTGCCGAAGGCCGCGTGCCGCGGCGCGAGGCCGTCCGGCACCCGGGCGTAGAGGTTCTTCGGCACCCAGTTCAGCTCGGCGTGCAGCGCGTGCTCGTTGCCGGCGCAGGCCACCAGGTCGCCGACCTTCACCTCGTCGATCCCGGCGCCGACCTGCTCGACGACCCCGCACAGCGAGTAGCCCAGCGGCGTGTAGGAATCCAGTTTGCCCATCACCTTGCGGTAGGTGGCGGGCACCCCGTTGGTGGCCACGCTCTGCATCACCTTGGCCACCTGGTCCGGCCGGGAACGGGCCTTGCCCAGCATCGACATGCCGGCCTCGGACACCTTCATGAGCTCGGTCCCGGTGGAGATCAGCGAGTAGGCGCTGCGGACCAGCACACCGCCCGGCTTGCACCCCGGCACCGGCACGTCGAGCACCGCGAGCTCGCCGGTCTTGTAGTTCTGAACAACCTGTTTCACCCGAAGTCCTCTGTCTCTGCCGTCTCTGCTGTCTCTACGCCGTCAGTGAGATGTTCTGGCCGGCCCCGGAGGTCGCGCCGCGGTACCAGTACTCGAGGGTCAGCACATGCCACAGATGCTTGGAGAAGTCCCGGTGCCCGGCGGCGTCCTCGGCGACCATGCGGGCCAGCGCGTCGCGGCGCAGGAACCCGGAACGCACGAGCTCGCCGTCGTCGACCACCTCGCGCACCAGCGGAGCCAGATCCCGGCTCATCCAGGCCCGCAGCGGGGCGCTGAACAGGCCCTTGGGCCG
Organism: Streptomyces sp. 3330; assembly: GCF_031456635.1. Taxonomy (NCBI): domain Bacteria; kingdom Bacillati; phylum Actinomycetota; class Actinomycetes; order Kitasatosporales; family Streptomycetaceae; genus Streptomyces; species Streptomyces sp. 3330. The sequence goes on from NZ_JAVDVA010000004.1 coordinate 151,002, forward strand.
GTACACGATCTCCCGGGGCAGGACCGAGGCGGCCGCCTCCTTGAGGACGGCCTTGCCCTGCCGTCCGACGATCTTGCGGTCGCCCGGCACGGAGAACGCCGCCTTGACCACCTCGACGTCCACGTACGGCACCCGCACCTCCGTCGACGCGGCCATGCTCGACCGGTCCGTGTAGGCGAGGTTCAGGCCCGGCAGGAACATCCGGGCGTCCCCCAGGCACATCCGGTTGACGAAGTCGTCGAGTGCGTTGTCCTCGTAGACGTCCGCGTGCTCGGTCAGCACGTCGTCGACCGTCCCGGCCAGGTCGGGATCGATCAGGGCGAGCAGCTCCTCTTGGTCGTACATGGTGTAGCTGCGCCGGAACGCGGTCTCCTCCGGCAGATCGGCGAAGGAGAGGAACCGCTTCGCGAAGCGCACCGACCGGTACCCCCGGCGGGCCGTGGCGACCGGCAGCCGGTCCACGACCCCGGACACACCGCGCCGCAGCGGCCGCGGGACGCGCTGGTAGCGCAGCGCGATCAGGTTGGCCAGGTGCTTGCGGTAACCGGCGAACAGCTCGTCGGCGCCCATCCCCGAGAGCATCACCTTGACCCCGGCCTCCCGGGCCGCCTGGCAGATCAGGAACGTGTTGATCGCGGCGGGGTCGCCGATCGGCTCGTCCAGGTGGTACGTCATCTGCGGCAGCAGGTCGAGGACGTTCGGAGCGATCTCGATCTCGTGCAGGTCGACGCCGAACCGCTCGGCCACCTGCCGGGCGTAGCGCAGATCGTCCGGCATCGCCTCGAACCTGGCGTCCTCGGCGCGGAACCCGATCGTGTAGGCGGAGATCCCGGGCCGGTCACGGGCCGCCAGCGCGGTCAGGTAGCTGGAGTCGAGACCGCCGGAGAGGAAGGTCGCCACGGGCACGTCGGAGAGCAGGTGGCGCCGGGTCGACTCCTCGACGACGGCGGCGATGTCCGGCAGCTCGCCGGCCCGGGCCCGCTCCTGGGCCTCGGCGGCGACGTCCCGGAGGTTCCAGAACCGTCCGCGCTCCACCCGGCCGTCGGCCCGGCACCGGAGCCAGCTTCCCGGCGGCAGCTTCTCCGCCTCGCGGAACGCGCACCGTGAGTCCGGCACCCAGTAGTAGAGGAGCGAGGCCACCAGCGCCGCGTGGTCCACCTCCAGCGACCCGCCGGTCACGGCGCCGAGCGCCTTCAGCTCGGAGGCGAACACCAGACCCTCGCCGCGCCGGAGCAGGAACAGCGGCTTGATGCCGAGCTGGTCGCGGGCGAGCACCAGGTCACCGGTGCGCTCGTCGAAGACGCCGAACGCGAACATGCCGCGCAGCCGGGGCAGACAGTCCGTGCCCCAGCGCCGCCAGGCCTCCAGCAGCACCTCGGTGTCGGAGGTGCCGCGGAAGCGGACCCCGGTGGCCGCCAGCTCGGCGCGCAGCTCGGGCGCGTTGTACAGCTCGCCGTTGTACGTCAGGACGAGGCCGTCCGAGACCATCGGCTGGGCGCCGGTCTCGGACAGGTCGACGATGGCCAGCCGGCGGTGCCCGAGGTGCACTTCGCCGTCGCCGACGGGGTGGCTGTACCGGCCGGCCCCGTCCGGACCGCGGTGGGCGAGGGTCTCGGTGAGCCGGTCGGTCACGGCCTTCCCGTCCGGCCACCGGTACGTGCCTGCGATGCCACACATGTCTACCGCGCCTCCTGGTCGCTGTCCGGGACCCGGGCCGCCCGCAGCGGAAGCCGCTCCGTCCGCCGCCGGTCCTCACCCACTGCCGCAACGGCGTGGGAGGCACCCCGATCGTTCTGCCGGGCCGCCCGCTCGTTCTGGCCGCGCAGCGCCATGTCCGTGCCGTCCCACAGCGTGCCGTCGGTTCGGTCCCGCGGATCGGGGTCGATCAGCACCACGCCGATCACCGGGATGCGCTGGTCCGCGAGTTGCCGTGCCACGGTGTGCAGCCACGCGGCGCTGCCGTGCCCGGCCCGCACGACGAGCACGGTCCGGGCGCCGAGGTACTGGAGGTCGGTCCACGCCGTGCCGGGCGCCACCGAGCCGACGCCGATGCGGAGTTCCCCGGGCGCCGGGGCCGCGGCACGCTCGCCGCCGACCACGGTCGGGTCCCCCGGCTTCGGGCGGCGGCGGGCGAGCCGCAGGCCGGGCAGGCCGTCGACGACGACCACCGGCCCCTCCGCGCCCAGGGCCTCGGCGAGGTCCAGGGCGATCACGCTCGCGCTGCGCGCGCAGCCCAGTTCGAGCAGCGACACCGGTTCCCCGGAGCCGCGCACGGTGCGGGCCAGGGACGTGGTGAGCCGTTCGCGCGCGGCCCGGATCCGGCGGCGCCGCCACAGCACGGGCGACCGGCGGGGCAGCTCCGCGACGACCGAGGCACCGAGGTTCGCCGCGATCTCCCGGCGCAGCACGGGACGGTCCGCCACCACGGCGCCCACCGCCGCCGCCGCGAGCCCCAGGGCGAGCCCGAGGACGAAGCCGATCGCGCCGTTGGTGGCGGCGGTCCTGGGCAGGGAGTGCCGCACCGCGCGCGGGGCGTCCACGATCTGCGTGCCGGCGATGAGCTGGGGCGTGCCGATGCGCGCCTCCGCCGCGCGCTGGCTGAAATCGGTGATGCGCGAGGTGAGTTCGGCCCGGCGGGCGAAGAGCGACTCCATGTTCGCCGACGCCTTCGGCCCGCTCTCCGACGAACCGTCCCCGATCGCCTTGTCGACCTGGGCGAGGTCGTCCTGCATGCGGTCACGCTGGTCGAGCAGGGCCTTGGCCTCGGCGTTCGCCGCCTGCTGTATCCGGCTGACGTGGTCGGCGACGAACGCGTCGGCCAGCGCCTCGGCGCGGGCCACCGCCTCCGCGTCGCTGTCACCCGTCACCGTGATCTGCAGCAGGTTGTTGGTCAGGCCGAGACCCCCGTAGTCCCGCATGAAGTCCTCCGGTTTCTCCGAGGACCCGAGGGACCGCAGGGCCTTGTCGGCGATCCGCGTGGTCTGCAGCAGCGCGACGTCGGTGCGGATCAGCGTTCCGGGGTCGTTCGGCTGGTCCTCCTGATGCGCGACCAGCACCTTGGTCACCGCGGTCGGCGGTGGCGGCAGCAGGACGGCCGTCGCCGCGCCGACGAGCAGTCCCAGCAGCGCCAGGGAGCACCAGAAGCGGCGTCGCCTGCGCACCGCCACCACCAGCGCCTGCAGGTCCAGCAGTGGTGCGGCGGCCGACGGCTCCGCAGTCGTACGCGTCGTCACGCTGAACCTCCCGTCGTGTCGTCGGCGGTCGCGAGTGCCTTCTCGGCGGCAGGCCGGGGAACGCCGGCGGATCGCGCCGGACGGGGCCGTACCGTGCCGGCGACGACGATGCCGACGACGTCGTGCTTGGCGTCCGCGCACGCCTCGGCGATGCCGGCCAGCTCCGCCGCGGTCCAGTTGCCCGCGCTGAGCACGACCAGGACGCCGGACTCGTCGTCGCGGTCCGGGACCAGCGGCTGGGACACCGAAACCCCCGCCACCCGCAGCAGCGGATCGCTCCCGGCCTCGGCGACGAGCCGCTCCGCGGCCCGCAGGGCGATCTCGTCGCCGTCCGGGACGACGGCCAGCAGCCGCCGGGGAGCCGGCAGTCGATCCCGCAGGCGGGCGCACACCCGCCGGTAGCGGATCCGCCGCTCGGCCTCGTCGCCGGACGTCTGCGGGGGCGGTACGTCCCATCGGACGTCGACGCCCAGCAGCCGACGGATCCGGGCCCACGCGCCACGGTCCTCGGGGCGCCGCTCCGGCTGTTCCTCGGGTACGTCGACGGTGCCCAGCAGCGCCGAGCCCAGCGCCCCGGCGATCTCCGGCGAGGTGCGCAGCCGGCGGCTCATCCGGGCGGCGGTGAGATGCCCGACGACCGCGAGCAGGAAGAACAGCACCGCGCCGGCGACGACGAGCTGGACCCGCGTCGGCGGGGCCTCGCCGCTCGGCCGGGCGGCCGGCCCCATGACGACCATGCGGGCCTTGTTGGCGGCCGGGTCGGCCTGGTCGAGCTTGGTCATGGCTTCCTGCAGCGAGGTGCGCAGCTTCGCGAGCTCCGTGCGGGTCTGCACGCTCTCCACGGTCTGCCCGGGATCGGCCGCGTCGGCCAGCTCGCTGATGCGCCGGTTGGTCTGCACCACCATCTGCTGCAGTTCCTCGAGCTGCACCGCGGCCTCGGGGTCGGTGTTGTCGTCCACGATCCGCGCGGCGAAGGCGACGAACTGCTGGGCGACCTGGTCTGAGAGCTGCTGGGCGCGCTCCGGGGTCTCGGCCGTGCCCGAGATCGTGATGATGTTCCCGTCGGCGGCCTTGGCGCTCACCCGGTCCCGCACCTCGCCACCGTCGACCCCGGCCCAGTCGAGCGTGGCGGCGGCGCGGTCGGCCACCACCGAACTGGTCGCGATCTCCGTCTGGGTCAGCAGCTCGCGCTCCTCCCACGCCCCCGGCAACAGGACCGAGGCCGAGGTCGTGTAACGCGGCGGCAGCAGCAAAGAGGTGCCGTAGCCGACCAGCGCGCCCATCACGAGGAGGACGGTGAGCAGCCGCCGACGCCGACGGATGATCCGCCCGATCGTGACCAGGCGTATCGTGTCATCGCTCAACGGTGCGGCCTCCACCCTGCCGGTCCGGGTCGCCCGCCGGCAGCGGAGCGCGGTCACGGCAGGCGGCGGCGTAGGCGTCGAGCAGGGCCCGCTGGGAGTTCCGCCAGGAGAGCGGTCCGCTGATCCGCTCCTGGCCGATCTTGCCCATCCGGGCCCGCTGCTCCGGATCGTCCAGCAGCAGCGCGATGAGCTCGGCGAACTCGACCTCGTCGTTCGCCGACGCGTAGAGGGCGGCGTCACCGGCGGAGACCCGCGCCTCCCGGAGGTCGAACGAGACGATCGGCCGGCCCATCACCATGTACTCCAGGACCTTGTTCATGGTCGACACGTCGTTGAGCGGATTGTGCGGGTCGGGGGAGAGGCACACGTCCGCGGTGGACAGGTAGCGCACCAGGTCGGCGTCCGGGACGCGTCCGGTGAACTCCACCTGGTCCGCGAGCCCGAGCCGACGGGACAGCTCCACCATCGCGTCGAAGGTGTCGCCGGCGCCGACGAACACCGCGTGCCAGTCGGTCCGTCCGAGCTTGTCGCGCAGCTTCGCCAGGGCCCGCAGGGCGTAGTCGACCCCGTCCTGAGGGCCCATGACGCCGAGATAGCACAGCAGATGGGGCTTGCCGCGCTTGAGCTCCGGCTCGGCCGGCACGGGATGGAAGCGGTCGATGTCGGGCGCGCTGCGCACGACGAAGACGTCCTCCGGCCGCTGCCCGCCGCGGCGCACCGCGACGTCCCGGTAGCTCTCGTTCGTGGCGAGCACGACGTCCGCCGCCCGGTACGTCCGCCGTTCCAGCGCGCACACGGCGCGGTAGAGCAGGTCCTCGCCGCGGTCGAACCGGGAGAGGTACAGCTCGGGCACCAGGTCGTGCTGGTCGAAGACGAACCGCGCTCCGTGCCGCTTCAGCCACAGCGCGGGCAGGAACAACAGGTCGGGCGGGTTGCAGGCGTGGACCACGTCGACCGGGCCGACCTTGCGGGCCAGCCGGACCGTGTGCCACAACGCCGATCCGTACTCCCGCAGGTAGCCGGCCGGCCCTCCGGTGGCCGCGCGCAACGGGTAGCGGTGGATCCGCACCCCGTCGATCTCGACCTCCGGCTCCGTGTCCCGCTTGCTGCCCTGAGGGCAGATGACGTGCACCGTCCAGCCCGCGTCGCGCAGGGTCGTGCACTCCTGCCACACCCGCCGGTCGAACGGCACCGACAGGTTCTCCACCAGGATCAGCGCGCGCCGGACCGGCCGCTCGCCCCTGGTCGTGTCACCAAGCAAGGCCCATGTACCCCGGTTCGGCCCGGCGCGCCTCGGCGTCGGGAAGGCGGATGAGGTCGACGATCACCGGGCCGTCGCCGCCATGGGGCAGCGCCGACAGCACGTCCGGATCCCTGGTTCCGACGAGGCACACCTCGGCGTGCTCGAGCACCTCGTCGACGGAGTCGGCGAGCAGCTGTGCCAGGTGCGGCAGCCGGGTCTCGACGTACTCGCGGTTCGCGCCGAGCAGCCGGGACAGGCTCACGTTGGCGTCGTGGATGCGCAGGTCGTACCCCTTGCCGAAGAGCCTCTCCGCCAGTTCGACGAGCGGGCTCTCGCGGAGGTCGTCGGTCCCTGGTTTGAAGGACAGCCCGAACATTCCCACCCGGCGCTTGCCGGTGCGCTCGACCAGCTCCACCGCGCGCTGCAGATGGTCGGAGTTGGAGGGCAGCACATGGGAGAGGATGGGCACCGAGACATCGGCCCGTTGCGCCGCGTGGACCAGGCTGCGCAGGTCCTTGGGCAGGCAGGAGCCGCCGAAGGCGAAGCCGGGACGCAGGTAGGCGGGGCTGATGTTCAGTTTGCGGTCGGCCAGGAACACGTCCATCACCTGGTGCGAGTCCACCCCGAGCGCCTGGCACACCGCGCCCAGCTCGTTGGCGAAGCCGATCTTCAGGCCGTGGAACGCGTTGTCCGCGTACTTGATCGCCTCGGCCGTCGGGACGGGCACCCGGAACACCTCGCCCGGCAGTCCCTCGTACAGCGCCGCCACCGCGTCGCCGCTCGCCCGGTCGAGCTCGCCGATGACGGTCTTGGGCGGGTCGAAGAAGTCCCGCACGCTGGTGCCCTCGCGCAGGAACTCGGGGTTGACCGCGACTCCGACGTCCACCCCGGCCGTGCCGCCGACGAACTTCTCCAGGATCGGCACCAGCAGGTTCAGGCAGGTGCCCGGGAGCATGGTGCTGCGGAACACGACGGTGTGCCGACCACCCCGCTCGGCGAGCGCGGCGCCGATCTGCTCGGTGACCCGTTCCAGATAGGTGGTGCACAGGCTGCCGTTGGGCTCCGACGGCGTGCCCACGCAGACCAGCGACATCTCGCTGTCCATGATCGCCTCGCGGACGTCGTCGGTGGCGCGTAACGCCCCGGTCCGCACGACGTCGGCGATGAGCTCGCCGATCCGCTCCTCGACCACCGGGGCCTTGCCGTCGTTGACCAGGTCGACCTTCACCTGGTTCACGTCCACCCCGACGACCTCGTGCCCCATGCTGGCCAGGCACGCGGCCGACACGCAGCCCACGTAACCGAGCCCGAAAACGCTGACTCTCATGACGCGTTCCTCCCCCCAGGCAGGCCGTCCCGGCCTGCGGTCCGTGCGCCGGCCGGACGGCGGCTCCCGCGCATCAGTAGGCCCCCTGCCCGTAGAGCACCGCACGCAGTGTCTTCCACAAGATCACCGTGTCCAGGGCGAGCGACCAGTCCTCCACGTACCGCAGATCCAGCCGCACCGACTCCTCCCACGGCAGGTCGCTGCGCCCGCTGATCTGCCACAGGCCGGTGAGACCCGGCTTGACCAGCAGCCGGCGCCGGATGTCCGGGCCGTACGCGGCGGACTCCTCCGGTAAGGGCGGCCGCGGACCGACGAGCGACATCGATCCGGTGAGCACGTTGAACAACTGCGGGAGCTCGTCGATCGAGTACCGGCGCAGCACCGCTCCCACCCGGGTCACACGAGGGTCGCGGCGGACCTTGAACAGCAGGCCGGCGCCCTCGTCGCGGTCGGCCAGCGCGGCCCGGGCGCGGTCGGCCCCGGCGACCATGGTGCGGAACTTGAGAATGGTGAACTCGCGGCCGTCCTTGCCGACCCTGCGCTGGCGGTAGAACGCCCCGCCCCGGCTGTCCAGCAGGACGATCAGCCCGACCAGCAGCATCAGCGGCGCGAACACCATCAGCAGAATCGTTGCGCCTACCCGGTCCACGACCTCTTTGACCGCCCGGCGTCCCCCGGTGAAGGTCGGCATGCTGACCCGCAGCAGCGGGATCCCGAGCACCGCGTCGATGTGCAGCCGCGGCCCGGCCACCTCCATCAGCACGGGGGCCACGACCATCTCGGCGTCGCTGCCCTCGAGGTTCCACGCCAGCCGTTGCAGCCGGTCCGGTGACCAGTGCGGGTCCGGTGTGACCGCGACGACCCGGTAGCCGTCGCGGCGGACGTGACCGGCGACCTCCGCCAGTCGGCCGACGACCGGCACTCCGTCCAGTTGGTCGCCGTCGAGCCCGCGACCGTCCGTCGTGCACACCGCGTCCACCCGCCAGCCGAGGTGCGGGAACTTGCGGGTCCTGGTGATCAGATCGCGCACGGTGGCCGGGCTTCCGGCGGCGAGCACCGGTCGCAGGCACCGTCCGTCCTTACGCTGTTTGTGCAGCCACAGGCGCAGCAGATATCGCGCGGTCATGGTGACGATCGCGATCGCGGGGATCGCGACGAAGATCCAGAGTTTGATGTTGCGCGAGGTCAGGGCTATTCCGCCGAGCGCCAGCACGACGGTCGCCGCGAAGAGCGAGCGTCCGAGCCGGCGGAATTCCTCGGCGCCCTGGCCGAGCACCGCCGGAGCCCACGACCGGCTGACCGCGAGCGCCCCCAGCACCAGCAGCTCGGTGCCGAAGGCGAGAATTCCCCATTTCTCGTGCCAGTTGGCCGCGTCCCGCGCACCGAAGAAGTTGCCGATCGCCGCCACCACGAACGCGGTGGCCACGGTGTCGCTGGTGATCACGGCACGTCTGTACCGCTGCTCCCAGTCGGTGGCGGGCTCTCTGATCGCGCCGTTCGTCAGACGCTCGTGCGCCGAGGGAAACTGGCTGACCAGTCCCCCCTGCCGCACGGACCCCCCCAGATCCCCCAGTGGTTCGACGTGTTCGCCTAACACTGTTCCTCCCCCCGGGAGGCCCCCGCCCCCCGTACTGTTCCGCCCCTCGGGAGGCCCCCGCCTCCCGCGCCGCACTGCTCCGCCCCTTCAGGAGGCCCCCGCCTCCCCTGCGCGACATCCCGCTGTTTCAGCGGTAGTGGAAAACCTGCCCGGACGGCAGCGGGTGTGCATGTCCTGCCAGACCCTCGAGGTACGCGGGAACCCGCCGAAAGCGCGAGCGTTCCCCGAACCCAAGACCCCCTCCCGGGCTCCAGGAATTGATCACCCCCACGTCTGGCGCCGGAGACACGACTGCCGGCTTTCCGTAACGCCTGACCAATAGATCATTAACGGAACGCCCCGCCTCCGAACTGCTGAAGCACGGTCAATCTAGACCATCGGGGCCGGTATGAAGAGAGGGATGTGTGTAATTTGTGCTCAAGCTTTTCGGCCCGCAGCCGTCACGCGGTGACCGGATTTGGACGCTTTCGCGCCACCGCCTGACCGGGCGGCCGTGTCCGGTTCCCGGCCGCCGTTCATGCGGCGCGGACCGGTGCGCTCCGGCGCGCGGTGCGCCGGCTCTCCGGCGGGCGTCCGGCCTGTTGGAGCGTCAGTTCTTGTTCTGTGCAGGTCAGAACGCATCGACGGGATGAATCTCGACGCGATGCGGTGACGACGACGGGCTCACCCCTGATGGCGACGGCCCCACGCCCGATGGCGACGCGGTCCCCGGAAACGGTTCGCCGTGCGGTCGCGGCATACAGGGCGGCGGCGAGATCCAAGTCCCTTTCGGACGACGTATTTCGGCTGGTGTGAGAGTGGCTGATGTGACAACTCCCTGATGGGGAAAGCCCTTTCTGGCGAGATCGGACCGTTCGTATACCGGTGAGCGTCACGGGCCGGGTGACCTTTTCCGCTTACATCTATTGACCGGCCGGTCGAATTCAGGGGTATCTGACTGCTCGTCAGAAGCTGGGGACGCGAAGCGAGTGACCGTCGTGCCGACCTTGCTCGCAGGAGACGCCTGTGCCGGGCGGGGCAGGCGAGCAGGTGTCTGTGCCGGGCTGGGCGGGTGTGGTGGCGGGTGTGCCGGGCCGGGCAGGCGAGCAGGTGTCTGTGCCGGGCTGGGCGGGTGTGGTGGCGGGTGTGCCGGGCCGGGCGGGCGAGCAGGTGTCTGTGCCGGGCTGGGCGGGTGTGGTGGCGGGTGTGCCGGGCCGGGCGGGTGAGGCGGTGGGGGCATCAGGGCGTCGTGAGTGCACCGGGGCCGGGCTCGACTGCCGTCGCGCCGGACATCTGGCGCGGCGCGCGCCGATCTACCGCGATCACGAGACTTCCCGGTGGGCGAGCGGGCGAGTGGGCGAGCGGGCGAACGGCCGGACGGCCGCCTGGTCCGGCGTCAGCGCCGCGCCGCGAGGGCGCCCGACCGGCGAACGGCCCGGTCGAGCGCCCTCCTGCCCGCTCCTAGAAGAAGCCCAGCTTCTTCGGCGAGTACGACACCAGGAGGTTCTTCGTCTGCTGGTAGTGCTCCAGCATCATCTTGTGCGTCTCGCGGCCGATGCCCGACTGCTTGTAGCCGCCGAAGGCCGCGTGTGCCGGGTACGCGTGGTAGCAGTTCGTCCAGACGCGGCCCGCCTGGATCGCCCGGCCCGCGCGGTACGCCGTGTTGATGTCACGCGTCCACACGCCCGCCCCGAGGCCGTACAGCGTGTCGTTCGCGATCTTGATGGCGTCGTCGAAGTCGTCGAACGAGGCCACCGAGACCACCGGCCCGAAGATCTCCTCCTGGAAGACCCGCATGCCGTTGTCGCCTTCGAAGATCGTCGGGCGGACGTAGTAGCCCCCCTTCAGGTCACCGTCGTACTCGGCGCGCTCGCCTCCGGTGAGGATCTTGGCGCCCTCCTCCCGGCCGATGTCGATGTACGAGAGGATCTTGGCGAGCTGGTCGCTGGACGCCTGGGCGCCGATCATCGTGTCGGTGTCCAGCGGATGGCCGGGCTTGATCAGCTCGGTACGGGCGACGGCCGCTGCGACGAAGTCGCCGTAGTTGCCCCGCTGGATCAGCCCCCGGGACGGGCAGGTGCACACCTCGCCCTGGTTCAGCGCGAACATGGTGAAGCCTTCGAGCGCCTTGTCCCGCAGGTCGTCGTCCTTCTCCCAGACGTCGTCGAAGAAGATGTTCGGCGACTTGCCGCCCAGCTCCAGCGTGACCGGCTTGAGGTTCTGCGAGGCGTACTGCATGATCAACCGCCCCGTCGACGTCTCGCCCGTGAAGGCGATCTTCGCCACGCGCGGACTGGACGCGAGCGGCTTGCCCGCCTCCTCCCCGAAGCCGTTGACGATGTTCACCACACCCGGGGGCAGCAGATCGGCGACCAGGCTCATCCAGTAGTGGATGGACACCGGCGTCAGCTCGGCGGGCTTCAGGACGACCGTGTTGCCCGCCGCGAGGGCCGGCGCGAGCTTCCAGGTGGCCATCAGGATCGGGAAGTTCCACGGGATGATCTGCGCGACGACGCCGAGCGGCTCGTGGAAGTGGTACGCCACCGTGTCGTCGTCGACCTCGCTGAGCGAACCCTCCTGGGCCCGTACCGCGCCGGCGAAGTAGCGGAAGTGGTCGATGGCCAGCGGGATGTCCGCCGCCAGCGTCTCCCGGACGGGTTTGCCGTTCTCCCAGCTCTCCGCGACCGCCAGGGACTCCAGATGCGCCTCCATCCGGTCGGCGATCTTCAGCAGGATGTCGGAGCGCTCGGTCGCCGAGGTGCGTCCCCAGCCCGGCGCGGCGGCGTGCGCCGCGTCGAGAGCCCGCTCCACGTCCTCCGCCGTGCCGCGCGCCACCTCGGTGAACGTCTCCCCGTTCACCGGTGACGGGTTGTCGAAGTACTGCCCCCGGGCCGGGGGCACGTAGGCGCCGCCGATGAAGTGGTCGTAGCGCGTCCGGTAGGAGACGATCGCGCCCTCGGTGCCGGGCGCCGCGTAACGGGTCATCCTGCTCTGCCTCCTCAGCAGCGCTGCCCGCCGTTGGGCAGCTCTCCGCGGCAGGCTAGGGAGGCGGACGTTGCATCCACGTTGCGATGCACGCGGGACGGCTTGCCGTACGGGGTCGCCGGCGGGTGCCGACGGGTGCGTCCCGCCTGTCCGGGTCGCGCGCGTGTGCGCTCAGCCCGTCGGTTTGCGCCGTGTGGACGCCCTGCCTGTCGGGGGTCGCCCGGGTGGGTGCTCTGCCCGTCGGTTCGTGTCGTGTGGACGCCCTGCCTGTCGGGGGTCGCCCGGGTGGGTGCTCTGCCCGTCGGTTCGTGTCGCGTGGACCCCTGCCTGTCACGTCTCGCGCGTGCGCGCGCCGCCCGTCGGCGTCTCGCGCAGGGGCGCGCCGCCCGTCGGCGTCCCGCGCGTGGACGTGCCGCCCGTCCTACGGGTGCGGCCATCCGGACGGGTCCGTCAGTTCCGACTCGAGCGACGCGAGGCGCGCCCGTATCGCGGCCGTCGGCCGGGCCGCCGCGAGCGCCCGCCACACATCGAGGTCGTCCTCGCCCCAGGGCGCGTGCGCCCAGTCGGCCAGCAGATCCGGGTCGCCGCAGGCGATCAGCGCGGCGCGCAGACCCTCGGCCAGACGGTGCCTGAGCCGTGCCACAGCAGGAGCCTGGGACGACGGCAGCGGCGGCCCGGTGTACGCCGACACGGCGGCCGTGACCGCGCCGGCCGCCAGCCGTCGTTCGACGACGGCGACGTCCGACTCGCAGGGGACGGTGAGCCGGTACGGGCGCGAGGCCAGCAGCCCGGGGCCGAGCACCCCGCGCAGTCTGGCGAGTTCGGCCCGCAGCGTCACCGGGGTGACCGACTCGTCCTCGTACAGCGCGCACAGCAGCTCGTCGCCCGTCAGGCCCTCCGGACGGCGGGCCAGGAGCACCAGGATCTCGCTGTGCCGACGGCTCAGCCTGACGTCACGGCCGCCGGTGACCAGCCGCGCCTCGTCCCGGCCCAGCACGGTCAGCCGCGGTGCGTCGACGGCGGGCCGCTCCGGGGCGAGCAGCGCCAGGTGCGCCTCGGCGGCCCGCGCGACCGCCTGCACGAAACCGAGGCTGTGCGGATGCGCCAGTCCGTCGCCGCCCGTGATGTCGACGGCGCCCAGCACCCGCCCGGTCCGCGGATCGTGCACCGGGGCTGCGGCGCACGTCCACGGCTGCACCCGCCGGATGAAGTGCTCGGCCGCGAACACCTGCACCGGCCGGTCCAGAGCGACCGCGGTGCCCGGCGCGTTCGTCCCGACCGCGCTCTCCGCCCATCGCGCGCCCGGCACGAAGTTCATCCGTCCCGCCTGCCGCCGGGTCGCCGCGTGCCCCTCGACCCACAACAGTCTGCCGTGCGCGTCGCACACCGCGAGCAGGTGCTCTCCGTCGGCCGCGAACGTGCCCATCAGCTCACGGAACAACGGCATCACCCGCGCCAGCGGATGCTCGGACCGATAGGCGCCGAGATCGCCGTCGGTCAGCTCGACGCTCGCCGTGCCGTCGGGGCCGACGCCGGCCCGCGCGGAACGGCGCCACGAGTCGGCCACGACGGCACGCACCGGTCGCGCCACCGTGCCCGCCTGGGTGAACGTGTCATGCGCCCGCCGCAGGACGCGCATCCGCTCGGCGGGGTCGGCACCCGGTGCCAGGGCGACCCAGGGATCGGTCAATTGGTCCTCCCGGAAGGCGATAGGGCTGGGGACATCGTCACTCCGGGTGCCGGGGCCGACAACCGTTCGGACGAGGTGACCCCGAGGGCGGCCGTCCGTTCCCGGCCCGGTGCGGGTCAGGCGCGGCCCACGAGTCTCAGATAGCGGCCCCGGTCCCGGTGCGGACGCCGGCCCGCCACGGCCGTCGCCACTCGGCGGCCGTGTCCCGCCGGCATCACGCTACGGCTCAGGCGGGCCGGGCAGGAGGACACGCCGGGTTCGGTGGACGAACGCGGAACTGTGGACAACTCGCTCACCCGAACGGGGAGTTCCGCATCCGATCGGTACCGCGGCCGACATGAGGACCGACACGAGGGCCGACAGGGGGACGGGGCACGGGGACCGCCGTATGAGGGCCGGGCGCGAGGGCCGGCAGCTAGGGCCGGGGCATGACGCCCGGCATGCGGCCGGTGCCGTTCGGTGACGCGATCGGTCCGCTGACCCGGGACGGGACGCTCAGGCCCGCTCCGCCACCGCCGCGGGGTCGTCCAGCACGGCTCGCACCACCGAGTGCGCGGCCCCCAGCAACGGGCCCTCGGACCCCAGCCGGGAGACGGACACGGGACGAGCGGGGCCCGCCGTGCGCCGGGAGAGCTCGGCCTCGAGCGACGGCAGCAGCCACGGCGCGAGTCCGGCCAGGGCGCCCCCGAGCACGACGCCCTCCGGGTCCAGGAGGTTGAGCGCCCCGGTGAGAGCGATGCCGAGCGCCGTACCCGCCTCGCGCAGCGCCCGCCGCACGTCCGGGTCGCCGTCCGCGGCACGACCCGCGAGGAGTCCGACGCGGTCCTCGCCCTGTTCCAGCCCTGCGGCGCGCAGCACCGCCTCCTCGCCGGCGTACTGCTCCAGGCAGCCGCGCCCGCCGCACACGCACTCCGGTCCGTCGGGGTGCACGGGCACATGGCCCAGTTCACCGGCGAAACCGCGGGTGCCCCGCAGCAGGCTGCCGTTCACGACCAGCGCGGCGCCGATGCCGATCTCCGCCGACACGTGCAGGAAGTCCCCGGGAGTGTCCGCGCCGAGCCACAGTTCGGCCAGGCCGCCGAAGTTGGCCTCGTTGTCCACCGTCAGCGGGTACTCCGCGGGCAGCAGCGCCCCGAGGTCGACGTCCTGCCAGTCGAGGTTCGGCGCGCGGACGACCGTCCGGGCGTCGCGGGCGACCAGGCCGGGGACGGCCACGGCGAGTCCAGCGGGCCACAGTCCCTCGCGCTCGGCCTCGGCGACCACCTGGCGCACGAGGCCGGTGAGTTCCTCCACCACGGGCCCGGGGGAGCGGCCGCGGTTCGTGCCGTGCCGCACCGCGCGCGCCCGTACCTCGCCCCGCAGGTCGACGGCGCAGACCGCCAGGTGGTCGACGCCGATCTCGGCGCCTATGCCCGACGGACCGCGCCCGCTGACCGCGAGCGCCGAACCGGGGCGGCCGACCCGGCCCGGCCGCTCGGGGCCCAGCTCCTCGAGCAGTCCGGTGCGTACGAGTTCGTCGACGAGGGTCGAGACCGCTGCCCGGGTCAGGCCGATGCGTGAGGCGACCGCCGCGCGCGAGAGCGGCCCCTCGGCGCTGACGGCGTGCATCACCCTGGCCAGGTTGCGGCGGCGCATGCCCTGCTGGGTGTCGGGCAGTGCGCGCCCCGGGCCGGTCGGCCGGGCCTCGTGCAGCGGTGCGGTCATGCCTCCGTCGATTCGTCGATGCTCAGTGGGCGTCCGCGCTCCGGTCCAGCAGCGGGGCCGCGTCGGAGAGTACCCCGGAGATCCTGGCGAGCGTCTCCTCGTCCCGCTCGACGGCGTCGAGCACCGGACCCCGGGTGGTGTTCCAGCGCCGGGCGACGGCGGCCGGGTCCTCGCCGGTCAGCAGGCCCGCCGCCTGGGCCGCGGCGCCCAGCGCGACGAGTTCCCTGGCCTCGGGCACCTGGACCGGCCGTCCGGACAGCCGGCGCACGGTCTGCTGCCAGGCGGTGCCCCGGGCGCCGCCGCCGATCAGCAGCAGGGGAGCCGAGCGGTCGGCGTCCTCGTCGAGGACGAGGTCGAGAGCGCCGAGCAGGGAGTGCACGGCGCCGTCGTAGGCGGCCTGGAGCAGCTGGCCGCCGGTCGTGTCGTGGCGCAGACCGTGCAGGAGGCCCGACGCGTTCGGCAGGTTCGGGGTGCGTTCGCCGTCCAGGTAGGGCAGCAGCGTGAGGCCCGCGGCGGGCTCCACCGCCTCGCGGTCCAGGCCCAGCAGGGCGGCGACGCGGTCGACGGCGAGCGTGCAGTTCAGGGTGCAGGCCAGGGGCAGCCAGTCGCCGTGCGCGTCGGCGAAGCCGGCCACGGTGCCGGTGGGGTCGGTCGGGCGCTGCCTGGCCACCGCGTACACCGTGCCCGAGGTGCCGAGGCTCAGCACGGGTGTGCCGGGACGCAGCCCGAGGCCCAGCGCCGCCGCGGCGTTGTCCCCGGTGCCCGGGGCGACCAGGGTGCCCTTGGCGAAGGGCAGGTCGTGGCTGTCGCGTACGGTGCCCGCCACCTCGCCGGGCCGCACCACGCGGGGCAGCAGCGCCGGGTCGAGTCCCACGTGGGCGAGGATCTCCGCGTCGTACGCCTCGGTCGCGGAGGCCCACCAGCCGGTGCCGGAGGCGTCACCGCGGTCGGTGGTCCCCTCGCCCGTGAGGCGCTCGGTGAGGTAGTCGTGGGGGAGGCGCACGGCCTTCGTGGCGCGCAGGGCCTCCGGCTCGTGCTCCGCCAGCCAGGCCCACTTCGTGACCGTGAAGGAAGCCGCGGGGACGGACCCGGTGCGCTCCGCCCAGAACTTCGCTCCGCCCAGTTCCTCGGTCAGCCGACGGGCCTGCGGGGCCGAGCGCACGTCGTTCCACAGCAGTGCCGGGCGCACCGGCTCTCCCTGCCCGTCCAGGGTGACGAGGCCGTGCTGCTGCCCGCCGACCGACACCGCGGCGGCCTCGCGCGCCGCGTCGCCGCACTGGTGCAGGGCCTCGCGCAGGGCGTCCCACCACTGGCGGGGGTCGCTCTCGCGGCCGGCGCCGGTGGACACCGTGTGCGACGCCTGGCCGCTCGCGACGACCTGGCCGGTCGCCGCGTCGACGACCAGCGCCTTGGTGGACTGGGTGGACGTGTCCACGCCGACGACGAGCGGACCCTCGGCTGCTGACATCGGGTTCTCCCTCAAGTTTTTCCACGGCTCTGCGGGATCTGTCTTCCCAGAGATGCGTCCGCATACTAATTTGTAAACTGCCATGACGAAATAGCTCGCGACACAGTCAGCGACACAGTCTTCAAGCAAGGAGCCGCGGCATGAGCTACCAGCCCACCCCCGACGACAGGTTCACCTTCGGCCTCTGGACCGTCGGCTGGCAGGGACGGGACCCGTTCGGCGACGCCACCCGGCGTGCCCTGGACCCGGTCGAATCGGTGCAGCGCCTGGCCGAGCTGGGCGCCTACGGCGTGACCTTCCACGACGACGACCTGATCCCCTTCGGGTCCTCCGAGAGCGAGCGCGAGGAGCACATCAAGCGCTTCCGCCAGGCCCTGGACACCACCGGCATGGCGGTGCCGATGGCCACCACCAACCTCTTCACGCACCCCGTCTTCAAGGACGGCGCGTTCACGGCGAACGACCGTGACGTGCGTCGCTACGCCCTGCGCAAGACGATCCGCAACATCGACCTGGCCGCCGAGCTCGGCGCGAAGATCTATGTCGCCTGGGGCGGCCGTGAGGGTGCGGAGTCCGGCGCGGCCAAGGACGTCCGGGTGGCCCTCGACCGCATGAAGGAGGCCTTCGACCTCCTCGGCGAGTACGTGACCTCCCAGGGCTACGACCTGAAGTTCGCCATCGAGCCCAAGCCGAACGAGCCGCGCGGCGACATCCTGCTTCCCACCGTCGGCCACGCCCTGGCCTTCATCGAGCGCCTGGAGCGCCCGGAGCTGTACGGCGTGAACCCCGAGGTCGGCCACGAGCAGATGGCCGGGCTGAACTTCCCGCACGGCATCGCCCAGGCGCTGTGGGCGGGCAAGCTCTTCCACATCGACCTCAACGGCCAGTCCGGCATCAAGTACGACCAGGACCTGCGCTTCGGCGCCGGTGATCTGCGCTCCGCGTTCTGGCTGGTCGACCTGCTGGAGAGCGCCGGTTACGCGGGCCCGAAGCACTTCGACTTCAAGCCGCCGCGCACCGAGGACCTCGACGGCGTGTGGGCCTCGGCCGCGGGCTGCATGCGCAACTACCTGATCCTCAAGGAGCGTGCGCTCGCGTTCCGCAACGACCCGGAGGTCCAGGAGGCCCTGCGCGCCTCCCGGCTGGACGAGCTCGCCCAGGCCACGGCGGCCGACGGTCTGGAGAGCCTGCTGGCCGACCGCACCGCCTTCGAGGAGTTCGACGCCGACACGGCCGCCGCTCGCGGCATGGCCTTCGAGCACCTCGACCAGCTCGCCATGGACCACCTGCTGGGCGCCCGGGGCTGACCCGCACACGCGTGTGTGTGCACCGGTGAGCGTGCACACACGCGTGCGTCCCACGACCGGCCCCGCTCGGACCTCGCTCGGTCGTCGCGTGTTCTCCGCTCGGTTTCCGACCGTTCCGCGCACGGAATGCGCCGGAACCATGCGGTCCATGACATGGGTCGGTATCAACTTCCGTGCGGGGCTCGCGCCGTGCGCGGTTCACCGCGACGCTGGACGGTATGGCCATGCCGCCCGTACCGCCTCAACCGCCCGGACCGCCGGGCGACATGCCGCCTCCTGGCGGCTTCGGACCGCACGACTCCGGCTACGGACCCGACGACGGCAGAGGCGGGGGCGGCTGGTCGCCTCCGCCTCCGTCGGATCCGCGGCGCGGCTCCGGACGGCGCCGGAACCCGCTGTTCGTCGTCCTCGCGCTGCTCGTCGCCGCGGGAGCCGTCGTCATCGTCGTGCTGATGGCCTCGGACGGCGACGACTCGCCGGGCGACGAGCCGACCGCGGGCAACAGCACCGGCTCCACTCCCGCCCCGTCCTTCAGCCTCCCGGTGGAGCTGCCCAGCGGCCTGCCGAGCGACCTGCCGTCGCGGTTGCCCACCGAACTGCCGACCCGACTGCCGACCGAGCTGCCCAGCGACCTCGAGTCGCTGCTGCCGTCCTTGGAGTCCCTGCTGCCGTAACGGTCACGCGCGCGTGGCCGCCGTACACCGCCACGCGCGCGTGCCGAGGCGCCCTCACATGCCTTGCGGCAGCCGCACAGAGGTGACCGTCGTCTCGACGCCGCTGTCGACGAGCCGGCCCTGCGCGTCGAACGCGCCGACGCCGTCCGTCATCCCGAAGTGGTTGTCGTTGACGAGGGCCAGCGTGGAGCGGTCCACGAGCGCGACGCCCTCGATCTTCCCGGGCACCCCGGCGACCGTGCCGAGATCGACGACCAGCCGCTTCGCCGGCACCGGGACTCCCGAGGCCGCCGGGTCCGCCAACTGCTCCAGCGACGGGGACGTCGCCTCGTCGTCCCAGCGGCCGCCCAGGATGTTCGCCGCCCGGCCGAGCCGCACCAGGTACAGCCGCGCGGCCTTGTCGGTGCGCTCCTCCACGAGCAGCCGGTCACCGCCCACCGCGACCACCGAGGAGATCTTGAGCTCGGAGGTGTCGTCCTCGCTCGGGTCGACCACCTCGACCGGGTCGAAGCGGTAGGCGTACTCGGCGGTGACGGCCTTCTTCTTCGGCGAGAAACGCAGCAGACGCGTGGTCCGCGAAGCCTCTCCCGCGTCCGTGTCCGGGAGCGACAGCGGGCTCTGCACCGCCAGGACGAGGTCACCGCCGGGGAGTCGGGCCAGGCCCTCGAACCCGCGGTTGATCTTCCGGTGCAGCAGGACCGCGGGCAGCGCCTCCACCACCGGGTAGTCCGTGCCCGTGAGATTCAGCCCCTGCGGCACGTACCGCGTCAGGACCTTCCCGCGCGCGGAGACGTGCACCAGCGAGGGGCCGTACTCGTCGACGAGCCAGAAACTGCCGTCCGCCGCCCGCACGACGCCCTCGGTGTCCAGGCCGTCCGGGTTGTAGGACAGCGGGGTCTGCGCGTCGTAGGAGTACGGCGCCTCGTCGCGCCCGGCCTGGTTCGGCAGGCCCGTCACGGGCTTCCCCGACGCCGTGGTGACCGGGATCGCCTGGAGCACCTTCACCGTGTCCCCGGACACCTTGATCCGGACGATCGCCGGGTCGAAGCCGGGTACCGGGAAGGTACGGCGCTTGGCGCCGCCCACCTTGATCTGCCCGTTGGGCCCGCGGTCGGTGACCGTCCAGAACTCGCCCTTGCGGCCCGCCGGGTAGATGTCGCTGCCGATCCCGCCGAGATCCACGCCCCGGTCGTCGGTCACCGTGCCGGGCAGCAGCGCGTTGCTGAACGTCCCGAGCGGGATGTCGCCGAGCGTCGCGGTCCGTGTGACGTGCGCCGCCGGGGCCGGCGTGCCCGCGGCGGCCGGTCCGGCGGTGGCGAGCGCGGCCAGCACCGCGAGCGGTGCGCCCGCCGCGGCGATACGGTGGACGCGGCGCCGGCCGGTGGCGTGCGGGGACATCAGGCCTCCTGGGGGAAAGGTGCGACAAGTTCGCTGACAGCGGCCAGAGTTGGGGCACGCGCCGAACGCCGTACGACCTCCGGGTGAACAGGGGGCGTCGGCCGTCCGTCGGGCCGACGCCCCCCGCGGCACCGTCAGGATCCCGGGGTCGGCGCATGGGCCCGGGAAAGCGCTTCCTCACCGTCGGACCGGGCCACCGCCAGAGCCGTCGCCGGGTCGTGGGCCGCGTCCCCGGCGGGCAGCCAGCGGCCGCCCTCCTTGCGGTACGGCCACCATCTGCCGTCCCGCCCCAGCCGCAGTTGGCAGGTCGTCCCGACGACCGTCCACCGGTTGTCCCGCACCCGCAGCACCGGCCGCTCGTCCTCCTCCCAGGCCGCGTCCAGCGCGGTACACGCGCGTGCGAGCGCCTCGCCCTCCACGGCCCACTCCTCCTCGAGCACGGCCAGCGCGGCCGCCCCGCCGTGCCGCCAGGCCCGGACGGCGGCGGCGAGTTCCGCGCGGTCGCGGCCCGACCCGGCGGCGAGACGGTCCAGCACGGCCCCGCCGGGGCGATCCGCCGCACCGCCCTCGTCCGGAACGCCCTCGGCCAGCCGTACGGCGTCCTGGCCCACGGTCGGCCGTGCCGTCGGCGCAGGCCGTTGCGCACCTTCGCGGAGCACCTCCGCGAGCAGCAGGTGCGCCGCGGCGGCCGTCCGGGCGGCCAGCGCCTCCAGCGCCGCCGGATCGACCCCGGCCGGCGGCGGGGCACCGGTGTCCAGCGCGGGCGGCACCCCCGGCTCCGGCGGGATTCCGGGCACAGCGGGCAGCGGGGGCAGGATGTGCCCCGCCGCGAACGCCTCGGCCGCGTCCACGCCCTCGCCGCGCCGCGGCTCCGCCTCGGGCCGCGCGGCGGAGCGGCGCCCCTGGAGGCCGTCCAGCAGGCCCTGTTCGGCGCGTCCGCGGAGCAGCAGGAGGACGAAGGGATCCTGGTCGAGCAGCTTCGCCACCTGATAGCAGACCGCCGCCGTGTGACCGCAGTGATCCCAGGCGCCGCAGTCGCATCGCGCCTCCAGTTCGCCCAGCCCCGGCAGCAGGTCGATGCCGGCCGACGCCGCGTCCTCGACCAGATCGGTCGGCATCTCCCCGTCGAGCAGCGCGGCGACGTGCCCCGCCCGCTCCACCGCGAGGTCCAGAAGACGGTCCCACTGATGGTCCGGGAGCCTGTCGAGCAGCACGTCGGCCCGGTGCTGCGTGTGATCGCGGTCCCGGACGACGGCCGTGATGCGCCCCGGTCGCACCGACACCGCGCCCACGGCCCCCGCGCGCGCGAGCCGGCGGCCCGTCCTGACCTGTTCGCCGTCCAGCGCGCCGTCCTCGAGCGCGGCCAGCCACGCCCGTCCCCACCACGTCCGGGCGAACCCCCCGCCGCGCGCGGGAGGCGACGCGGCGAAGATCCGCTCCTCGTCATCACGGTCGTGCCGGTTCATCGCGCGTCCCCTCGCAGCTCCACCAGATCGGCCAGCTCGGCGTCCGTCAGTTCCGTGAGCGCCGCCTCGCCTGCCCCGAGCACGGCGTCCGCGAGCGCCTGCTTGCGGCGCAGCATGTCGGCGATGCGGTCCTCGATCGTGCCCTCGGCGATCAGCCGGTGCACCTGCACGGGCCGTGTCTGACCGATCCGGTACGCCCGGTCCGTGGCCTGCGCCTCGACGGCCGGATTCCACCAGCGGTCGTAGTGCACGACGTGCTCCGCGCGCGTGAGGTTGAGACCCGTGCCCGCGGCCCTGAGCGACAGCAGGAACACGGGGACCTCGCCGTCCTGGAAGCGCCGCACCATCTCCTCGCGCTCGTCGATCGGCGTGCCGCCGTGCAGGAACCGGGTGGGGACGCCCCGCGCCGCCAAGTGCTGTTCGAGGATCCGGGCCAGGCGCACGTACTGCGTGAAGACCAGCACGCTCGACCCCTCGGCGAGGAGGGTGTCGAGCAGTTCGTCCAGGAGTTCGAGTTTCCCGGAGCGTCCGGCGGTCGTCGGCCGCTCCTCCTTCAGGTACTGCGCCGGGTGGTTGCAGATCTGCTTGAGGCCGGTGAGGAGCTTCACGATCAGACCGCGGCGCGCCATGTCGTCGGCTTCGGCGATCGCGGCGAGCGTCTCGCGCACCACGGCCTCGTACAGGCCGATCTGCTCCGTCGTGAGGGCCACGGGCCGATCGGTCTCGGTCTTGGGCGGCAGTTCGGGTGCGATCCCCGGGTCCGACTTGCGCCGGCGCAGCAGGAACGGTCCCACGAGCCGGGCGAGCCGCTCCGCCGCGGCCGGGTCCCCGCCGCTCTCGACGGCTCGCGCGTACCGCGTCCGGAAGGCGCCGAGGCGGCCCAGCAGGCCGGGTGTCGTCCAGTCCAGGATCGCCCACAGCTCCGAGAGGTTGTTCTCCACCGGGGTGCCGGTGAGCGCCACCCGCGCGCGTGCGCCGATGGTGCGCAGCGCCCGCGCGGTCGCCGAGTACGGGTTCTTCACGTGCTGCGCCTCGTCCGCCACGACCAGGCCCCACGGCACCTCGCCGAGCCGTCCCGCGTCCAGGCGCAGTGTGCCGTAGGTGGTGAGGACGAACTCTCCGTCGGCCAGGGACTCCAGATCGCGGCGCGGACCGTGGAAGCGGCGCACCGGTGTGCCTGGCGCGAACCTCTCGATCTCCCGTTGCCAGTTGCCCATCAGGGACGTCGGACAGACGACGAGGGTGGGGCCGGCCGCCGCGGCGTCCGTCTGGCGATGGAGATGCAGGGCGATCAGCGTGACGGTCTTGCCGAGCCCCATGTCGTCCGCCAGGCAGCACCCCAGGCCCAGGGCCGTGGTCCGGGCCAGCCAGTCCAGGCCGCGCCGCTGGTAGTCGCGCAGCGTGGCGTCCAGGGCCGCCGGCTGCTCCATGGGCCCCTGCGTGCCGGGGTGCGTCAGCCGGTCCCGCAGGGCCGCCAGCCACCCGGTGGGCCGCACGTCGATCCGTCGGCCGTCCACCTCCGTCGAGCCCGTCAGAGCCGCGCCCAGCGCGTCCACGGGTGTCATCTTGCGGTCCTGCTGGGCGCGCGCCCGGCGCAGTTCCCGCGGGTCGATCAGGACCCACCGGTCGCGCAGCCGCACCAGAGGCCGACCGGCCTCGGCCAGCCGGTCCAGTTCCTCCCGGGTCAGCTGCCGGTCGCCCAGCCCGAACCACCAGGTGAACGTCAGGAGCGAGTCCGCCGATAGGAAGGACGGCGTGTCCGCGCCGGGCCGGTCGGACCGGCCTTCCCCGTCCGGCGGGCCCACGATCGCGCGGGCGGTCAGGGTGCGGGCCAGTTCCCTCGGCCAGTGCACCTCGATCCCCGCGCCCGCCAGGGCCCGCGAGCCCTCGCCCAGCAGCTCGGACACCTCCTCGTCGAGAAGCTCGACGGCCTTCGGGACGGCGGCCGACAGCAGGGGCGTCAGCGCCGGCCAGGCGCGGGCGGCGCGGCGCAGGGCCAGCAGGGCGTCCATCCGCGCGCGGGGGCCGAACGCCCCCCGCGTGACGTCGGAGTCCGCCCACACGTCGGCGGCGTCCGCGACCAGCGCGGGGTCGCTCACGCTGTGCACCTGCGGCACGGCGCGGAACGTGGGCGCGCCGATCCCGGGACGGTCGGGTCCGGCCGGGTCGAGACCCACGACCTCGATCCGCAGTGAGATCCGGACGCCGGCGTCGTGGCCCGCGGCCACGTCGGCCGCCCACGCGCGCAGCTCCGGCAGACGCCGAGGCTCCGGGGCCGCGTAGGCCGGACCTCCGGTCATGAGCGGCGCCGCGGGCGTGCGGGGCAGCGCGTCCGCCACGGCGTCCAGGAAGGAGCGCAGCAGTCCCTCGGGCTCGGGAAGGCGCAGCGGCGGGGTCCCGTCCACCGGGACGGCGTGCGCTTCGGGCGGCATCGAGGCGGCCAGTCGGCGCACCTGATCGATGTCCTCCGGAGCCAGCGGACCGATCCGCCAGGCGTCGTGGTCCCCGGGCGACAGACCGGGCAGCAGGAGACCGCGCGCCACGCACCGCAGGGCCAGCAGGGCGGCCGCACCCCAGAAGGCGGCGGCCCGGTGGGCGTCCGGCACGGCACGCGCGCGTGTGAGGAGAGGCAAGGCGTCCTCCACCGGGACCAGGACGGCGGGTACGCGCGCGAGGACCACGCCGGAGCCGGCGGGCCGGACGACGGTCAGATCCTCCACGGGCCGGTCCGCCACGGCGGGACGTGTGTCGTCGTCAGGTCGCCAGAAGGCGACGCGGCCGGTTCGGGCCGGGGTGCCGGGCACGAACACGGCGGAGCAGCCTGCCGGTCTGACATTCTCGAACGGTGTTGCCACGGGGACCTTCTGCGCAGCGATGAAGCTACTCCTCAAACTTGACTACCAAGGACGGGGTCGCCGAGGGTACAGCACTTCGGCGGGAAACGCGCGCCGTCTCGATCCGGTCCGGTCCGCCGACCTGGACGGGAACTCTCAGGGGTGTCTCGGGGCTGTACCTCAGGGGCGTCTCAGGGTCGAATCCGGAACCGCGGGCGGCCTGGAGCCGTTTTCATGGCAGAGAGCGGCAGTGGCCGCGAAGGAGGCGACGCACATGTCGAGAAACGCGAAGATCGCCGCAGGGGGTGTGGCGGTCGGACTGCTGTTGTTGATCTGGCTGCCCTGGTGGGCCGCCCTGCTGATCGTGCTGGGGGTTCCGGCGGCTGCCTACCTCACCCTGGATCCCGATCAGCGGCGCCGGCTGCGCCGCGTCACCCGCAAGGAACTCGGCCGCTGAGTCCTGGCCGCTGCGCCGTGGCCGCCGGGTGACGGGGCCCGCGTCGCGGTCCCCGTCACCCGGCGCATCCGGGCTTCCGGACCCCGTGGCGTGGCCGCCGGACCGGCCTCGGCGGGATCGCCGCCCCTCAGAGCGGCCGTACGGCCATCTTGTCGAGCGCTTCGAGGAGCCCGGGCAGTTCGGGTCCGCGGCCGACCGGCAGCACCTCGCCCGGCACTTCGTCGAGCAGGACGAAGGCGATGTCGTCGGTCCTGGCCACCAGCGACCAGCCGGGGCCGTCGGCGCGCAGCGTGCGCGCGTCACCGGGCGCGAACGACGAGCGGACGCGGCCGAGCGGAGGCGGCGCCTCCACGTAGGCGCGTACCTCGGCGAGGACACGTCGGATGCCGCTGTGGCCCTGAGTCGTGCCCTTCCCGGCCTCCTGGGGTCCGTCCGCCCGGTCGGCTCCGTCCGCACCGTCGGCCCGGTCGGCGGTGTCGGCCGGGCCCGTCCCGTCGCCCCGGGCCCCTGAGCCGTCGGCGGCGCCGGCAGCGGCGGCGGCGCCCTCCTGGGGGCGGGCGAACTCCGCGTCGTCGATCTGCTCCCGCCACAGGGCCCACTGGAGCGCGATCTCGTCGGCGCCCAGCCGTCGCTGGGCCGGACCCCAGGTGCTCGTGTCCGGAGGCGACAGCGCGGGGCCGTCCGCGAGGTCGGCGGCGGGGTCGTGCGGCGCCGGAACGCCGGGAGCCGCGACGGCGACCGCCAGCGGCCAGCCGGGCAGGGCGGCGACGACCGTCCGCTCGCCGGGCGACAGGTCGTACTCCATGCCGCAGTCCCACGACGCGATGGCGACCGCGACCAGCGACACGTCGTCGATGACGACGGTCCACCGCGCGCCCTCGCCGTCCTGGCCCAGCACCAGTCCGTACCCGTCCGCGAGCGGCGGGAGGCCGAGCGCCGCACAGGCCTCCGGGTAGTCGTCGCCCAACGCGCTCGGGAACTTCGCCGGCGTCAGCAGTACCGCCGTGAGCACATAGAGCGCATCGTCCGCGGCGGCGACGGCGTCCTCGTCCGTCCCAGCCATCCCAGCCTCCCCATAGGTTTGTCCGACGGCGCGCACCCTAGTGCGGCGGGAAGGCCCTTGTCACGACCGCCCGACACACCCGGAGCTGCGGTTTTCCGGTCGGACGGGGCGAATCGACCACCTCCGGCCGTCGGATGCGTCACGTCGGCGGCAGCCCGAGGAGCTCGCGGGCCACGGTACGGGGAGACTCGTCGCGCTCCCGGGCGAGCGCGATGACCGCCCGGCATGCCAGTTCGTTGACCCCGAAGGACAGCGCCTCCGGCGACACCCAGCCCGCCGCCTCGTCGATCCGGTCCTGATCGTCCTCCGCGCACGCCGTGACGTACGCGGCGGCCGCCTCGAACAGGTTGTGGGCGCGTTTCCCGCCGCCGCGCGCTTCCTTCCCCGAGGCCCCCTCCCCGCCCGAATGCGACCGCGCCCGCGACACGTCGCGGAATCTCCCGTAGGCCGTGCGGATCCTGTCGAACATGCCGACCGCCTTCCCCCTGCGTGGTTGCCCCGTCCGATCGTTCATCTCCTCCTGTTCAACCTAGAGTTGGAGTTCCGGCGGCAGAAGGGGGACGGTGCGGTGAAGCGCTTCGACCGGCTCAGGCAGATCCAGCGGTTGGACCCGTACGAGGACGCGTACGAGATCTACCGGCTCATCGCGGCGTACGAGTTCCCCTGGGACGTCACCCGCGCTCTGGAACTGGCCCTCTACCGCACCTACGCGGTGCCGAGCATCGGGCGTCTGCTCGACGAGACGGCGGAACTCACGGACCGCGCGCAGAAGCGCTACGACGACACCTCGCTGCTGCTGGACGCCGTCGTCGAGCACGGCTTCGACAGCGAGCGGGGCCGGACGGCCGTCCGGAGCATCAACCGGATGCACCGCGCCTACGACATCAGCAATGACGACATGCGGTACGTGCTCTGCACCTTCGTCGTGATGCCGAAGCGGTGGATCGACGCCTACGGATGGCGCGGGCTGTCACGCCACGAGACCGTCGCCTGTGCGGTGTACTACCGCACCCTGGGGCAGCGCATGGGCATCAAGGACATCCCGGAGACCTATGAGGAGTTCGAGGCCTGTCTCGATGCCTACGAGAAGGCCCACTACGCCTGGGACGAGGGGGCGCGGCGTGTCTCGGACGCCACGCTCGACCTGATGGCCTCCTGGTACCCGAGGCCGCTGGCGCCGGTCCTGCGCCACGCCACTCTCGCCCTGCTGGACGGACACCTTCTGGAGGCGTTCCGCTACCCCCCTCCGGGCCCCGCGGTACGCGCGCTGGTGCGGGCGGCGGTGCGGGCGCGTGGACGCGTCGTGCGGCTGCTGCCGCCGCGCCGGGCACCCCACCACGCACGACAGAACCGGGAGATCAAGGGATACCCGAACGGCTACCGGCTGGCTGAGCTGGGCACCCGCCCGGTGCCCGGCGTCCGCGGCTGCCCGGTCCGGCGCACGGGCGGGTCAGCCGCCGAGTGAGGTGAGCGTCTCGCGCAGCCAGCTGAGCTCGGCCCGGGAGGTGGCACGCGCGATGGTCAGCACGCCGCGCCGGAACGGGTCCTCCAGCTCCTCCGCCCGCAACGGCCGGTCACCCTCGTAGAAGAAGCTCGCCGGCTCCTCCAGGAAGGCCAGCCTGCGGCGCAGCACGGACGCCTGGGCGTCGGCGTCGTCCAGGTGCCGGAGGAAGGCGAGCACCGTGAACCAGCGGTTCTCGTCGGTGATGTCGCGCTGGGCGGGTTCCGCGAGCAGCCGACGCAGTTCGCTCCGGCCGGCCGCGGTGAGGCTGAGGACATGGCGCGGCGCGGCGACGGCGCCGGGCTCGGTGGCGCGCACCAGGAGCCCCGACTTCTCCAGCCGCTTGATCGTCGGATAGAGGGTGCTCTCGGCCACCGGTCGGACGTGTCCCGTCAGCGCGGTGATGCGCTTGCGCAGCTCGTAGCCGTGCAGCGGGGCGTCGTACAGGAAACCGAGGATGGCGAGCTCCAGCATGCCCGCATTCTGCCGCATGCCGGTGGTACATCGTGACAGTTATACATCAATCCTCAGGTACATCGCTTCCCTTATGCATCGTTGACTTAATACCTCCGGAACGATGTATGTTGGCGGTTCGCCGGGACGGACGGCGGTGACCACCCGAGGGGGAGACGATGCAGCAGACGGAGTTCGACGGGGCGGGCAGCCAGGTCCGCTGGACCGAGACGCGGGGTGCGGAACCCGCGCGGGTGTATGTGCACGGACTGGGCGCGGCGTCGGCCGTCTACCACGCGCATGTGGCCGCCCGTCCCGAACTCGCCGGTCGGCGCAGCCTCTTCGTCGACCTGCCCGGACACGGCATCAGCGACCGCCCCGCGGACTTCGGCTACACGCTGGACGACCACGCCGACGCTCTCGCGGCCGCGCTTGACGCTGCGGGGGTGACCGGCGCCGAGCTGGTCGCCCACAGCATGGGGGGCTCCGTGGCCGTCGTGCTCGCCCACCGCAGGCCCGACCTCGTCGCCCGGCTCGTGCTCACGGAGGCCAATCTGGACGCCTTTCCGCCGTCCTCCGCGGGGAGCAGCGGGATCGCCTCCTACACCGAGGAGGAGTTCGTCGACGGCGGGTACGCGCGCGTGCTGGACAAGGTCGGGCCGATCTGGGCCGCGACCATGCGGCTGGCCGACCCGCGGGCTCTGCACCGCACCGCCGTCGGACTGAGGCGCGGGTCCGACCCGGTCATGCGCGAGATCCTGGCCGGGCTCGACGGGGTGGAGCGTGTCTACCTCCAGGGCGGGCTGTCCGGTGCACTCGACGGGGCGGACGCCCTGGAGGCGGCGGGCGTGCGGGTGGTGACGGTGCCGGGCGCCGGTCACAACGTCATGTTCGACGACCCCGACGCCTTCGTGCGGGCGGTCGCCGGCGGGCGTTGAGCTCTCAGCCCTCGCGGACGGCCAGCGCCAGGAAGCGGGCGTCCTCGTCGGCGTACGACGTCATGCGCCAGCCCGAACAGGCCAGCAGCGGGCGGAGGTTGGCTTCCGCGCGGAGGTCCTCCGGCGTGAGCCGCCTTCCCTGACGGGCCGCGAGCGCCGCCCGCCCGATCGGATGGAACAGCGCCAGCGTGCCGCCGGGGCGCACCACCCGTGCCAGCTCCCGCAGGTTCTCCTGCGGCCGGGGCAGGTGGGCGACGAGGCCCGCCGCGAACACCGCGTCCAGCGACGCGGAGCGGAAGGGGAGCGCGGTCACGTCGGCGAGCATCAGCAGTCCGGCACGATCGCGTCCGGCCCGTACGGCGGCCGCCAGCATGTCCGGGGTCAGGTCCGCCCCGACGACCACTCCGGACGGTCCCACGGCCGCACGCAGCGGCGTCAGCGCCCTCCCGGTGCCGCAGCCCGCGTCCAGCACACGGTCGCCCGCGCGCAGACCGAGGCCGCCGACCGCGGCGGTGTAGGCGGGACCGTCGTCCGGGAACCGGCTGTCCCAGTGCGCGGCCCGTGCGCCGAAGAACTCCTGAACGTGTGTGTGGTCGTCGCTCATACTCCGCATGATCTCTCACCGACACGGACGACACCGCGGTGCACACGTTCGACCGTGACCCGATCGTTCCGGCGCACTGTTGCGCCACATTGCAGCACCTTTCGAAATGCGCCCCCTTTGTGCTCCCGTGCCCCGACTAGCCTCCCGTGGCCATGGGACACCTGGACCACGCCGCCTTCGGCTGGCTGACCCCCGCGCTGTCGTACGTGATGGCCTGCGTCGGCGCCGCCCTCGGGCTGCGCTGCACCGTGCGGGCGCTCGGGGCCACCGGACGCTCGCGCCGCAACTGGCTGATCACCGCCGCCTCGGCGATCGGCACCGGAATCTGGACCATGCACTTCGTGGCCATGCTCGGCTTCGCCGTCAGCGGCACCGACATCCGCTACGACGTGCCGCTGACCGTGCTCAGCCTGCTCGTCGCCATGGCCGTCGTCTGCGCCGGCGTCTTCGCCGTCGGGTACAGCCGTGACCGCACGCGCGCGTTGCTGATCGGCGGCCTCACCACCGGCCTCGGGGTGGCCAGCATGCACTACCTGGGCATGGCGGCCGTCCGGCTGCACGCCGACGTCAGCTATGACCCCGTGCGGGTGGGACTGTCCGTCCTGATCGCCGTCGTCGCGGCCACCGCGGCCCTCTGGGCGGCGCTCAACATCAGGTCGCCGGTCGCGGTCACCCTCGCCTCCCTCGTCATGGGCGCGGCGGTGAGCAGCATGCACTACACCGCGATGTTCGCGGTGAGCGTCCAGGTCACGCCCTCGGGCGAGGCGCTGCCGGGGGCGTCGGCGATGCAGTTCATCTTCCCCCTCGCCGTCGGCCTCGGCTCCTACCTCTTCCTGACCTCGGCCTTCGTCGCGCTGTCGCCCACCACGGGGGAGCGTGAGGCGTCCGCCTCGGCCCAGCAGCCACCGGACAGCCGCCCCGTGCGGCAGCAGGCCCGGCCCGTCTGACGCGACCGGCCCGCCCCCCGAACCCTTTCCGAGCGAGGAGGCCATGCGTACACCCCGTAGGACCCCCACGGCAGGCGCCGACGCGCCGCCCCCCACACGCGGGCGCCGCGCCCACGCCGGACCTCCCGCCGACGAGGGCCCGGACGAGCAGAGCGACGCACCGGCGGACGCGATACCCGCGCGCGCGGAGCGCTGGCGCATCAGGCCGCGCACCGTACGCGCGAAGATCGTCTGTCTGCTCATGGTGCCGGTCGTCTCGCTGCTCGCCCTGTGGGCGTACGCCACCGTCACCACCGCCCAGGACGTGTCCGGGCTGCGCCAGTTGCAGCGCGTGGACTCCGAGGTGCGCGCCCCCGTGGCAGCCGCGGTGGCCGCTCTGCAGACCGAGCGGGCGGCCGCCGTGCGCTACGCGACCCGGCCCGCTCCCGGGCAGTCCGGGGACCTGAGGACGCTCGCGGAGGACACGGACCGCGCGGTGGGCCGGCTGCGGCTGGGCGACGACAGCACCGTCGCCGACGGCCAGGAACTGCCCACGGGAGTGGCCCAGCGGCTCGAGGCGTTCGTCTCCGGGGCCGAGGAACTCCCCTCGCTGCGCGCCGCCGTCCTCGACGGCCGCGCCGGCTGGGAGGAGACGTACGGCCGGTACACGCGCACGATCTCGGCGGCCTTCTCGGTCGGCGGTGCCCTCTCCGGCGTGCAGGACGCCGAACTAGGCTCGGACGCGCGCGTGCTGCTCGAGTTCTCCCGCGCGGGAGAGGCCCTGGCCCAGGAAGGCGTCGTGCTAGCCGGGGCACGCCTCGACGGACGTCTCGACGCAGCGCGCCTGCGACTTTTCACCGGTGCCGTCGACACCCGCCGCACCTTCACGGAATCGGCCGTCGCGGACCTGCGCGGACCCGAGCGCACCGCCTGGGAACGCCTCGCCGCGGGCAGTGCCTACGCGGCCTTGTACGCCGCCGAGGACGGGGCCCTCGCCACCGGGCCCGGCGCGAAGGCGCTCGCCGCCGCCCCCTCGAGCGTCTGGGACAAGGCCCACGCGCGCGTGCAGAGCGGGATGCGGACGATCGAGGCGGACGCCGGGCGCGGGGTCGCCGACCGGGCCGACCCGTTCACCCGCGGTCTGCTCACCTCCGCAGGCGCCGCCGTCCTGCTGGGCCTCGCCGCCGTCATCGCCTCGCTCGTCATCTCCGTGCGCATCGGCCGCGGACTCGTCGTCGAGCTGGTCAGCCTGCGCAACAGCGCCCTGGAGATCGCCCGGCGCAAACTTCCGGAGGCCATGCGCAAACTCCGCGCGGGGGAGGAGATCGACGTCCGCGCCGAAGCGCCGCCGGGACCTCCGTCGGAGGACGAGACCGGCCAGGTCGCCCAGGCCCTGGGCACCGTGCACCGCGCGGCACTGCGGGCCGCCGTGGAACGCGCCGAACTCGCCAGCGGCATCTCCGGGGTGTTCGTCAACCTCGCCCGCCGCAGCCAGGTCCTGGTCCACCGCCAGCTGAGCCTTCTGGACAGCATGGAACGGCGCTCCGACGACCCGAACGAGCTGAGCGACCTGTTCCGGCTCGACCACCTCACCACCCGTATGCGGCGCCACGCGGAGAGCCTGATCATCCTCTCGGGGGCGGCGCCCGGGAGGGCCTGGCGCATGCCGGTGTCCCTCACCGACGTGGTCCGTGCCGCCGTCTCCGAGGTCGAGGACTACGCGCGCGTGGAGGTACGGCAGCTCCCGGAGGCAGCCGTCATCGGCACCGCCGTCGCGGACCTCACCCACCTGCTCGCCGAACTCGTCGAGAACGCAGCCCAGTTCTCGCCGCCGCACACGCGTGTGCGGGTCACCGGCGAACCCGTGGGCAACGGGTACGCCGTCGAGGTCGAGGACCGTGGCCTCGGCATGGGCAAGGAGACCCTCACCGAGGCCAACCGGCGCATCGCGCAGTCGGAGGCGCTCGACCTGTTCGACAGCGACCAGCTCGGCCTGTTCGTGGTCAGCAGGCTCGCCGCCCGCCACGGCATCAAGGTCCATCTGCGGACCTCGCCCTACGGCGGTACCACCGCGGTGGTCCTCCTACCGACGGCGCTCCTGCACAGCGGCAAGCCGGAACGTTCCGCCCGTGAGGTCGCGGGGGTCGGGCCGCAGCCCGCGGAACGCCTCTACGCGCGCCTGTCCGCCGCGGACCGGCACACCGCCGACCGGCGCCGGGAAGCGGTCGCCGCCTCTGCCGACCGGCACCAGGAGGCCGTCGCCGCCTCCGCCGACCGCCCCGCGCTGGTGGCCCCGGTTCGAGCCGCCCCCGAACAGGCCGCCCCCGAACGAGCGGCCCACGAACGAGCGGCCCACGAACGAACCGCCCACGAACGAACCGTCCCCGAACGGGCCGCCGCCGAACCCGCGGCCGCCGACCCCCCGCCCCCCGGAGTCACCGCCCTGCGCCTGCACCGCCCCCCGGACGACGCCGGATCGGACGACCTCCCACGCCGGGTACGGCAGGCCAACCTCGCCCCCCAACTGCGCAGGTCGCACGCCGAAGAACCGGCCGGGCCGCCCGGCCGGCCCGACCCGCGCGAGCACGAAGGGCGCACCCCCGAACTCGTACGGGACCGGATGTCCGCGTACCGGGAGGGCTGGGCGCGCGGCGGCGGCAGGCAGCCCGGCCACGGAGCCGCCCCGGAACCCGAAGCGGGCGGCGACAGCAGCGAAGGAGACCCCAGATGATCCAGGACCCGAGCACGAGGTCGGCCCAGCGGTCCGGCGAACTCGACTGGCTGCTGGACGACTTGGTGATGCGCGTGAGCGAGGTACGGCACGCCGTGGTGCTGTCCAACGACGGACTCGCCGTCGGCGCGTCGACCGACCTGAGGAGGGAGGACGCCGAACACCTCGCCGCCGTCGCCTCCGGCTTCCACAGTCTCGCCAAGGGCGCGGGCCGCCACTTCGGCGCCGGCGGCGTGCGCCAGACCATGGTCGAGATGGACGAAGGCTTCCTGTTCGTGGCCGCCGCGGGCGACGGATCCTGCCTGGCCGTCCTCACCGCCGTGACGGCCGACATCGGCCTCGTCGCGTACGAGATGGCGCGGCTCGTCAAGCGGGTCGGGGAGCACCTCTACACGGCGCCACGGCTCGCCGCGCGCCCGCCCGCCGCCGGATGAGCCCGGAGAACGACCGCATGTGGCCAGAGAGCGACCCACGCAGATGACCGAGGACATGACCGGCCCCCCGCGCGAACCGGGCAGCCAGTGGTACGACAACGAGGCCGGGCCCCTCGTCCGCCCGTACGCCATGACGGGCGGGCGCACGAAACCGGGACCCACCGGAGTGCGCTTCGACCTGATCGCCCTGGTCACCCTGGATCCGGGCGCACCGAGCACGGACGGCATGGCGCTCGGACCGGAGCACCGCGCCCTCATCGGACTCTGCCGCACGGAGACCCAGTCCGTCGCCGAGCTCTCCGCGGGCGCGGACCTTCCCGTGGGCGTGGTCCGGGTGCTCCTCGGCGACCTGCTGGAACTCGGCTGCGTCACCGTCAGCCGCCCGGTCCCGCCCGCGCAGCTGCCCGACGAACGGATTCTGCGCGAGGTGATCGAGGGGCTGCGAGCGCTCTAGACGAAACCCCGGACGGACCCGGACGCGTACGGACCCACCGCACACCGACTCGCGCGCGCCTTCGGACACCGAACACGCAAGAGTCGGTCACATCGGTCAGATAGCGGTCGAACCCCTCGGGAAGAGGCCGCGGTTGTCATGATGCTGACTTCGCACTCCGGCGCCGAAGCCCCGCGCGACCGCCGCGCCGGGCCACGGCACCCCCGTACCGGCCCCGACCGTTGCCGACACTCCCGAGAGAAGTGATCCATGGTCTCCGAACACTCCGACACCACGGGCGGCGACACGGCTCCCCTGGCGTTGAAGATCCTGGTCGCCGGCGGATTCGGCGTGGGCAAGACCACCATGGTGGGCGCGGTCAGCGAGATCAAGCCGCTGCGCACGGAGGAACTGCTCAGCGAGGCCGGACAGTCGGTGGACGACACCGACGGCGTGGACCAGAAGGTCACCACGACCGTCGCCATGGACTTCGGCCGGATCACCATCCGCTCCGGCCTCTCCCTCTACCTGTTCGGCACCCCGGGGCAGGACCGCTTCTGGTTCCTGTGGGACGAACTGTCCCAGGGAGCCCTGGGCGCGGTGGTCCTCGCCGACACCCGGCGGCTGGAGGACTGCTTCCCCGCCGTCGACTACTTCGAGCACCGGCACATCCCCTTCGTGGTGGCCGTCAACTGCTTCGTGGGCACGCGGACGTACGGCGCCCAGGACGTCTCACGGGCCCTCGACCTCGACCCCGGCACCCCCGTCGTCCTGTGCGACGCCCGCGACCGCGACTCGGGAAAGGAGGTGCTGATCCGGCTGGTCGAGTACGCCGGGCGGATGCACACCGCCCGGCTGCTCGACTCCGTGAGCTGACACCGCCCACGCCGACCAGGTCAGTCCGCGATGCCCTGCTGCGCCAGGACCTTGTCGACGGCGACACGGACGAGCAGCTCGCCCGGGACGCCGTTACGGGCGCCGAACTCCTCGGCCCGCTCCTCGCCCATGTACCGCGCCGCGATCCGAGCCGCCCAGTGCCGGACGTCGGCCGGTTCCTCGGAGATACGGGCCCGGCCCCGCAGCACCACGTACCCGAAGGGCGGCCGGTCGTCGTCCACGCACAGGGCGACCCGGCCGTCCCGCACCAGATTGCGCCCCTTCACCGTGGCCTTGCCGGTGTTGAACACCACCTCGTCCCCGTCCAGCAGGAACCAGATCGGCGCCACGTGCGGACTCCCGTCGGCCCGTACGGTGGACAGCTTCGCGGTGCGGGTTCCGTACGAGACGAAGGCCCGCCATTCGTCATCGGTCATCTTCTGTGCCATGCCGCCATCCTCCTTGCTCCCGCGGCCGCTCCTGGGGAAGGCTGGCGGGCAGATTCTCCGGCGAGGCGGAGGATCACACGGGGAACGTCGCACGGGGAGCGGGACATGGCACAGAACCAGGGACTGGGCTGGCTGTTGGACGATCTGACGGAGCGCGTCGACCACGTACGCCACGCGCTCGTCCTGTCCAACGACGGGCTGGTGGCGGGGGCGAGCACGGGACTGCTCCAGGAGGACGCGGAGCATCTCGCCGCCGTCTCGTCGGGACTGCACAGCCTGGCCAAGGGATCGGGGCGGCACTTCGGCGCGGGCGGGGTGCGCCAGACGATGATCGAGTTCGACGACGCCGTCCTGTTCGTCACCGCCGCGGGCACCGGAAGCTGTCTGTGCGTGCTCAGCGAGGCGGAGGCCGACATGGGCCAGATCGCCTACGAGATGACTCTGCTCGTCAACCGGGTCGGAGAGCACCTCACCGTGGACGCCCGGCATCCCGACCGGGCTCCCCTCGAAGACCTCTGACCTGCACTTTCGCCTTCCCTCGTGGAGTTATCCACAGGCTCGCCCCGATGTCGGGGATTCCGGCTACGGTTTTTTCCGAGGCCACCGCCGACCGTGCGGGCCTGATCCACTCACTTCACTCCACGGGGGAGACCACCATGTCCGGCGACACTGTCACACGACCACGCTCCGCTTCCTGCGCGCCGAGCCGGGCGGCGAAGGAACTGGAGCTGAAGCGCAGCGAGTTCGACCTCGCCGTGCACCTCGGACGCATCAGGACCATGCCCGACGAAGGCGGGGGCGGCCGCCGGGTGGCCCGGGCGGAGATCGAACGTCTGCGCTCCGACCCAGGATTCCCCGAGGCGCTGCGCGCGAGCGCGCTGGCCGTGGGGACCGGCGAAGGCGCCGCCATCGTGGGCGTGCCCGCGGCCCGGTTCACCCGCCTCGCGCGGCTGGGACTGGTGGTACCGGTCAGGTTCTATCTGAACCGCTATCGGGTCGTGGTCTGGCTCTATCTCGCCGACGAGCTCAAGCAGTTCGCCACGGACGGGACCAACGCCTTCCTGCTGACCGGCCGCACCCCCGAGGTGCTGCGGAGCCGGCTGGCCGCGGGTGTCGACCTGCGACCCCGGAACTGGCGGGGACGCCACCTGGGCTTCCTGCACCGGCAGGCCGAGAGCCCCTGGCAGCGCGCCGGGGTCCTGGCCGGGTTCCTCGACCCCCTCCAGGTCGCGGAGATCGTCGAGGACGCCTACGAACGCTCCCACCTGAACAGGTTCCGGCCGGGACCGCCGGCCCACTGCACGCCCGGCACACCCGCCGCGCGCCTGGTCGAGAAGATCATGACGGCCGACGATCCCGACGAGATCGACTGGCTGAAGCACGACCTGGAGCGAACCCTGGGCGAGGCCCGCGCCGAGCAGCCCGCCCCACGGCCCTTCCCGACACGGGCCCCGACGCCGCCGACCGGACCGCCGGACCCGCCCGGCGAGCCCGACCGGCAGACCCGCGGACTGCTGAACTGGCTGCGCCGCCGGGAAGGGTGACGAGCCGGACCGGGACGGGTGAGGAACCGGACCGGGACGGGTGACGCGGCGGACCTACAGCGCCCGGAACAGACCCTCCTGGACGACGGACACCAGCAGGCGCCCCTCCAGGTCGTAGATCCGCCCGCGGGCCAGCCCGCGTCCGCCGGTGGCGATCGGCGACTCCTGGTCGTAGAGGAACCACTCGTCCGCGCGGAACGGCCGATGGAACCACATCGCGTGGTCCAGCGACGCCATGTCGAAGTTCCGCGGACCCCACAAGGGCTCGACCGGCAGGCGGACGGCGTCCAGGAGGGTCATGTCGCTGGCGTACGTGAGCGCGCAGGTGTGGACGAGCGGGTCGTCACCGAGCGGGCCGACCGCGCGCATCCACACCGCGCTGCGCGGCTCCGCCTCCTTGACGTCCTCGGCGCTCCAGCGCAACCGGTCCGCGTACCGGATGTCGAAGGGCTGACGGCGCGCCATCCGCTCCAACTGCTCGGGCAACTCGCCCAGATGCTTCCGGATCTCCTCGACGACCGTCGGCAGGGACTCCGGGTCCGGGACCTCACGAGCCGGCGGCAGCTGGTGTTCGAAAGGACCTTCCTCAGGCTTGTGAAAGGAGGCGGTGAGATTGAAGATCGTGCGCCCCTGCTGCACGGCGGTCACCCGGCGGGTCGTGAAGGACCGCCCGTCCCGCACCCGCTCGACCTGGTACACGATCGGCACACCCGGCCGGCCCGGACGCAGGAAGTACGCGTGCAGCGAGTGCACGGGCCGGTCCCCTTCGGTGGTCCGGCCCGCCGCGACCAGCGCCTGGCCCGCCACCTGGCCGCCGAAGACCCGCTGCAAGGACTCCTGCGGGCTGCGACCGCGGAAGATGTTGACCTCGATCTGCTCGAGGTCGAGCAGGTCGACAAGCCTCTCGGCCGGATTCGTCATCGGTGTGGTTCTCCTGTGCCCTGTCCGGTACTCACAACTGGCCGACGGCGGTGACGCGGACGACCGCGCGGCCCTCGGCGTCGGAGGCCGTGAGGTCGACCTCCGCGCTGATGCCCCAGTCGTGGTCGTCGTTCGGGTCGTCGAAGATCTGGCGGACGCGCCACAGGGCGTTCTGCGGCTCCTCCGTGATGACGAGCAGCTTGGGGCCCCGCGCGTCCGGACCGGTGCCGAGATCGTCGTACTCGTCCCAGTACTTGTCCATCGCCTCGCCCCAGGCGTCGGCGTCCCAGCCGGACTCGCCGTCCAGCTCGCCGAGTTCGTCGACGCGGTCGAGAGCGGCGAGCTCGACACGGCGGAACATCGCGTTGCGGACCAGGACCCGGAAGGCACGCGCGTTCGCCGTGACCGGCTTGACCTCGTCGGCCTTCTCCTGGGCCTCCTCGGCGGTCATCTCCGCGGGGTTGGCGAGCTGCTCCCACTCGTCCAGCAGGCTCGAGTCCACCTGGCGCACCATCTCGCCCAGCCACTCCACCAGGTCCTGGAGATCCTCCGACTTGAGGTCGTCCGGGACGGTGTGGTCGAGGGCCTTGTAGGCGCCGGCCAGGTAACGCAGCACGATGCCCTCGGTACGGGCCAGCTCGTAATGGGAGACCAGCTCGGTGAAGGACATCGCCCGCTCGTACATGTCGCGGATGACGGACTTCGGCGACAGCGGATGGTCGCCGACCCACGGGTGGCTCTTGCGGTAGGTGTCGTACGCGTGGAAGAGGAGCTCCTCCAGGGGCTTCGGGTAGGTGACGTCCTGGAGGCGCTCCATCCGCTCCTCGTACTCGACGCCGTCCGCCTTCATCGCGGCCACCGCCTCGCCGCGCGCCTTGTTCTGCTGGGCGGCCAGGATCTGACGCGGGTCGTCCAGCGTGGACTCCACGACGGAGACCATGTCGAGGGCGTAGGAGGGCGAGTCCGGGTCGAGGAGCTCGAACGCGGCCAGCGCGAAGGTGGACAGCGGCTGGTTCAGCGCGAAGTCCTGCTGGAGGTCCACGGTGAGGCGGACGATGCGGCCGGTGGCGTCCGGTTCGTCGAGCTTCTCGACGATCCCGCCGTCCAGCAGCGAGCGGTAGATCGCGATCGCGCGCCGGATGTGCCGGATCTGCTGCTTGCGCGGCTCGTGGTTGTCCTCGAGCAGATGCCGCATCGCCTCGAAGGCGTTGCCGGGCCGCGCGATCACCGACAGCAGCATCGTGTGCGTGACCCGGAAGCGCGACGTCAGCGGCTCCGGCTCGGACTCGATGAGCTTGTCGAAGGTGTTCTCCGTCCAGCCCACGAATCCCTCGGGCGCCTTCTTGCGCACCACCTTGCGACGCTTCTTCGGGTCGTCGCCGGCCTTGTTCAGGGCCTTCTCGTTCTCGATGACGTGCTCGGGGGCCTGCGCCACCACCAGACCCGCCGTGTCGAAGCCGGCCCGGCCGGCCCGGCCCGCGATCTGGTGGAACTCACGGGCCCGCAGGGTCCGCACCCGGTTGCCGTCGTACTTGGTCAGCGCCGTGAACAGCACGGTCCTGATGGGCACGTTGACGCCCACGCCGAGGGTGTCCGTACCGCAGATCACCTTCAACAGGCCGGCCTGGGCGAGCTTCTCCACCAGACGCCGGTACTTGGGGAGCATGCCGGCGTGGTGGACGCCGATGCCGTGCCGCACGTAGCGCGAGAGGTTCTGGCCGAACTTCGTGGTGAAGCGGAAGTTGCCGATCAGGTCGGCGATCCGTTCCTTCTCCTCGCGCGAGCACATGTTGATGCTCATCAGCGCCTGCGCCCGCTCCACCGCCTGCGCCTGCGTGAAGTGCACGATGTAGACGGGTGCCTGCTTCGTGACCAGGAGGTCGCTGAGCGTCTCCGTCATCGGCGTGAACCGGTACTCGTAGGAGAGGGGAACCGGCCGCGTCGCCGAGCGGACCACCGACGTGGGGCGGCCGGTCCGGCGGGCGAGGTCCTTCTCGAAGAACGACACGTCGCCGAGCGTGGCCGACATGAGCACGAACTGGGCCTGGGGCAGTTCCAGGATCGGGATCTGCCACGCCCAGCCGCGGTCGCCCTCCGCGTAGAAGTGGAACTCGTCCATGACGACCTGGCCGACATCGGCGTTCCTGCCGTCACGCAACGCGATCGAGGCCAGCACCTCGGCGGTGCAGCAGATGACCGGGGCGTCGGAGTTCACGGACGCGTCGCCGGTCAGCATGCCGACGTTCTCCGTGCCGAAGATCTTGCACAGCTCGAAGAACTTCTCCGACACCAGCGCCTTGATCGGAGCGGTGTAGAAGGTGACCTCGTCGCGGGCGAGCGCCGCGAAGTGCGCGGCCGCCGCGATCATGCTCTTGCCGGAGCCGGTGGGCGTCGACACGATCACGTTCGCCCCGGAGACCACCTCGATCAGCGCCTCCTCCTGGTGGGGGTAGAGCGTCAGACCACGCTCCTGCGCCCAGGACTCGAAGGCTTCGTACAGGGCGTCGGGATCTGCGGTCGGCGGCAACTGATCGATGAGGGTCACGCCCCCATCTTGCCTGCCCTCGCCCCTGAGGGGGGAATCGGATGCCTGCTCGAAGATCACGACCGATACGCTGTGTCGCCGACGGAGCGTCAACGCACCCGGTCAACTGGACAGCGGCATTCGAGGAATAGGGCGGGCAGCGGCCATGATGGGACCAGCACACTCACTGTCGGGCGCGGCCGCCTGGCTCGGCGTCGGTGCGACCGCCGCCGCGGCCGGGCACACGATGCCCTGGCCGGTCCTGCTGGCGGGTGCGCTGATCTGCGCGGGAGCCGCGCTCGCTCCGGACCTCGACCACAAGGCAGCCACCATCTCGCGGGCCTTCGGACCGATCTCGCGCTGGCTGTGCGAGATCGTCGACAAGCTCTCCTACGCCGTCTACAAGAGCACCAGGAAGCAGGGCGACCCGCGCCGCTCCGGCGGTCACCGGACCCTGACGCACACCTGGCTGTGGGCCGTCATGATCGGCGGAGGCGCCTCCGCCCTGGCGATCACCGGCGGCCGCTGGGCGGTCCTGGCGCTGCTCTTCGTGCACATGGTGCTGGCGATCGAAGGGCTGCTGTGGCGGGCGGCCCGGGGATCCAGCAGCGATGTGCTGGTGTGGCTGCTGGCCGCCACCAGCGCCTGGATCCTCGCCGGTGTCCTGGACAAGCCCGGCAACGGCTCGGACTGGCTGTTCACGGACCCGGGTCAGCAGTACCTGTGGCTGGGGCTGCCGATCGTGCTGGGCGCCCTGGTCCACGACATCGGCGACGCCCTGACCGTCTCGGGCTGCCCGGTCCTGTGGCCCATCCCGATCGGGCGCAAGCGCTGGTACCCGATCGGTCCGCCCAAGGCGATGCGCTTCCGGGCCGGCAGCTGGGTCGAGCTGAAGGTACTGATGCCCGTGTTCATGCTGCTCGGGGGAGTGGGCGGCGCGGCCGCCCTCAACTACATCTGACGAGCGACCCGGCGGGTGCCTTCGGCGGTGGCGGCGTCGGTGGCAGTG
Organism: Streptomyces sp. 3330; assembly: GCF_031456635.1. Taxonomy (NCBI): domain Bacteria; kingdom Bacillati; phylum Actinomycetota; class Actinomycetes; order Kitasatosporales; family Streptomycetaceae; genus Streptomyces; species Streptomyces sp. 3330. The sequence continues at coordinate 192,134 of NZ_JAVDVA010000004.1, forward strand.
GCAGGGGCAGTAGCAGTGGCGAGCGCACCGGCTCAGGTCATCGCCCCGCCGTCGCCGTAGCGCCGCTCGAAGCGCGCGACCCGGCCCTCGGTGTCCACCGTGCGCGCCTTGCCGGTGAAGAACGGGTGGCTCTCGGAGGAGATCTCCACGTCCACGACCGGGTAGGTCTCGCCGTCGTCCCACTCGATGGTCCGATCGCTGGTGGCGGTGGACCGGGTCAGGAAGGCGTAACCGGCGGTCCGGTCGCGGAACACGACCGCGTGGTAGTCGGGCTGCTTGTCCTTCTGCATGAGCGCTCCTCGTGCGATGGCGATGGCGATGGCGATGGCGATGACGCTGCCGTTGGGGCCGCCGACGGCGGTACCGAAGGCAACGGCGACGTCAGCGGCGGCTGTGTCGACTCCGGCGGTGCCGACGGCGGCGGAACGTGCGGCGACGGCCAGGGCCCGGGGGCGGTCGGGGCGGCCGTGGCCGGTTCAGCCGGACAGGGCGTCTTCGTCGACGATGTGCATCGCGGCTTCCTCTGCGGAGGCCGCAGCGCCGTCGATGCCCACGTCCGTGGCGATCAGTGCGCTCTCCTCGTCCTCGTGGGCTCCCTCGTCCGGTGCCACGAGCCTGCCGGAGCGCGCGGAGCCGACCTCGTTGTCGAGGAGTTCCCCGTCCGTGCCGTCGCAATCGCCGAGGCCGTCGCCGTCCGGCGCACCCGTCTCCGGGACCTCTTCGGCGAGCCGCTGGTCCAGGGTCTCGCCCTGCCGGCGCTCCGCGGCGGTCACCCCGTCGTGCTCCACGGCCCAGGGGCGTTCCGGAGGGGACCAACCGCGGTCGAGGGGGTCCTCGACGCCGTCGTTCTCCAGTGTGTCCTCGGCATCCAGCAGTCCCGAGTCTTCCTGGATGTCGGACGCGTCGGGCTGGTAGACGTCGTCCCCCCATCCGTCGGCACTGTTCACGGGTACCTCCAGGGGGTGACGGCCCCGTACTCTTCGCGGTCGGCGGCAGGGTGCCGCCGCACGGGGCACCGGTCGAGCGCGGTGTGTTCCGGACGGATCCAGACTGCCTTCCGCACGGGTGCCGGTATCCAGCGTTCCACTCCGCTTCGGGACCGCGCAACGCCAGAGGACGCGCGACGGCCGGGCCGGGCGGCCTTCGCCCGGGCGCGGGGGCCGCGGCACGAGACCGCCCACGACCCCGGAGCACGCAGGTGGCCGCCCCGCGAGGGGGCGCCCGAGGACGCCGAGGCCGGCACCGGGCCGAGCCGGGCGCCGACACTCGTGTCGGTCCGAGCTTCGGCGCCCCCCACGCCCCTCACCGGCGTCGCTCGGCCGGCACCGTCGGTTCGGTGCTCAGCCGTGCCAGGACCGCCAGAGTGCGGCGTACGCGCCGTCCGCCGCGACCAGCTCGGTGTGGCTGCCCAGCTCGCTGATGCGGCCGTTCTCGACGACGGCGATCACGTCCGCGTCATGGGCGGTGTGCAGACGGTGGGCGATGGCGACGACGGTGCGCCCGTCCAGGACCCGGGCGAGGGACCGTTCCAGGTGGCGGGCGGCACGGGGGTCGAGCAGCGAGGTCGCCTCGTCCAGGACCAGCGTGTGGGGGTCGGCCAGGACCAGCCGGGCCAGGGCGATCTGCTGGGCCTGCGCCGGGGTGAGCGAGACGCCGCCGGAGCCGACCTCGGTGTCCAGGCCGTCGTCCAGGGCCCGGGCCCAGCCGTCCGCGTCGACCGCGCCCAGGGCCGCCCACAGCTCGGCGTCCTCGGTGTCCTCGGTGGCCTCGGTGACTTCCACAGGCGTCGAGGTCTTGGAGATCGCGGAGATCGCGGGGGCCATGGACGCCGCGGGCGCTTCCTCGCTCGGGCGGAGTCGCGCAGGGGGGAGGGCGAGCCGGAGGTTGTCGCGCAGGGACCCTACGAAGACGTGGTGCTCCTGGTTGACGAGCGCCACGTGGGAGCGGACCCGTTCCGCGGTCATGTGCGACAGCTCGGCGCCGCCGAGGGTGATCCGGCCGTCGCGCGGCGCGTAGATCCCGGCGAGCAGCCGTCCCAGGGTGGACTTGCCCGCACCCGAGGGGCCGACCAGGGCCAGCCGGGTGCCGGGGGAGACCTCCAGGGTCACCTGGCGCAGGACGTCGACGCCCTCCCGGTAGCCGAAGTGAACCCGGTCGGCGTGCACGTCGCGCCCGTCCGGCACGAGCTCGGCGTCCCCGCCGTCCGGCTCGATGTCGCGCACTCCGACGAGGCGGGCGAGCGACACCTGGGCCACCTGGAGCTCGTCGTACCAGCGCAGGATGAGGTTCACCGGGTCGACGAGCATCTGCGCCAGCAGCGCGCCCGTCGTCAGCTGGCCGACCCCGATCCAGCCCTGCAGCACGAACGCCCCGCCGAGCATGAGGACCGACCCGAGCACGGTGACGTGCACCAGGTTGATGACCGGGAACAGCACCGACCGCAGCCACAGCGTGTAGCGCTCCCAGGCGGTCCACTGCCGGATGCGCTCCTCGGAGAGCGCGATGCGGCGGTCGCCCAGCCGATGGGCCTCCACGGTGCGCCCGGCGTCCACGGTTTCGGCGAGGGCGGCGGCCACGGAGGCGTAGCCGGCGGCCTCCGAGCGGTAGCCGGCCGGGGCGCGCCTGAAGTACCAGCGGCACCCCGCCACCAGGAGCGGCACCGCGACCAGGACGGCCGGCGCCAGCGGTGGCGCGGTGACGACGAGCCCGCCGAGCAGCAGCAGAGCCCACATCACGCCGATCGTCAGCTGGGGCACGGCCTCGCGCATGGCGTTGGCCAGCCGGTCGATGTCCGTGGTGATGCGGGAGAGCAGGTCACCCGTCCCGGCCCGCTCCAGCACGCCGGGCGGCAGCCGCACCGAGCGCACGAGGAAGTCCTCGCGCAGGTCGGCCAGCATCCGCTCGCCGAGCATCGCGCCGCGCAGCCGCACCTGCCGGACGAAGACGGCCTGGACGACCAGGGCGAGCACGAACAGGGTGGCGACGAGCCCGAGGTGGAGCTCGCGGGCGCCGTCCGACAGCCGCTCCACCAGGTCACCGAGCAGCCAGGGACCCACCATCGAGGCGACCGTGGCGACCGTGTTGACGAGCAGGAGGAGCAGAAAGGCGCGGCGGTGCCGGCGCAGGAGTTCGGCCACGTAGGCGCGGACGGTCGCGGGGGCGCCGACGGGCAGCGTGTTCGCCGTCGTCGGTGCCGCCGGGTCGTACGCGGGCGGCGCCACGCCGATCATGCGGTCTCCTCGATCTCTTCGCGTTCGATCTCTTCGAGCCGGTCGTCTTCCAGGTCCTGCAACACATCGCTCAGGGAGGCCTCTTCGGCCTTGCGGGCCTCGACCAGCGCGGCTTCCTCCTCGGTCTCCCTGGTCACCACGGCCCGGTACCGGGGCTCGGAGCGCAGCAGTTCGCGGTGCGCGCCCACCGCGACGGCCTCGCCCTCGTGCACCAGCACGACCCGGTCGGCGCGGTCCAGCAGCAGGGGCGACGAGGTGAACACCACCGTGGTGCGCCCTTCCCGCAGTTCGCGCAGCCCCTCGGCGATCCGCGCCTCGGTGTGCGAGTCGACGGCGGAGGTGGGCTCGTCCAGGACGAGGACCTCGGGGTCCGTGTACAGGGAGCGGGCGAGCGCGAGCCGTTGCCGCTGGCCGCCGGAGAGGGACCGGCCGCGCTCGGTGATCCGGGCGTCCATCGGGTCGTCGGCGTCCAGCGAACCCTGCACGAGGGCGTCGAGGACGTCCGCGCACTGGGCGGCCGCCAGCGCCGCACCGGCGTCGACCGCACCCGAGGCGGGGACGTCGAGCAGGTCGCGCAGGGAACCGGACAGCAGCACCGGGTCCTTGTCCTGGACGAGGACCGAGGTGCGCGCGGAGTCCAGCGGGAGCTCGTTCAGCGGGACTCCGCCGAGCAGCACCGACGGGCTGTCCTCCGGGGGGTGCCCGCCCAGCCGCTCCGCCAGTCGTCCGGCCGCGTCCGGGTCGCCGCACACCACGGCGGTGAGCCGCGCGGTCGGGGCGAGCAGCCCGGTGGCGGGGTCGTACAGATCACCCGAGGGAGCGTCGGCGGCGCGCGAGCCGCCGATGTCGGTGACCCGCTCCAGGGACAGCACCCGGGCGGCGCGTCTGGCCGACGGGCGCGAGAAGGAGTAGGCCATCGCGATCTCCTCGAAGTGCCTGAGGGGATAGGCCAGGACCATGACGGAGCTGTAGACCGTGACCAGTTCGCCGACGGTGATGCGGCCCTCGCGGGCGAGGTGGACGCCGTAGCAGACGACCGTGATCAGCAGCAGGCCGGGCAGCAGCACCTGGATGGCGCTGATCAACGACCACATGCGGGCGCTGCGCACGGCCGCGTGCCGGACCTCCTGCGAGGCGCTGCGGTAGCGGTCGAGGAACAGTTCCTCGCCGCCGATCCCGCGCAGCACCCTGAGTCCGGCCACGGTGTCCGAGGCGAGTTCGGTGGCGCGTCCGGCCTTCTCGCGCTGGACGTCGGCCCGTCGCGTCGCCGGGGGCAGCAGGGGCAGCACCGCGAGCGCGAGTACGGGCAGGCCGACGGCGACGACCAGGCCGAGCGCAGGCTGGTAGACGACCAGGCCGACGCAGACCAGCAGGACCGTGAGGGCCGCGGCGGTGAAGCGGGACACGGCCTCCACGAGCCAGCCGATCTTCTCGACGTCGCCCGTGGAGACGGCGACGACCTCACCGGCCGCGACCCGCCGGGTGAGCGCGGAGCCGAGCTGCGAGGCCTTGCGGGCGAGCAGTTGCTGGACCCTGGCGGCGGCGGTGATCCAGTTGGTGACCGCGGCGCGGTGCAGGAAGGTGTCCCCGATCGCGGTGGCGGCCCCGCACAGGGCCATCACCGCGCCGGTGAGGGCGAGTCGGGCACCGGAACGGTCCACGACGGCCTCGATGGCGAACCCGACGCAGAACGGCTGTGCCGAGACGGCGACGAAGTGCAGCAGTCCCCAGGCCAGGGACTTGAGCTGGCCGCCTAGCTGGTTGCGGCCGAGCCACCACAGGAAGCGGGGTCCCGAGCGTGCGTCCGGCACACCCGGGTCGGGGTACGGAAGGTCTTGGATCTGCATGACGTCCCAGTGGCTCGAGTCAGGGATAGGGGGAGAGGGCGTAAGCGACGAGGAGGGGGAGGGGGAAGGGAGGGGGAGGGGAGGGGACATACGGGAAGGTCCGCGGGGAGCGGCAGCAAACCGTGCAAGGTTCGCGTCGTGGCGTGGTCAGAATCAACCGGTTTTCCATGGCGGCGGCCGGATCCGGCAGCTGTCCGACACGGCCCGGATGTCCGGAACCTGCCGCTGCCGCCCGGACAGTGGTGCGAGCATGGGCCGATGCGACAAGGCTGTGCGCGGCGCGCGGGAGCCGCCCCGCTGATCCTCGGCCTCCTGCTCGCGGCCCTGTCCGCGTGCGGTGGGGCCGCCGGGCAGCACGGGAGTGACGGTACGTCGGGAGCGGGCGGCAGAAGAGACGCGGCCTCGCCGGACGCGGCCCCGACGAGCGGGATCCCGGGGGTCGGCGACCGCCTACGGGGACGGATCCCCGCACTTTCACGCCAGGTTGTGGCCGTGTACGGCGACGGGAAGGACTCCGCGGACGCGACCGTCGTGCTCTACGCCGGAAGCGGATCGTCCTGGGAGCGCGTCCGGAGCTGGCAGGGGCACAACGGCAAGAAGGGCTGGACCGCCGCGCACCACGCCGGCGACCACCGCAGTCCGGTCGGCGTGTTCACGCTCACCGACGCGGGCGGCAGGCTGGCCGATCCCGGCAGCAGGCTGCCGTACACGCGGTCCGCCTCCTTCGCGGCGCCGCGCTGGTGGGCGAGGTCGCACCGGCACGACTTCGACTACGTCATCGCCATCGACTACAACCGCGTCATCGGTGTCCCGCCCGACGACCCGACGCGGCCCGAGGGCGAGGAGAAGGGCGGGGGGATCTGGCTGCACATGGACCACGGCAGCGGTACGTCCGCCTGCGTCAGCGTGTCCGGGGCGGCGATGCGCTACCTGCTGCGCACCCTCGACCCCGATCGGCATCCGGTGGTGGTCATGGGGGACAGGGACGCGCTGAAGGCCTAGCCGCCGCGGCGGAGGCCTCATTGCGGGCGGCGGCCGAGTCCCCGAAGTTCCTGCGCTACATCCGCGAGGAGATGCTCCTCGCGCTCGGCACCGCCTCGACCGAGTCCGTCATGCCGCGTGTGATGCAGAAGCTGCGCAGGGCCGGTGCCCGCGACGACGCCGTGGGCCTGGTGCTTCCCACCGGATACTCCTTCAACCTCGACGGCGCCTCGCTCTACCTGTCCATCGGCACCCTGTTCATCGCCCAGGCGGTGGGCGCGGATCTCGGCCTCGGCCAGCAGATCACGGTGATCCTGGTGCTCATGCTCACCAGCAAGGGCATGGCCGGTATCCCCGGTTCGGCCTTCCTCGCGCTGTCCGCGACGGCCTCCTCGCTGGGGGCCGTACCCGCCGGAGCCGTGGCCCTGCTGCTGGGCGTGGACCGCATCATGGACTCGATGCGGGTCGTCACCAACCTCCTCGGCAACTGTGTGGCGGTCTTCGCCGTCTCCCGCGGGGAGGGCGCGCTGGACCTGGAGCGGGCCAGGAAGGTCCTGAACGGCGAGACGGTCCCCCTGCCGCACGAGGAGCCGGCCGGTCCCGCGAAGCCGCAAGGCTCCGAGCTGCCGCAAGGCTCCGAGCTGCCGGAGGGCTCCGAACGGTCGAAGGGCTCCGAGCGGCCGGCGGACTGCGGGCAGCCGGTGGGCTCCGGGCGGTCCGAGGTTTCGGAGAGCCCGGAGGCGGCGGCCGCAATGGCGGCGGTGGTCTCCGCCGGACCCGCCAGGGAGAACGCCGCCGAGACCGGTTGAACGAACGGCGCCGCCGCACCGGGCCGGGGCCGCCCCTCCACCGCGGAGGAGCGGCCCCGGCCCGTTCTCACGAGGTTCAGCAGCGGTGCTCCTGGCCCGGTGCCCGCTCCTGGTCGCGCCCCGGTGCGCGTTTCGGGGTCCGGTCCGGGGACCCGTCCACCAGCGCGTCCAGCAAGCCGCTCAGCACCTGGCGCTCGAGATCCGTCAGCGGGTCGAGGATCTCCTCCGCGGCCGACACCCGCGCCCCCCGCAGCTGTCGCAGGGCCTTGCGGCCGTCCTCCGTGAGCTCGATCCGGATCACCCGCCGGTTGGTGGGGTCCGGCACCCGCCGCACCATGCCGCTCCCCTCCAGCCCGTCGACCAGCGTCGTCACGGCCCGGGGCACCACCTCGAGCCGCTCGGCGAGGTCGGCCATGCGCGGCGGCGAGTCGCAGTGCGCCAGGGTGCGCAGCAGCCGGGCCTGGGCCGGGGTGACGTCGAGCCCGCTCCGCTCCAGATGGTGCTTCTGGATGCGGTGCACCCGGCGCGTGAGCCGCAGCAGTTGCTCGGCGAGCAGACTGTCGGAATCGGGGGTGGTCATACGGGAACAATATCAGGACGCCGTTCATTGTGAGTATAGGTAACAATGAGCTATGCTCCGTCAGTCCTCATCGTCTCACCCTCCGTAGGAGCCATGCCCCGCGATCACATCGACTGGACCCCCTCGCCCGGCACCTCGACCGAACAGCCCCGGCAGGTGCGCCGCATCCTCGCCCTCTTCAAGCCCTACCGTGCCCGGCTCGCCGTCGTCGGCCTGCTGGTCGCCGCCGCCTCGCTGGTCACCGTCGCCACGCCGTTCCTGCTGAAGGAGACGCTGGACGTCGCGATCCCCGAGGGACGCACCGGCCTGCTGACGCTCCTCGCCCTGGGCATGATCCTCAGCGCCGTTCTGAGCGGTGTCTTCGGCGTCCTGCAGACGCTGATCTCCACGACCGTCGGCCAGCGCGTCATGCACGACCTGCGGACGGCCGTCTACGACCGCCTGCAGCGGATGTCCCTCGCCTTCTTCACGCGCACGCGCACCGGCGAGGTCCAGTCCCGCATCGCCAACGACATCGGCGGCATGCAGGCCACCGTCACCTCCACCGCCACCTCGCTGGTCTCCAACTTCACCAGCGTGGTCGCCACCATCATCGCGATGGTCGCCCTCGACTGGCGGCTGACCGTCGTCTCGCTGCTCCTGCTGCCGGTGTTCGTGTGGATCAGCCGGCGCGTCGGCAACGAGCGCAAGAAGATCACCACCCAGCGCCAGAAGCAGATGGCCGCGATGGCCGCCACGGTCACCGAGTCGCTGTCGGTCAGCGGCATCCTGCTCGGCCGCACCATGGGCCGCTCCGACTCCCTCACGCGGTCCTTCGCCGACGAGTCCGAGCAGCTGGTCGACCTGGAGGTGCGGTCGAACATGGCCGGGCGCTGGCGCATGGCCGTGATCGGGATCGTCATGTCCGCCATGCCGGCGTTCATCTACTGGACCGCGGGCCTGGCCCTCCAGTTCGGCGGCCCCGACGTCTCCCTCGGCACGATCGTCGCCTTCGTCTCGCTCCAGCAGGGCCTGTTCCGCCCGGCCGTCGGCCTTCTGTCGACCGGCGTGCAGATCCAGACCTCCCTCGCCCTCTTCCAGCGCATCTTCGAGTACCTCGACCTCCCCGTCGACATCACCGAACGCGACAACCCGGTGCGTCTCGACCGGATCAAGGGCGAGGTCCGCTTCGAGGACGTCTCCTTCCGGTACGACGACAAGGGCGGCCCCGTCCTCGACGGCGTCGACATCGACGTCCCCGCCGGCGGCAGCCTCGCGGTGGTCGGCCCGACCGGCGCCGGCAAGTCCACGCTGGGCTACCTGGTGCCGCGCCTGTACGACGTGACGGGCGGCCGGGTCACCCTCGACGGCGTCGACGTCCGCGACCTCGACTTCGACACGCTCGCGCGCGCGGTCGGCGTCGTCTCGCAGGAGACGTACCTCTTCCACGCCACGGTCGCCGACAACCTGCGCTTCGCCAAGCCGGACGCCACCGACGAGGAACTGCACGAGGCCGCGCGGGCGGCGCAGATCCACGATCACATCGCCGCGCTGCCCGGCGGCTACGACACGGTGGTCGGCGAGCGCGGCCACCGGTTCTCCGGCGGTGAGAAGCAGCGGCTCGCCATCGCCCGCACCATCCTGCGCGACCCGCCGGTGCTGATCCTCGACGAGGCGACCAGCGCCCTCGACACGCGCACGGAACAGGCCGTTCAGGACGCCATCGACGCGCTCTCGGTCAACCGCACCACCCTCACCATCGCGCATCGGCTGTCCACCATTCGGGGTGCCGACCAGATCGTGGTGCTCGACTCCGGTCAGGTGGCCGAACGCGGCACGCACGAGGAGCTGTTGGAGCAGGACGGACGGTACGCGGCGCTGGTGCGACGGGACGCCCGCCTGGAGCCGACAAGATGACAGTATGGCAAGTTGTGCCGGGTTTGTGGCGATATGGGGGTTAGCGTGCCCGCATGCAGATGAACACTCCGCCACCGAGCACGATTCGACTGACGCGCCGGGGCCGTCTCGTCCTCATCGCGACCGGAGCCGTCGTGGCCGGCACCGCCGTGGCGGTGCCGCTGCTGAGCCTCGAGAGTCCCGAGGAGAAGCCGAAACCGGCGACCCTGGTCATCCCGGAAGGCTGGCGCGCGAGCCAGGTCTACGAGGCCGTCGACAAGGCCCTCGCCCTGCCCGCGGGCACCACCCGGAGGGCGCTGCCGAAGGCCGGGCTGAAGCTGCCGAACGACGCCGAGGGCAATCCGGAGGGCTACCTCTTCCCGGCGACGTACCCGCTGGACAGGAAGGCGACGCCGCAGACGCTGCTCTCGTACATGGTCGACACCGCCAACAAGAAGTTCAACGCGGCGCCCACGGCGGCCGGCGCCCAGCGCAACGCCCTGAACGTCTATCAGGCGGTCACCATCGCCAGCCTCGTGCAGGCGGAGGCGGCCACCAAGGCGGACATGGGCAAGGTGGCCCGGGTCGTGTTCAACCGCCTGGAGCGCGGGATGCCGTTGCAGATGGACTCCACCATCAACTACGCGCTGAACCGCTTCACGCTGAGGACGACGGAGAGCGACACCCGGGTCGAGAGCCCCTACAACTCCTATCAGCGCATGGGCCTGCCGCCGACGCCGATCGACAACCCCGGTGAGGAGGCCCTGCGCGCGGCCGTCAGCCCCACCCCGGGCGACTGGCTGTACTTCGTCACGGTCAAGCCGGGCGACACGCGTTTCACGGCGAGCTACGCGGAACACCAGCGCAACGTCGCCGAGTTCAACCGGAATCAGCAGAGCTCGAAGAGTCCGCTGAGCCGGTCGGCGGCCGCCGGCTGACCGGGCGCGGCGTCAGGCCGCGACCGGTTCCCCCGCGAGGAGGCGTCCGATGTCCCGTACGGCCGCGCGGCCGGCCCGGTTGGCGCCGATGGTGCTGGCCGACGGCCCGTAGCCGACGAGATGGATGCGCGGATCGGCGAGGACGCGCGTGCCCTCGACCCGGATACCGCCGCCCGGCTCACGCAGGCGCAGCGGCGCGAGATGGCCGACGGCGGCCCGGAAGCCGGTCGCCCACAGGATGACATCGGCGTCGACCCGGCGTCCGTCGTCCCACTCCACGCCGTCCGGAGTGATCCGGTCGAACATGGGCAGCCGGTCGAGCACCCCGTCGGCGAGTCCCTGCCGGACGGCGTCGTTGAGCGGCAGCCCCGTCACGGAGACCACGCTCTTCGGCGGAAGCCCCTGCCGCACCCGCTCCGCCACGAGCGCGACGGCGGCGCGGCCCGCGTCCTCGTCGAAAGGCCCCTCCCGGAAGACGGGGGGCCGTCGCGTCACCCACGTGGTCCGCGCCGCGTACGGGGCGATCTCCAGCAGGTGCTGGGTGCCGGACGCGCCGCCGCCCACCACGACCACCCGCGACCCGGCGAACGCCTCGGGACCCGGATACCCCGCGGTGTGCAGCTGCCGGCCGCGGAAGGTCTCCTGCCCCGGGCAACGGGGCCAGAACGGCCGGTCCCAGGTGCCGGTGGCGTTGATCAGGGCCCGGGTGGACCACGTGCCGTCGGAGGACTCGACGAGCAGCCGCCCGCCCGCGCCCTCCCGCACCGCCCGCACATCGACCGGCCGCCGCACGCGCAGGTCGAAGGCACGCTCGTAGGCGTCGAAGTACTCGGCGACGACCTCGGACGACGGCCGGGCGGGGTCAGCGCCCGTCAGCTCCATGCCGGGCAGCGCGTGCATACCGTGCACCTTGCCGTACGTCAGCGAGGGCCACCGGAACTGCCAGGCGCCCCCGGCGGCGGGCGCGTGGTCGAGCACCACGAAGTCGCGCTCCGGCTCGAGACCGGTGCGCCTCAGGTGGTAGGCGGCCGCCAGGCCCGCCTGGCCGGCGCCGATGACGACCACCTCGACCTCACGCACGTCGTTCACGCCGGTGCCAACCAGGAGGGCGGCGTGGATCTTCCCGTCGGGGCTGTGAGATGGGGTACGGACCCGGCGCATGGGTCAGGATGGAGGTATGTCAGACGCGTTCACCACCCGAGTTCTGCACATCTCCTCAGGCTCCCGGGAGAGGGTCGTCGACCTCACCGGGGACTGCGAGACGTTCCTGCGTGAGGTGGCCGCCGGTCGCGGCGGCCTGCTGAACGTCTTCGTCCCGCACGCCACGGCCGGGATCGCGATCATCGAGACGGGCGCCGGCAGCGACGACGACCTCCTGGCCGCCCTGCACACTCTCCTGCCCGCCGACGACCGCTGGCAGCACCGGCACGGCAGCCCCGGCCACGGCCGCGACCACGTCCTCCCGGCCCTGGTCCCGCCGCACGCGACCCTGCCGGTCGTGGACGGAAGGCTGGAGCTGGGGACCTGGCAGTCGGTGTGCCTGGTGGACACGAACAAGGACAACGCGGAGCGGAAGGTCCGGTTGTCGTTCCTCGGCTGAGGCCGGACGCGACGACCGCGACCGCGCTGTCCGGCGGCCGCCAGGAACCGCACGCGGCCCCGCCCGCGGACTCGTGCGGGAGCGGCGCCCCGGGAGACGCCGCTCATGATCGCGTCACCGGCCTGAGCGGTACCGGTGAAAGCCCGCCCGGGCCAGCAGAGGAGCCAGCGCGTCGGCGCTCACGGCGAAACCGTCGCGAGCGCTCGGGGCGTGGTCACCGGCGCAGAGCAGGGCGATGACCTCGCCGAGGCCGTTGAGGAGCGGCGCCCCGACCTGGGTGGGCGACGGCCGCAGGCTCGTCCTGATGAGGCGCAGATGTCGTTCCGGGACGTTCTCCAGGCCGTTGACGGTCGACGACGTGAGCTCCGCGGCCCGATCGGCGGTATGCGCGGCGGGGGCCGGGCTCCAGACGGATTCGCCGAGTCGGGTGAGCGCGGGGTGGCCGATACGCAGGGGAGCGCCCGGGACGGCGGCGCCCAGTCGCAGGACCGCTACGAGGGCGGACTCAGGACCGTGCGGGAAGACGTCGTCGACCCGGGACGCGAAGCCCTCGCCGTACACCGCGATGCGATCCGGGGGTGCCGGGTGCTGCCAGATGGTCGCGACCAACCGGTCGCTGACGAGGAAACCGGTGCGCACGGTCCGGATCCCCTCGGCGTCCCGGGTGAGGACGCGCACGAGGGCGGAGAGGACGGCCCGCGGAAACTCCTCCGGGCGCGTCGGCGGCACGGGGCGGACGGACAGGCGGTCGGCATGACCGAGGAGAGCCGTGCGGTAGCGGTCGGCGCGGGTGCGGACGTCACCGGTCTCGGCGATGCAGTGCAGCAGGCGCTCCACGTCGTCGCTCTGGTCGAGGCGTAGGGAGAGTCCCTCGAGGACGGACAGCGCCCCGGAGAGGTCACCCTCCGCGTGGCGGTCCCGGAACCGGGTGAGAAGCGTCTGCCGGCTCACCGCCGAGCGGATGAGTTCGGCGTTCCAGGCGCTCACCGTGGCCGTCTGGGCGGCGAGTTCGCGGAGGGTGTGCGCTGTCCCGGAGCAGAGATCGCCGGCCTGTGTCACCGCCGCGGCGGTGATGTCGCCGCTCCGGAGAGTGCCGAGAAGGGAACGGGCGGCCGTCACCTGCCGCCGCAGCCGGTCGCGGGTCGCGGCGCAGTCCAGCTCCGCCGACGCGGCCTCGGCATGCATCGTGGCGAGCGAGTGCTGCGTGGGTGCGTCCAGCAGTTCCGGCGGAGTGCGGAAGGTCGCCAGGCGGTGCCGGAACTCCCGCCACTCGGCGGTGCTGTCGTCCGCCTCGGCGGCCGTGACCAGCTCGTCGAGCCGGTCGCAGACCTCGTCGCGGTCCCGGCGGAGCCGCTCGCGGGCCGCCCGCTGCCGGAGGCGGTCGGTCATCTCGGCGACCTGCTCGGGGGTGAGCAGCGTGGAGTCGTGCACCTGGATCGACCGGCTGTTGCCGGTGTCGAGATCACGCGCGGTGACGTGGAGCCCGCCTCCGGCGTCCAGCTCGAAGGACACCTCGATCCGGGGTGTGCCCGCGGGAGCGGGCTCGATCCCGTCGAGCAGGAAGTCACCGATCGCGGTGTCCGCGCTGACCACACCGCTGAAGATCTTGACCCAGACGCTGGTCTGGTCGTCCCTGCGGGTGGTGAAGATCTTCGAGTGCCTGGTCGGGATCGTGGTGTTGGGTTCGATCAGGATGGTGAACTCGTCCTCGCCGTTCGGCCCCTGCGTCTTGATCCCCAGGGCGAACGGCGTGATGTCGACGATCACGGCGCCGTCCAGCTTCTCGTCGCGTTGGGCGGCCACCAGGGCGGCTCCGCACGACACGGCGGCGCGCGGGTCTCCGGGGCCGGTCCGGGGCCGGCCGAAGGCCTGCTCGAACAGCTCGCTCACGAGCGGGGACAGGACGGGGCCGCCGATGAGGACGAGACGATCCGGCTTCCCGGGGAGGTCGCCGCGGGCTTGGTCGCAGAACCGGCGCAGCGCGGCCAGGGGTTCGGCCACGATCTGGGCGAGCTCTGCCCGGGTCAGCGACACGCGGACGTCCTGGCCGTCGATGAAGCCCGGAAGGAGGTAATCGGCCTTCTGGCCCATCGAGAGAGCGATCTTGATCTCCTCGGCGGCCACCTCCAGCCGCCGGCGTGCCGCGGAGGTCGGAGGCACCCGCAGGCCCCGGCTCTCGATCTGCTGGGCGAGGGCCTGCCTGATCAGCGGGTCGAAGTCCCGGCTCCCGCAGAAGTTGTCCCCGAAGACCCGCTCGACCCGGTAGATCCCGTCACCGACGTCCAGATGGCTGATGTCGAGGGTGCCGGCCCCGAGGTCGACGACGACCACCGAGTCCTGCAGTTGCCCCTTCCGCTCGAAGTTCGCCGCGACGCAGGCGGCGGTGGGCTCGTGGATCATCCGGACCAGGTCGACACCGGCGATCCTGCAGGCATCACGCGTGGCGCTGCGGGCCTTGCTGGGGAAGTGCGCCGGGATGGTGACGACCACCCGGGGCCGGGACAGGAGGTAACTGTGCTGCTGCTCGGCCAGGTTGAGCCACTCCTGCGGCACATGGTGCAGCACGGCCCGGGCCTGTTCGGCGACCCGTTCCCGCACCCGGGCGGCGAGGAACTGCTCCACGATCTGGCGGGCCTGACGCACGAGGTGAGCGGCGACCTCTTCCGGCCGGTAGCGGCCTTCGTAGGCCCGGTAGGTGACGGCCGTGCCCATGGCGCGCTTCGTGTCGCGGATGAGGGCCATGGCCCGGCCGGCCTGGATCTGCTCCATCGTCAGGCCGACCAGCTCGTTGCCGTCCTTGTCCACGCACAGCGTCGAGGGAAACTGCTCCCGGCCCTTCCAGTCACATGCGACGGGCCTGCGGTCGACCGTGTCGTAGATGGCCGCCGCGCACTGCGAGGTGCCCAGGTCCAGTCCCCAGATGTTCGCGAACCGCTCGTCGATCTCCCGGCGGGCCCGGGCGATCCAGGCGGGCACCTGCTGCTCGAACTCCTTGCGCGCGAGGCTGTCGAGCAGGTCGAGCGTGTCGCGGACCCGGGCGGCCGTCTTCGGCGTCAGGCCGTACCCGTCGACCGTGTCGTTCGGCCGACCAGCCAGATCGCGCAGTTCGGCAACGGCCCGGGTGCCGGACCCCTTGCGGTGCACCGCGGCCAGACAGAGCCCGGCCAGGGTCTCGAGTTCGCCGGTGGCCCGGAGCCAGGTGGCGAGCCGGGAGTCCTCCACGGCGTCGTCGCCCAGTTTCCGGCGCAGGCAGCGGATGGCGCCGCCCAGGTCCTTCTCCGCCAGCAGGAGGGTGATGGCGTCCTCCCAGTCGCCCGCCTCCTCGCGGATCTGGGCGGCACGGGGCAGATCGCCCGCGGCGGTCAGCGCGGCAGCACGGGCCTTGAGCCCCCTGCCCGTGAGGTCACCGTGCAGGACGCGGTCGGCCTCGTCGTACCGCCCCGCCCGGCGGTACAGCTCATGGGCCCGGTACGGCGTGCCCGCGGCCTCGGCCTGCGCCGCGGCCGCCACCAGTTCTCCGGCGGCTTCCTCGAAATCGCACCACTCGGTGTGGAGGCCGGGCCGGTCGTGCCCGGCCTCATCGCGCAACCGCGCCTCGAAGGCGCCGCGACCCTCCTTCAGCACGGCGTCACGGCGCCGCGCGACATCCTCCCGGCAGGCCGCGACCGCGGGCGCCGAGTCCCTCACCCGCCACAGGGCTTCCGTCAGTTGCCGCGTCCGCCGCGCCGCCTCGGCGTAGGCGCGTCGCGCGACCAGGTCTCCGAGGAGAGGCACACAGGCGTCGACCAGCGCGAGCAGACGGTCGGGCCGGTCGTCCGGGCATCCGGCGAGCGCCTCGAAAGGCCGGCCCAGCAGCTCATGGCACCGGCCGGCCGGCTCCAGCAGGCCCGCGTCCTGGTAGTGCGGAAGCGCCTCGCGGTAGCGCCCCGCGGCGAACAGGAGGTCACCGAGGCGCTCGTGCAGGATGCGCGCCGCCTTGCCGTCGCGCAGCGCACGCGCCGTACGAAGACCTTCGCGGAGGTCCCGGAGGACGCCCTTCGACCGCAGGCAGCAGTCGAGAGCCTGCCGCTGCTGCTCGGGGGTGACGGCGAGGGAGGCCGCGTCCGCTCCCCGGCCGAGGAGCAGATGGACGGTGAACATCCGGGGCAGGAGGGGCTCCGGCAGCTCGTCGAGAAAGCTTCGCCACACCTGCGCGTGACGTTCCAGCGGCACGCGGCCGGCGTGCTGCTGGAGCGCCCAGACCCAGCCGTCGCCCTCCAGGAGGGCCAGTTCCCGCCACCGGTCGAAGTGCCGGACCAGCAGCCGCGGGTCATGGCTGCGGGCGAGGTGCCCGATCGAGAGGTCCCTCGCCAGGCGTTGCAGGCCGGACAGCCGCAGCCGGCCCGCCAGTTCGAACACCACGGTCAGCGCGTCGCGGTCCCCGCGGGCGGCGACGGCGGTCAGCCATGCCTCGTCCTGCGGCCGGAAGGCGAGTGCCCAGGAGGTGTCGGGGACGCGCCGGTCGTACAGCTCGAACAGCTCGAGCGCCTTCCCGGGCGCCAGGCGGAGCGCCAGCCGGAGCGCTCGGCGGTAGTACCGTGCGGCCCGGTCGAGTTCCGTGCCGCTCAGCAGGGAGAACGCCAGCGTGGCGCCGACGCGGTCGACGGCCCGGCGCAGCCGCCGCCGGCCGCCTCCCCTGAGTCCGTCCGCGAGTACGGCTGTGCCCCGGACCAGCAGGCCGTGTCCTCGGCCGGGAACGGCCATCGGAGCTCGCGCAGGCGCGGCGACGGGACCTTCCGGGGCCGGTATCGGCGTCAGGGCCTGCCCCGGGAAGCCAGGGAACTCGGGCAGCGGGCCGTCTCCCGGAGCCGGAGCGGACGGTGCCCCGCCGTCGAACCAGGCGAGCTTCATGGTGGGCGCCCCGGCCTCGGCCTCCCTGACCCCCGCCAGAAGCGCCTCGCGTGCCTCGTCCACCGGCAGGTCGCGCAGGTCGACCGGCTTCACCAGGCCCAGCACGGAGGGCGGCTCCTCGGCGTCCGTCCGCACCGGGATCACCTTGCGGAACAGTCCCTCCGCGTCGGCCTGCATGGCGGCCTGCCATTCCCGCTGTCCGAAGGCCGAGCGCAGATACCTGCCCGACATGACGGCCAGGATCCGGTCGGCACGCGCCACTCCGTCCCAGAGCGGGAACGCCCGGTAGGCGCTTTCCGTGCCGGGGCACTCCCTGAGCAGCACCCGGCACCCCTCGCCCTCGGCCTTGCGCAGTTCCCAGGCGGCCCACTCCGCCCACGAGCGGTCCTGTGCCACGTAGGAGACGCAGTAGTCCCACCGGTCCAGCTCGTCGGCGAGCACCCGCAGCACGGACATCGCCGCCTGTGCCGCGGAGCGCGCGGCCGTCCGCTGGCCACCCGTCGCGTCGGACGCGTTCTTGCTCCCGTCGGCCCGGTCGCTGATCCCACGGATGACGAGGGCGGGGCGTCCGCCGCCGAGGTGGGCCGCGCGGGCGACTCCGGCGCCCTCCATCTCGATGGCCACGGCGTCGTTGTACTTCTCGTTCAGCCACTGCCGCAGTGAGGTACGGGCGGTGTCGAGGACCACATCGCCCGCGGCGACCGGCTTGAAGTGGCAGGTTCCCGAACGGGGACGCAGCGCTGTCCGGGCGGCCTGCAGCAGTTCGTGGTCCGCCTCCCAGCTCTCGGGCCGGGCCAACAGCCCGTCCTCGGTCTGCCGGGCGCCCTGATAGGCGTGCACGCGGGTGGCGACGACGACATGACCCGGCAGTACGTCGGGCTTGAGGCTGCCGGCGATCCCGGCGAACAGCACCGCGCGTGGCCGGAACATGTGGGCGGCCCGTTCGGCGATGACCGCGGCGTTCTCGTTGCCGGGACCGACCTCGGCGATGACGATCCGCCAGGGCGTGCCTCTGAGGAAACCCTCCTCGAAACGGGTGCCGCTGTCGTGTTTGAACGTCCGGACGGAGAGGAGCTCGGCCTTCACCGCCTCGTACTCCACCGGAAGGGCGGTGAGGATGACGATGAGGGCGTTGTTCTTCGGCATCGACTCGCATTCGAACGAGCGGACAAGGGGAGCGAGTTGCCACGATAGAGTGACTATTCACATCAAGTGCGCTGTTCATGCGAAACTCACTGCACTCTGCACAAGGGGAACGCGTCATTCACGGCCGCCCCGACGTCCCACTGGTGCGGGCGCGGCTCCGGAGCATGCACACCGTGATCCCGCGCCCGCCCGTGAGCGGGGACGTTCCGGATCGGCGGTCACCGTGCCGCGCCCCGGCTCACTGCTCGGTCGGGACGCAGAGGACCGGGACGGGGGACAGGTGCAGGAGTTTGTGGGGGGTCGAGCCGAGGAGGGCGCCGCGCATCGGGCTCTCGCCCCAGCTGCCCACCACGATGAACCTCGCGTCGTGGCGTGACACGGCGTCGAGCAGCGCCTGCGCCGGCTTCTGGTCGATGATCTCGACGGTCGTGGGCACGCCCGCCGCCTCGGCCGCCGTGACGGCGTGTTCGAGGGCGACGCGTCCGGCCTCGCGGACGGCTTCGTGGTGGGCCCGGTACTCCTCGCCCCTCGCCCCCGGGGCCGCCGCGCCGTAGACCAGCACGAGGCGTTCGCCGAACGCGGCCGCCGTCTGGATCGCGATGCGCAGGGCGCGTACCGCGCCGGGAGAGTCGTCGTACCCGAGGACGATCGCCATCTCAGGACTCCTTGCCGGAAACACCGTGGACGAGATCGGGGTCGGCCACGCCCGCGCGTTCCGACCAGAAGGCGGCCGACCTCAGCCGCCACAGCACCATGAGCACCACACCGGTGAGGGCGATGCCGACCCCGATGACGAGCGGCGGGCCGACCCCGAGCCATGACGCGCCCGTGTAGGAGTTGGCGGGGTCGGACATGTCGGAGACCGATTCCACGAGGAGCCACGCCAGCAGCCCGGCGCCGACGAGCGGGCCGAGGCCGATGAGCAGGAAGTGCCGCACGCTCTCCGTCAGATGGCGGCGGTAGTAGACGGCGCAGGCCACACCGGTGAGGGCGTAGTAGAAGGCGATCAGCAGCGACAGCGCGGTGAGCGAGTCGAACAGGGCGTTGGTGCTGATCTGGTTCAGGACGAGGTACCAGGCGATGGCGATGGCGGCGACCCACCAGGTGCTCACGTCGGGCGTGCGGAACCGCGGATGGATGTGGGCGAAGTGCGCGGGCAGCGCCCGACGGCGGGCCATCGACAGCGCCGTGCGGGACGCCGGGATGATCGTCGTCTGCGTCGAGGCCAGCGCGGAGGTCGAGACCGCCAGCAGCACGACCCAGTCCCAGCCGCCCATCACCTTGCCGGCGAGCAGGGCGAAGATGAACTCCTCCTCGTCGGCGTTCTCGGCCAGGAAGGCGGTTCCGGCGTAGGCGACGACGGCGAAACCCACCGACACGTAGGTCACCAGCAGGATGACGGTCGACCAGACGCCCGCCTTGCCGGGGGCCGTCGCGGAGTCCTCGACCTCCTCGGTGAGGTTGACCGCGGACTCCCAGCCCCAGTAGATGAACACACCGAGCAGCAGGGCCCCGGTCAGCGTCGCTCCGCCGGCGCCGAAGGGGTTGAGCCACCCGACCGCCGGTTTCACGGAGTCGAAGGTGCTGGTGCCCGCGTAGACGCGGTAGAGCGCCACGACGACGAAGGCGAGCAGACAGACGACCTGCGCGAGGATGAGGACGTTCTGCACCTTGGCGGACACCTCGGTGCCGACGACGCACACGGCGGTCATCACGAGGATGAGCAGCACCGCGAGCAGTTGGCGCAGGAAGTCGTTGTCGACCCAGCTGTCGAGGCCGAAGGCGAGGAGCGCGAAACTCACCGAGACGTCCGCCAGCGACCCGACGACCAGCACCCCGGTCATGGTGATGGCCCAGCCGCCCAGCCAGCCGGCCCACGGCCCCATGGCCCGGGTGACCCAGGAGAAGGTGGTGCCGCAGTCCTGGTCGACCTTGTTGAGGTAGTAGAACGCCGACGCGATCAGCAGCATCGGCACGAAGGAGGCGACCAGCACGCCGGGGGCGTAGATGCCCACGAGCGCCACGATCGGGCCGATGACCGCCGCCAGCGAGTACGCCGGTGAGGTGGCGTTGAGCCCGATGACGAGGGCGTCGACGAATCCGATCGCGTTGGCCTTCAACCCGTCGGGTGGACGTGTGTCGGTGGTCCGGTCCGCCATGTTCCCTCGCTCCGGTTGTACGTGAAGCCATACAACAGGGAGGTTCACGACTTTTCGTGTCATTGAGGGCTCGTCGGCGAGAGGTGTCATCGCCTGACGGCCGGGGACGCCCGGGCCGGCGCCGCTCCACGGACTTCCGCGGAGCGGCGCCGGCGGGCAGGACCGCAGGGGGTCAGCGGCGCGGGCGCTCCAGCGTGAGGAGCAGGCCCTCGACCGCACCGGGCCCGATCCGGCCCTTGACGTCGGCGGACGTGATCGCCTTGAGCGCCCAGCCGTCCTCCGCGTGCTTGTTGAGCACCTTCTCCAGCTTGTCGCTGTCCAGCGCGTCGCCGATCAGTGACTCGCGGAAGGTGACGACCTTGTACTCGAGTGCGGGGAAATCGCTCATGACGGGGCCTCCTGGGCCTGGAACGGCAGCCGGAACGGGAGACAGCCAATCACCGGTCGGCGCCGTCGCGCACGGCGGGGGCGGGTCCGGGCGGGCGTGTCAGGCGGGCTTGCGCCAGACGGAGACGTGCTTCGTGGAGTCCTCGGTGAACGGGGCGCCGTCCCAGTCCGCGACACGCCGTTCCAGTCCGAGACCGGCGATCCGGGCCATGAGGTCGAGTTCCGCCGGCCACGCGTACCGGTGCCGGGAGCTTCCGCGGCGGTAACGGCCGTCCTCGGCGTCACGGGTGAAGTGGTGCGAGACGAGGATCTGTTCGACCAGGTCGAAGGTGTCGAAGCCGAGATGCCCCTCGGAGACGTCGAACGGCACCGCGACCTGACCGGGCGGCAGGAACCGCAACGGCGGCACCCCCAGCTCGATGACGAAGCGGCCCCCCGGCGCCAGGTGCCGTGCGGCGTTGCGGAAACACTCGACCTGCTCGTCCTGCGTGAGCAGATTGGTGATGGTGTTGTACACGAGGTACACGAGGGTGAACTCGCCCGGCACGACGGTCGTCGCCATGTCGCCGAGGACGACCGGGAGCGTGTCCTCGTCGACCTTGCGCCGCAGGACCGCCGCCATGTGCTCGGACAGCTCGACGCCCGCCACGGGCACGCCGCGTCTCCGGAGCGGGACCCCCACGCGTCCGGTGCCGATGGCGAATTCCAGGGCCCGGCCGTCGCCCGCGAGTCCGGCGAGGAAGTCGAGAGTCGGTCCGAGGACGGCGGCCGAGGACATCTCGCCCTCCTCGGCGTCGTAGCGGTCGGCGGTCGCGCGGCTCCACAGTTCGCTGCTCGTCACGGGCGCCCACTCTGCCGGGCGCGGCGGCCGCTGTCGACGCGATTTCCCGCGCCGCAGGTTCAGATCAGCCCGGCCCGGATGGCGCAGGAGACGGCGTGGGCACGGTTGCGCGTCCGCAGCCGCTTCATCGCTCCGTACAGGATGTAGCGCACCGTGCGTTCGGAATAGGAGAGCTCGATCGCGATCTCGTCGCACTGCTTTCCCTCGGCGATGAGGCGCAGCACGTCCACCTCGCGAGCGTCCAGTCTCGGCACGGCCCGGCCCCGGGAGGCCGGGCCGTGGTGTTCCGCCCGCTCGGGGTCGCACGCCGGACGGCCGGGAGGGAGCGGGGAGGGGAGGGCGCTCTCCTCGCTGCCGGCCACCGCGCGCACCGATCGGGCGAACACGTCCGGGCTGCAGAAGTCCCACCACACCACGGCGCGCACGCCCCGTCTGCGCGCGGCCGACAGGTCGGCCCGCCACTTCCTGCCCACCACCACGAGAAAGCGTGCGCCCGGCTTGTCGCACAGGCGGTGGAGCAGGTCCAGGGCGGAGGCGTCCGCCACGTCCACCGCGACCACGATCGCGTCGGCCTCCCCGATCCTGTCCTGCGGCAGTTCGCGCAGACGCGGGTCCAGCGCGACGAAGCCGGCCAGTCCGGCCCGGACCAAGGGGGCGGGCGCGTGAATCGCCACACGCACGGTCTCGCCGAGTACTCGCTGAGGCATGCGCCCCCCCAACTCACACAGGTGTTCCACGAGGTTCGGAAGGGCGATGCTGTCACCCGGGAGGGCCGGAACTCCGTGCCGAGGGCCCGAGGGCCGCCGACCGAGGGAAACCTGGCGCGAGCGGCCGGGCGTGTTCCCCCTGTACAGACCGGCAAGGTTCGCGTTCGCGCCTTCCACCGGAAGCGGATCAGGCACCACGATGGCGTGGGCCACGCGCTGATGACGCGGGAAACGCGTTTCGACGCCTCCCGCGGCTGCCCGTCGATCGGCGGCGGCGCGTTCCCCCGGGTGCGACCGGGCCCCTGGCGATGCGGCCGCGGAGTACCGCGAGCGGTGTCGCCGCAGAGCCGGTGACCAGTCCTGGCAACTTCTAGTAACAAAGGTGGCCGCATGATCGCGTCCATTGTCCTGTCCGTCGTGCTTCTTCTGGTGGCGCTGGGGGCCGCCGCCGCATGGACCCTGCGCAGACGCGGTTCCTTGCCCGGACAGGTCCGTACCGCGAGACCCGGCGACCACCGCAGGGAACTCGAGGCCGTCGCCGCGGGCCTGCGGGCCGTGGCCGAGGGACGGGCGCGCGACGCACGCGCGCTGCCCGAGGTGCACGCGGTCATCCACTCCGGTGCCCGGCTGACGCTGCTGCTCGCCGCCGCCGACGCCCCCGCGACCGCGCCCTGGACCGCGGACCTCTCGGGCAAGGAATGGTGGGTGGACGCGAAGGAGCTGACGAGTCCGGGAAGCGCGGGCGCCGAAGCCCCGCATCCCTACTCCCTGACGGTCACCCTCGGCCGCAGCCGGGGCGACAGGGTGCTCGTCGACCTCTCGCGGCTGTCCGGGGCGATCGTCCTGACGGGTGAGGACAACGATGTCCTGCGTCTCGCGCAGGCCCTCATCACCGAACTCGTCTCGGGACCGGTCGGATCGCTCGCCACCGTCGTCCTGGTCGGCTCGGCGGCCACCGCTTCGGTCACCGACGGGCTGGGCGCGCGGTCGGCCCGGCTGCGCACCGCGGTCACCCGTGACGAGGCTCTGGCCTGCCGGGACCACGTGCCGTCGGGTTCCGGCCGCCGGTCGTCGGCCCCGCACCCCTCGCAGGCGGACAGCGTCGCCCTGGTCGCCGCCAGGACGCACGCCCGCCGCCTCTTCGTGGTGACCGCCGCCCAGTACCGCGACGAGAACTGGCGGGACGCCGCCCTGCACGACACCGACGCGCTGCTGGTGCTCGGCTACATCGGCGACGCCGACTGGAACTTCCAGGTGAACGCCGACGGCTCCCTGGACACCGGCCGTCTCGGCCTGCCCGTCGACACCCACACCGCGCGCCTCTCCTGACCCGCCGCTCCACCGCCGCTGGCGACCCGCCGCTCCCGACCCGCCGGCCGGGAGCGGCCGTGCCCGGCGCGTGAGGCCCGTGACGCACGCGCCCGCCCACCCCCGCCGGATGACCGGCCGGTGTGCCGCGGCGGGCGCACGGCACCGCACGTCAGCGTCGGCCCGGCGGCGTCCCGGGGCCAGGGGCGGGGAACGAACGCCCGGCCCCGCGCCCGCCGTCCGGCACCAGACGGCGGCGGACGAGGCTGCCGTCCAGCCAGGCCGCCGCCAGCTCCACCCGGGAGCGGCAGCCGGTGCGCTGGAACAACCGCGTCAACCGCCGCTCCACGGTCTTCTCGCTCCACACGAGCCGTGCCGCGATCTGGCGGTTGGTCGCCCCGTGGCTCACCATCGCGGTCAGCTCGACGTCCTCCTCGCTCAACGCGTCCCCGGCCGGACGCGCCCTCGGCAGGACGAGGGTCCGCCGCCGCGTCATATGGCCGAGGGACGTACGGGTGGCGCGCCCGATGCCCAGTGCCCGGGCGCCGCGTGTTGCCTCGGCCAGCCATCGTTCGGAGTCGTCGCCGATCTCCGCCAGGCCCAGGTGGCAGAGCAGTTCCAGGTAGACGTCGCCCCGTCGGCGCACCGCCCGCAGAGCGGCCAGCGCGCTGTCCGTGTCCCGCCGCACCAGGCCCCGGCCGAGGAGCACCGCCTCGCGCGTCATGGGGGAGCCCACCTCCTCGTCCAGCGTCTCCAGTTCGGCCAGCGCCTGCTCCATGGCCTGCGGCACTGCCTCCAGCAGAGCGAACGACAGGTACCGCACCAGCACCTTCTCCAGGCCCGAGAGCAGACCGCTCCGCCGGGCCCGCCGCACCTCGTCGAGCGCCCCGTCCAGCGCCTCGTCCACCTGGCCCGACCAGTACCGCACCCCGAGCCTCGCCCAGCCCACGAGCGGGTGCGTCACGGTGCCGGGGATCAGCTCCAGCCATGCCCGCGCGTGCCCCAACTCCCCGCGCACGCAGTGGATGTCTGCCGCGAGCGCCCGGGCTGTCTGAGCGGGACCGGCCGTGGTGCCCCGGGTCCGGCTGCGCGCCTCGATCCGGCGCGCGGACTCCAGCGCCGAGTCCCAGTCCCCGTCCAGATACGCGCGCACCATGGCGTGACAGCGCCCGGCGGTGCTCTCTCCCGCCCCCGTGTAGCGATCCCCGAGCACGGCGGCCAGGGCGCCCGCGAGGTCCGCGTGAGCGGTCGCGTTGCGGAGCCGGTCCAGGCTCCGCGCGCCGTCGGGACCGGGCGGCAGGACGTCCGGCAGCCCGGCCCGGCCGCCCGCGGCCCCGGCCAGCAGCCGCAGTTCCGCCGCCGAGGGCAGTGGCCCGGACCCGGGCCGCCGGTCGTCGGCGTCAGGCCCGCGGTGGACCTCCGCATCCGGACGGCACGTCACCGGGCCGATCCCGTAGGCGCCGCCGAGCGCCAGGAAGCCGGCCAGGGCGGGCGCCCGTTCCCCCGGACGGCTGGCCGGCGTCCAGGTGCCGAGGTCGCCCGGCAACCGATGCTCGTGCAGAGCCGCCAGGGCCCACACCCCGGCGACGTACTCCAGCGCCGACGCTTCCGGGCGCCGGGCGTCGGCGGTGTGCTGCAGGCTCTCCTGGCCGTGCGCCGGGGCGTGCTGCGGCTCTTGCGGGTCCCGCCCAGGGGCGATGCACGTCAGCCCTCCCGGGGCGCGCGCACCGGCGTCGCGTGCCGGACCCTCCGGGTCCCGCCCCCCGGTGACCGGGGCCGAGCGGTGGCGGGCCTGCAACCCGGTGACCGGGGCCGAGCCAACCCGGTCCTCCATCCCGGTGACGCGGGCCGAGTCCTGGTCGGAGGACGGCGTGTTCAGCAGGGCGAGCAGCGGCGCGCCGAGAGCCAGCGCACCGGAGTGATCGGCGTGGCGCAGGCTCAGTTCGGCCCACTCGCGCAGCACATCGGGGGTCCGGTGGTCGTGCGGCGCCAGGCGTCGGAGCGCCCAGGAGTAGGCGCGGACCGATCGCGACCAGTCGGATCGGGCGTCCGTGCGGGCCGCCGCCAGCAGTACGTCCACCGCGAGGCCGTCGTCCAGCTCGGCGCCGGCGGCGGCCACGTGATCGGCCAGCCGGGGGTGACCGCCCCCGGCCGTCTCCGCGCCCAGCCGATCGGTCAGCGATCTGGTGATCAGGGCGTGCAGTGACGACACGGCGTGCCGGGTGGGCAGCGCACGCAGCGCCGCCGCGAGGGCCGGGACGGCGAACGCGATCCGGCGGTCCTCGTCCACGGTGAGGATCCCGTCCGCGACCAGCGGGGTCAGCGTGCGGTCGACGAGGCCGGCCCGGCGGGGTCCGCCCGGCTTCAACCGGTGCAGGTCGTCCAGCCGTATCTCGGCGTGCTCGAGATTGCGGGCCACCGCGGCCGCCGCGTCCAGGGCCGCGTCGTCCGGGGGACCGGCCGGCCAGCAGAGCCGGCCGAGTCGCGCCACGTCCGTGGTGAGCCGCAGCGCCTGTTCCGGCTCGGTCAGGCACACATGACCGTCGAGTTCCAGGAGGTCGCCGTGCTCCGCCATCGCGTCGAGCACCGACAGGACGGCCTCGGGGATGCCCGCCATCGGGCCCAACGCCCGCACCACCGCCGTCACCAGCGCCGGTTCGACCGGACGGCCGAGGCGCCGCACCACCAGGGCCTCGACACCCGCGGGGCCGAGCTGCGGCAGTGCGAGCAGCCGGTCGGCCGCCGCGCCGAGCTGCCGGGCGCCGGTGTCTCCCGGGTGTGCGGGCCGCCCGGCCATCACCACCGGCACGCCGGCCGGGCGGAAGACGCGCAGCAGCAGCCCGAGGGCGGCCGACGTCGGCGACGGCAACCGCTCGACGTCGTCGATCACCAGCGCGAAGGGAAGGTGACGGGCCGCGTCCGCGAGCACCTCGCCGAGCGTGGCCAGCAGGGTCAACTCGCCGTCCCGGCCGGTGTTCCGCAGCCGGATCCGGCGGAGCGCGCCGGTGCGGGCCGGGCTCCGGCGGTCGTGGACCTTGGCGAGCACCTGATGGATGCCGTCGGCCAGGGCGGCCGCGCCGGGCGGGTGCGCACTGTCGTCGCAGCGCAGGCGCAGGACCCTGGCGCCCTGCTCGGCCACCCCGCGCCGGGCCTGTTCCAGCACGGCGGTCTTGCCCGTACCGGCGGCGCCGACGAGCAGCAGGGTGTGCGCCGGGGCGCCGGTGGACAGGAAAGTGCCGGCCACTTCCCGGATCTCGCCGTCCCTGCCGACGACAGGCCCGCACTTCAGCACGCCCACCCCTCCTGGTCCGGTACTGCGCGTGTGAACGGCCGCCCGGAGCAGGAACGTTCGCGGCGCGGTGCTTTCGGAGCCCACCGCCCGACGGAACATGATTATACGGAAATGGCCATAATGGTGCGCGGTGTTGACAGCCCGGCCGCGGGGCCGCGGGAGCCGCTCGACGCGGTCGGGTCCGGCGCCGCGCCTCGCCCATGTCGTCGAAGAGAACGCGGTGGACCATGACTGCTCCGTCCGAAGGCCCCTGGCTGGTCCACGGGGGCACGGCCGCGAGTCTCGACCGCGCGACCGGGTGCCCGGTCGGCCGCGAGCGGGAGTCGGACGAGGTCCGGGACCGGCTCGGGGATCCGGCAGGGCCGCGCACGGTGCTCGTCCGGGGCGAACGAGGAGCCGGGCGCAGCGCGTTCCTGCACGCACTCGGCGAACGGCTGCGCGCCGAAGGGACACCCGTGCTCGCGCTGGGCTGCGTGCCGGGCGACGACGCACGGCCGCTGCTGCTCGCGCTGCGGCTGATCATGGCGTTGGAGGAGCACCTCTCCGGCCCGCCGCACCGGCGCGCGGCGAAGCCGGCCGGCGAGGCGCTGCAGGCGGCCGAGCGGCGCGACGGGACCGCGATGGCCGGCCTGCTGTGCGCCGTTGCGGCGCGGTCCACGCCCGTCGTCGTGGCGGTGGACGACCTTCACCTCGCCGACGCCGATTCGCTGGCGGTGCTCCGCGGGGGCGACTTCGCGCGCGTGCCGTCCCCGGTCCGGCTGCTGGCGTCCGCGGCGGGACGCGGTGACCGCGGCGCCCTCGGCCGGGACGGGGACCGGGCGACGTCCGCGAACCGGAGCACCCCGGACGACCCGGGCCGGAGGCCCTCGCGGCACGGTGCCGCCGGAGTCCCGGACCGGCGGGGAGACGTGCCGTGGGCGCACACCGTCGTGCTGTCCCGGCTCGGGCCGGCGGAGACGACCGCGGTGGTGGCACGGCGGTTGCGGGCGACACCCGACAGCGGACTGTCCCGGCGGGTGCGGGAGCTGACGCACGGGGTCCCCGGCGCGATCGACGCCCTGCTCACCGCGTGGACGCGGGACGGGGCGATCAGGGTCGCCGACGGCCACGCCTTCATCGGGACGCGGACCCCGACGCCGGTGCTGCCGGACGGCGACCGGTTCGTCGGAGCGCTGGACACGCTGAGCGGGCCGGGCCGCGCGGTGGCCGGGGCGCTGAGCGTCCTGTGGCCGCTCGGCGGGCGGGCCGCGGAGCTGATCGCGAGGTCGAGCGGACTGTCGTCCGGGGCGGTCGCCGACGGGATCCGTGAACTGGCCGACGCGGAGATCGTCGACGTCGTGCCCGGGCCGGACGGCGACGGGGCGGGCGGCTGGGCGTTCGCCGTCGCGTTGACGGCGCACACCCTCCGCGAGCGGCTGGGGCCGCTGGAACGCAGCAGGCTGTCCGCCACGGCGGTGGAGGCCCTGTGGGCCGACCGGGACGAGGCGGGCGGCGCGGACGGGGCGGCGCCGGCGGTGCCGGGGCTGCCCGACGAGGCGGACGCGGTGGCCTACCTGGCGGACCGGGTCGCGGACGCCGGACACCTGGTCGACCGCGATCGCGCGGTGACGGAGCTGACGGCCGCCGCCGAGCGGCTGCGCCCCGACGCCGAGGGCAGGGGAGTGCTCCGGTGGCGCCGGGCCGTCGGCAACCTCGTCGAGCGGCCCGCGGACCGCGTCCCGGCCCTTCAGCGGTACGCCAAGGCCGCCTACCAGGCGGGGGACTACCGGACCACGCGGACCATCGCCGAGTCGATCCTGCGCAACCTGGCCGACGTCCTCGGCCCCGTCGCGCTGCAGGACACCGCGAACCTGTTCACGGCGGCGACCGCCCACGACGCGGACTGGCGGGCGCTCTCCCGGCTGGCCACTGCGCAGTGGTGGGACGAACTGCGGCTGCCCGCCCTGGTACCGGTGACCGGGCGGGCGCTCGCCCTGTGCGGGCTGGCGAGGTGGCAGGAGGCGCTGGACCTGCTGGCCCGGACGGAACAGGTGTGGGCCACCGACGTCCGGGGCCGGGTGAAGCCCGGCTACTTCCGGGCCGTGGCGGAGCTGGTGCTGGGCCGTCCGGAGCGGTTCCGACGCGCACTGGACCTCTCCGAGGCCCCGCACCTCGGCGCCGAGCACGTGTACGCGCTCGCCACCACCATGTTCGACGAGCTGCTCAGCGGCCGGGACCTGCGGGCGGCGGAAGACCTGCTGGCCGCCCAGGGACTGAACCCCGAGACGCTGCAGCCGCACAGCGTGTTCCTCTGGCGGCATCTGCAGGGCCGCTGGGACGAGGCGCTGGAGCCGGCCCGCTGGATGCTGGCGAACGACCGGATCCACACGCCCGCGGCGGACAGCTGCCTGGTCCCCGCCCGCACCGCGGCCGTTCTCCTCGCCCGGGGCCGCGTCACCAGCGCCCGCCGCCTCGTCGACAGTGCGCGCGACCGGGGCGAGGGGGGCCGTCCGGAGTACTCGCTGGACGCGGTCGAGGCCGAGGCGCTGCGGACCCTCGGCGATCCGGACGGGGCCGAGAAGACGCTGCGGCGCGGCCTGGACGCGGCGGACGCCCACGGACACGTCGCCGGCGTCGACGAGCTGTGGGCCGCGCTCGCCGAGGTGTACGCGGAGACGGGCCACACCGCCGAGGCCGTGACCTGCCTGGAGCGCCTGGAACGGATCCGCGACCGGACGGGCGGCGGACGGACGAGGCTGACGTTTCTGCTCGCGTCGGCCCGCGTGCTGCGGCGGGAGTCACCCGGCGCGGCACGGGACGCCCTGTGGGAGGCGGTCGACCTGGCGCGCTCGCGCAGCCAGCCGTTCGAGACGGCCGTCGCCCTCGTCGCCGCGGCCGAGGCGGGCGCGGGGCCGCCCGCGCTGCTGCACGAGGCGTACGAACTGTTCGGGACAACCGGTTCGGCGCTGTCGCGCTTCCGGACCAGGGCGGCCATGCGGGAGGCCGGCATCACCGTCCCGGGACGCGCCCGGGCCACCGCCGAGAACGAGCGGCTGCTGGCGACGCTGATCGCCGAGGGGCTCACCAACCGCCAGATCGCCACGGTGCTGCGGCTCAGCGAGGACGCGGTGGCCAACCGGCTGTCCCGGCTGTTCGCCCGCACCGGGCTGCGGTCCCGCACCGAGGTGGTCACGGCCGTGCTCACCGGCCGGCCCGACCGCGGGCTCGCGCCCGAGCCGTGGTCGAGTTCTCCTGGGGCGCACCTTGTGTAATCTGAAAATTAACCTTTCGCGTGTATTTGACTTCGTACAGGCTTGCGCGCCCGATCCGGGGTCGCGTGGGCGAAAGGTAGTGCGGTTGTATGTACCGTGCTAGGCTTCAAGCTAGTTGCAGTTGTGGTTCCCGAAACTTCAAGTGCCTCGGCGACAGTCTGTCGCCGGGCATTTTTGTATCTCCGGTGCTTATCCGGACGGGGTTCATTGTGGCAACGCATGGGTCCACACGGTGTGGACTCTGGGCACTGCCCCGAAGGAGATGTGACATGGCTACTGGCACCGTCAAGTGGTTCAACTCGGAAAAGGGATTCGGTTTCATCGAGCAGGACGGCGGCGGCCCCGACGTTTTCGCTCACTACTCGAACATCGCCACCCAGGGCTTCCGTGAGCTTCAGGAAGGCCAGAAGGTGAACTTCGACGTCACGCAGGGCCAGAAGGGCCCGCAGGCGGAGAACATCACGCCCGCCTGACGCGAAAGCGTATGAGGCAGCTGGGGTCCGCACCTCGTGGTGCGGGCCCCAGCTTGCTGCTTTTGCAGGATTCCGAAGATTCTCATGGAATTCTTTCAGTCTCATTTTCGGCTCGTGCTTGCAATTCATCCGGCTCATCGTCGCTGCTGCCGGGAATTCCTCGATGCGTGCCCCTCGAGGAAGGTTCTCCGTTGAACCGTTCAGCTCGCACGAATGACCGTTCCGAGTTCGCGCTCCCGGTCACCGTCACCCCCGCACTTCCGGCCGTCGCGACCTTCGGCGAACTGGACATGCCCGCCGAGTTGCTGGAGATGCTCGCCGGGCACGGCCTCGACGAGCCGTTCCCGATCCAGGCCGCCACGCTGCCGAACTCGCTCGCGGGCCGCGACGTCCTGGGCCGCGGACGCACCGGCTCGGGCAAGACGCTCGCCTTCGGCCTCGCGCTGCTGGTGCGGACGGCCGGCCGGCGCGCGGAGCCGCGGAAGCCGCTGGCCCTGGTCCTCGTGCCCACCCGCGAGCTCGCCCAGCAGGTCAGCGAGGCGCTCACCCCGTACGCCGGGCTGCTGAAGCTGCGCCTGGCCACCGTGGTCGGCGGCATGCCGATCGGCAGGCAGGCCGGCGCGCTGCGGGCCGGGGCCGACGTGGTGGTCGCGACTCCGGGCCGCCTCATGGATCTCGTCGAGCGCAAGGACTGCCGCCTGGACCGGGTGGACATCACCGTTCTGGACGAGGCCGACCAGATGGCCGACATGGGCTTCATGCCGCAGGTCACCGAACTGCTCGACCAGGTGCGCCCCGACGGCCAGCGCATGCTGTTCTCGGCCACGCTCGACAGCAACATCGACCTCCTGGTCCGCCGCTACCTCCATGACCCGGTGGTCCATTCGGTCGACCCGTCGGCGGCCGCGGTCACCACGATGGAGCATCACGTCCTCCAGGTGCACGGCGCCGACAAGTACGCCACCGCCACCGAGATCGCCGCCCGCGAAGGGCGCGTGCTCATGTTCCTGGACACCAAGCACGCCGTGGACCAGTTCACCCGGCACCTGCTGGGCAGCGGTGTCAGGGCCGCCGCGCTGCACGGCGGCAAGTCGCAGCCCCAGCGCAACCACACCCTGGCCCGGTTCAAGGACGGCCGCGTCACGGTGCTGGTGGCGACCAACGTCGCGGCCCGCGGCATCCACATCGACGACCTCGACCTCGTCGTCAACGTCGACCCGCCCGCGGACCACAAGGACTACCTGCACCGCGGCGGCCGTACGGCACGCGCCGGCGAGTCCGGCAGCGTCGTCACGCTGGTCACGCACGGCCAGCGCCGCGACATGGCCCGGCTGCTGACCGAAGCGGGCATCCGGGCGCAGATCACGCCGGTCCGCTCCGGTGAGGCCGAGCTGAGCCGCATCACCGGCGCCCAGGCCCCCTCCGGCGTGCCCGTCGGAGGCAGCGGGACCGTCCCCGCCGAGCGTCCGGCGCGCGGCGGCGCGCCCTTCCGCGGCATGGGCACCCGCCCGGGGCGGCCCGGCCGCGGCGGTGAGTCCCGCAAGGCCGCCGAAGCCCGCAAGGCCGCCGAGGCCCGCGCGGCCGCCCGGGTTCGCCGGGGCGCCTGACCCACGGCCGGACGGTCGATCCCGGGCGGGCCCGCACCGCGCCGCCGTCCGACCGGAGGACCGGATCGCGGCGTCCGCGTGCGAGCGCACGGCTGACCTTCGCTCTGCGCCGCGGGTGCGCAGGGGCGCTCCCGGCAACGTGGCGAGCCGGGCCGCCGGTCGTCCTGAGCCGTGCGGGATGCGCGGCCACGACCCGGGACGCCGTCGCCACCCGGCTGGGCGGGACAGCACCGGGACGGCGTTCGGTCCGCGTGGCGTGCCGGTGGCGCGGCACTAGTGTCGTCGGCATGAGCGAAGACTCCCAGCGCCTCGTCACCATCGAGCGGACCGGCGCCGGCCGGTTCACCGCGACGAACGTCCGCGGCGGCACCATCGACTTCGGCACCGGCTCCGGTTCCGACGGCGGCACCCACTTCACCCCGGTGGAACTCCTGCTCGCGGCGATCGGCGGCTGCTCCGCCGCCGACGTCGACGTCGCCACCGGCCGGCACGCCGAGCCCGACGCGTTCACCGTCACCGTGACCGGCCAGAAGGTCGGCGACGACTTCGGCAACCGGATGACCGACCTCGCGGTCACCTTCACCGTCAGCTTCCCCGACGGCGCCCCGGGTGACCGGGCCCGCACGATCCTGCCCCGTGCGGTCGCGGTCTCCCACGACCGGCTGTGCACCGTCAGCCGCACCATCGAGATCGGCACGCCCGTCACCGTGAACGTCACGGACGCCTGAACGCGCCACGGCGGCGCCGATCGTCGCCGCCGTTCTCGCAGATGGGGTGACCGGTGGCGCTGAACCCGACGGTGTACGGCAGCGATGCGCGGCGAACCCGAGGGATCCCCTCTCTGTTCGCGTGCGTCGAGTCCTCGGGGGCGCGGGTTCGTCCTGGCGTGACAAGGACCTCGGAGGCCGGGCGCCGCACCGGAGTTGGTCGGCCACGCCGTCGCCCGCCCGAGTCGGGACACCGCCGCGCCGGTGGGCTGCGGCCCCGGGGTCGTCCGTCGCGCCGCCCCCGTCCTTCTCCGCGGGCGGGGCCTGGGATAGGGTCCCACCGGTTCCGGCCACCGATCGACGACGCGCCGGTACGGGGAGTGTCGGAGGGCGGCAGAGCGATGGAATCGCAGGTGGGCGACGGCAGATCCGTGGACCTCGACGGCGCGCGGCTGGAGACGATGACTCCGCAACCGCTGCTGACCCGGGACTACGAGACGCGCCCCTCGCTCGTGTACGAGCGGCTCAGGCAGCAGCACGGTCCGGTCGCGCCGGTGGACCTGCTGGGGGTGCCCGCCTGGCTGGTCCTCGGCTACCGCGAGTCGCTCGAAGTGCTCCAGGACGACGCCGGATGGCCCAAGGGACTGGAGAAGTGGCGGGCCCGCTCGGAGGGCAGGGTGCCGGCCGACTGGCCGCTCGGACCGTCCCTCGAGGTCAACCATGTGCTGATCCAGGGCGGCCCCGGCTACCGGCCGCTGCGGACGGCGTGGGACGCGGCCCTCAAGCCGTTCCAGGACCCGCGCCACCCGCAGGCCAAGAGGCTGAAGACGGCCGTCGGCGCCTACGCCGACGAACTGATCAGCCTGGTGGGACAGGCCGGCGGCACGGGCTGGGCGGATCTGTCCGCCCAGTTCTCCCGGCCGCTGCCGCTCATGGTGGCCAGCCATCTGCTCGGCTTCCCCGGTTCGCAGGGCGACGACGCGCTGATGGACATGTGGCGGGTCCTGGACGCGGGACCGGACGCGGAGCCCGCCCTGGAGAGGCTGCTGGCGGCGCTGGCCGAACTGGCGGCGGGCAAGCTGGAGAAGCCGGGCGAGGACTTCCCCTCGTACCTGCTGGCCGCGCATCCCGGACTCTCGCTCGACCAGCTCGCCCGCGAGCTGTTCATGCTGCTGGGCATGACCTCCGACCATGTCGGCATCCTCATCTCCAACACGGTGGTCGAGGTCATCGCGGGGGAGGGCGGCGCGCGGGCCAGCCTGTCCGCCGGGATGGTCAGGGAGAGCATGAACCGGGTGGCCATGCGCAAGCCGCCGCTGGTGAACTTCGTGCCGCGCTTCGCCGCCGAGGACACCCGGCTCGGGAACTACACGATCCGGGCCGGCGACCCGGTGTGGGTCTCCTCCGCGGCGGCGCACGCCGACCCGCTCTTCGCCGACCACGTCGAGTCGGCGACCGTCAGCACCAGGGCGCACCTGGCCTGGGGCGCGGGCCGTCGTCAGTGCCCGGCGCGCGAGTTCGCCTCGACGGTCGCGGCGGTCGGCGTGAACCGGCTCTTCGAGCGGTTCACCCACCTGGACCTCGCCCTTCCCGTCGATCAACTGCCCTGGCGCTCCTCGCCCTTCATGCGGGGACTGCGCTCGCTGCCCGTACGGTACGAACTCGCCACGGCGCCGGAGCCGCCGTCCCCGCGGACCCCGGCCGAGGAACCGGCCGGGACCGGACCGCCCGATCCGGCGGTCCGGCAGCGCTCGTCGCTGCGGCGCTATCTGACGGGCCTGATCGGCGTGGGCCGCTGACCCCGGCGCCCCGGCGCGCGCCGGACTACGACGGTGGGAACACCCGGCCCAGCGCGATGCGGCCGATGCGCGGGGCCCGCCCGTGGCGTTGCGGAAGGTCACCGTGTCGGCGCCCTCGCGCAGGTCGACGGGGGCCGGCCGGGGAGCAGGGCCCGCCGGCCGCACGTCAGCCGTTCGGCCCAAGTCGTGACCGTGCGCGCGCCCGGTCATTGCGGCCCCCTGCCGGACGCCCGAGGGTGGAGCCAGGCGGCGGGCGGTGGCGAGGAGGACGGCGATGACGGACGGCGACGGCACGGCGGACGCCGAACGGCGGCGGCTGGCGGAGGCCGACGAGGGTGCGGCGCCCTGGCGGCGCTGGGGGCCGTATCTGAGCGAGCGGCAGTGGGGCACGGTCCGCGAGGACTACAGCGCCGACGGCGACGCCTGGTCGCACTTCACCCATGACCAGGCCCGCAGCCGCGCCTGTCGCTGGGGCGAGGACGGCATCGCCGGCGTCAGCGACGACAAGCAGCGGCTGTGCCTCGCCCTGGCCCTGTGGAACGGCCGCGACCCGATCCTCAAGGAGCGGATGTTCGGGCTCACCAACACCGAGGGCAACCACGGCGAGGACGTGAAGGAGTACTACTTCCACCTCGACAACCCGCCATCCCGCCGGACGCCGACGGCCACCGCCCGGTGCACGGCGCGCAGCCCCAGTTCGCCAAGGACCCGCACTGGAAGGACCTGATCCTCTTCTACGAGTACTTCCACGGCGACAACGGAGCGGGCCTCGGCGCCTCCCACCAGACCGGCTGGACGGGCCTGGTGGCGGCTACCACAACGCTGTTCCACACGCTCACCGCCGACGAGTGGCACCGCGGCGGCCGTGAGTCGCTGCGGCCCACGAGCGACGGCGACCGGGAGGAGCCTCTGTCATGACGGTGCTCTACGAGATCAACACGGTTGTCTGGCTGGATGAGTTGAGCGGCCGGTACGGGCGCCGGGTCACGCTGGGGGACGTGCCGGGCGAGGCCTGGGACGAGATCGCCCTGCCCGGCGTCGACACCGTCTGGCTGATGGGCGTCTGGGAACGCAGCCCGGCCGGGCTGCGGATCGCGCTGCGCGACGAGGCCCTGCGGGCGTCGCTGCGCGCCGCGCTGCCCGACGTCACCGAGGCCGACATCGCGGGGTCCCCCTACTGCGTACGGGACTACGTCGTCGACGCCTCGTTCGGCGGACCGGCGGGACTGGCCGAGGCCCGGGCCCGGCTGGCCGACCGCGGACTGCGGCTGCTCCTCGACTTCGTCCCCAACCATGTGGCCCCCGACCACCCCTGGGTCACCGGGCACCCCGACCGGTTGATCGGGGGCACCGCCGACGACCTGGCCCGGGCCCCGGGCGACTTCATCGAGTCCGGCGGCCGGATCCTCGCCCGGGGACGCGATCCGTTCTTCCCGCCCTGGCCCGACGTCGTCCAGCTGAACGCCTTCGGCGACGCGCTGCGCGCGGCGGCCGTGGACACCCTCGTCTCGATCGGCGACCAGGCGGACGGCGTGCGCTGCGACATGGCGATGCTGCTGATGAACGACGTCTTCGCGAAGACGTGGGGCGAGCGGGCCGGACCGGCGCCCGCCGAGGACTTCTGGCCGTCCGTCCTGCCGCGGGTCCGCGAGCGCCACCCCGGCCTCCTCTTCGTCGCGGAGACGTACTGGGACCTCGAACACGCCCTGCTCGTGCAGGGGTTCGACCACTGCTACGACAAGCGGCTGTACGACCGTCTCCTGCACGAGGACGCCGGCTCCGTCCGCGCCCACCTGCGGGCCGGCCTCGCCCATCAGCGCGGCCTCGTCCGCTTCCTCGAGAACCACGACGAACCACGGGCGGCCGCCACCCTGCCCGGCGCGCGGGAGCGGGCGGCAGCCGTGACCGTGGCCACCCTGCCCGGCGCGACGCTCTGGCACGAGGGCCAGTTCGAGGGGCGCCGGGTCCGGCCGCCGGTGTTCCTCACGCGCAGACCGCGGGAGCCGGTCGACGAGCCGCTGCGTGCCTTCCACCACCGGCTGCTGACCGCCGCTGCCGCTGTCCGCCGCGGCGAATGGCGGCCGCTCGACCCGACGGGCCTGCCGGACGACGACACCCACCGCGACCTGCTCGCCTGGACCTGGACGCACGCGGACGCGCGCCACCTGGTCGTCGTCAACCACTCCGACCGCCCGGCCCAGGCACGGCTGCCCCTGCCCTGGGACGACCTGCCCGGGCGCGAGCACCGGCTGACCGACCTGCTGACCTCACGGACGTACGACCGGGACGGCGGCGAACTGACCGACCCCGGTCTGTTCGTGGCCCTGGACGCCTGGCAGACGCATGTCCTGGAGGTGGGGTGAGCCCCTGCGCGCAGGGGGCTCAGCCCATGCTCTTCGCCCCGTCCAGGGACTCGCGGATGATGTCCGCGTGACCCGCGTGCTGGGCGGTCTCCGCGACGATGTGCAGCAGGACCCGGCGCGCCGACCAGCGCCCGCCCGGCTCGTTCCACGGCGCGGGCGGCAGCGGGTGGTCCGCGTTCAGGTCGGGCAGGGACACCACCAGTTCGTCGGTGCGGCGCGCCACCTCCTCGTACTCCTTCAGCACGCCCGACAGCGTCTCGCCGGGCAGCATCCGGAATTCGTCGGCCCGTGCGGCGAAGTCCGCCTCGGTCATGCTGGTGAAGTCGGGCATCGCCGACGGGCCCTGCAGGATGAAGGCCACCCAGCCCTGTTCGACCGAGGCGACGTGCTTGATCAGGCCGCCGAGACAGAGTTCGCTCGCGGTGGTCCGCTGCCCGGCCTGCTCGTCCGAGAGGTCGCGCGTGGTGAAGCGCAGGAAGTGCCGCTGCTTGCCGAGCGCCTCCAGCAGATCGGCGCGCTCGCCGCCGACGGCGGGGGCGGCGGTGGGCGCGTCGGGGGAGGTGGGCTTGCTCATGGTCGCCTTCTTCCGTGGGTGCTGTTCCGCGATCGAGTACCACGTTAGGAGCGATAGAGGTCAGATCCTGTCCTCAAGGTGCCGGGTTCACCGCGAAGTCGCCGCCACCTCCGCATCCGCCCCCCAGGCCGCCGCGCACAGCGCCCGCTCGACCTCACCGGTGTACACGGCCGCGGCCAGCCAGGCGCGGGCGAAACGCCCCGGGTCCGCGGGGAGCAGCCGGCCGAACGCGTCACGGGAACGGTCCGCCGCCGCGGACCCGAGTTCGTCGAGGAGTTCGCCCGCGGTGGCGAGACCGACGCGACGCAGCCGACCGCCGTCCCCCGCCCCGCTGTCCCCGAA
Organism: Streptomyces sp. 3330; assembly: GCF_031456635.1. Classification (NCBI taxonomy): domain Bacteria; kingdom Bacillati; phylum Actinomycetota; class Actinomycetes; order Kitasatosporales; family Streptomycetaceae; genus Streptomyces; species Streptomyces sp. 3330. The sequence continues at coordinate 229,840 of NZ_JAVDVA010000004.1, forward strand.
CCCCAGCACCCGGCGGCCCCCGGACACCGCCTGGTGCACACGGCGGCGCAACAGGTGCAACGGGGCCTCGTCCGCCGGGGGAGCGACGGCGGGCGCCGCCGGGGCCGTCGCGGTGGGCAGGTCCGCGTGCTGGAGCCGGTCCAGGCCCAGATCCACCCGGTCGCCGGACCGCGCCGGGTGCTCGGCGGCGAGCAGCAGGGCACGCGGCAGCGGCCCCGGCGCGAGCCGGGCGACGACCCGCAGCCGACTGCCGCGGGCGGCGGACAGAAGTCGGAGGTTGTCGCGGTAGGGGAGCGCGGGATCGTCGTGGGCGACGGCGAGCCGGACCGTGCGGCCCTCGCAGTCGGCCAGCAGATGTTCCCCCGTCGCCTCCCGGACCGTGCCCACCAGGGTGACGTCGAGGAAGAGCAGACCGTGCCCGTCGTCGCCCAGCGCGCGTGCGACCTGCTCGGCGACCGGCACCGCCCACAGCCGGTCGAGCGGCTCCGCGCTCCAGGCGGCACCCGAGGCGCGCACCGCGCGCACCCCGGCCCCGGCGCCGAGCCGGCCCGTCGGCGAGACCGTCGCACCGGAGACCGCGAGGCCCGCGCGCGACAGTTCACGGTGGGTCAGGGCGGTGTCCCCGATCCGCACGGCCCGGTCGGCCGCCCCGGTCGCCCGGCCGGGCCCGCCGGGAGCCACGTCGGAGACCGTGCAGAGCCTGCCCCCGGCGTCGGCGGTCCAGGTCACGGCGCCCGCGTATCCGGTCGTCGTCAGGACGGGCTCCGAGAACAGCCCGTACAGCCGCAGCGAACCGTCCGGCGTGTACGGCTGCCGTACGCCGCCGCGCAGTTCGGCCAGATCCCGGCCGGTCGCGAACGGCAGGCGGTACGCCATGCCGAGGACGGTGCGCAACGCGTCCGCGAGGTCGGGCAGCCGGTACGCGGGGTCGGCGGAGCGGGCCGCGCGCACCCCGTTGACCACCGAGACCGCGGCGGCGGCGACCCGGGGCAGACCCGCCAGCCGCGCGGTGTGCGCGGCACGCAGCAGCTCCGCCTGGAGCACGGCGCCGGAACCGTCCGCTCCGGCTTCGAGGACGGCGGCGGCCGCGTCGTACACGGCCCGCGCTGCGGCGAGCTGGGCCGGGGCGGCGCCCTCGTCCTTTGACGGCGACGCCCCGCCGGGCGCGGGCGCCGCCGGGGCGGCCAGGGGTGACGCCTCGTCGGGCGTCGGCGGCGCGGGCGCGCTGTCGGAAGTGTCCTCGGCGACCGGCGCGGCCGAGGCCGCCGCCGCGCGGTGCAGACAGTCGGGGGCGAGCAGACAACCGCAACGGATCGCGTCCGCGCTGGTCACCACGCCCTCGGGCGCGTGCAGTCGGAGGTCGGTGTCGTCGTCGACGGCGATCCGCACGGTGTCCCCGTCGCGGACCACCGGACGTGCCGCCAGCTTGGCGACGCCCGCGTCCAGCCGCTTGCGCAGCCGGGGAGAGAGCGCCTCGACCAGTTCGGCGGTGACGGACGGCGCGACCGGCGGCAGCAGGTCCTGGCTCATGCGATCTTCTCCCCTACCCAGCGGGCGAGTTCGAGCGGACTGAGAGCGGCGACGGGCATGCCCGCGGCGACGAGCTGCCCCGCGACACCCGTGGAGTAGCGCGGCCGGCCCGTGTCGTCGAGGCTCGCGCAGCCCAGCACGTGGCAACCCGCGCCGACCAGCGCCCGCACCTCGGCGAGCAGCCCGCCGAGCGGATAGCCCTCCTCGAAGTCGCTGACGACCACGACCAGCGTCCGCGAGGGCACGGTGACCAGCTCACGGGCGTGCCGCAGCCCCGCCGCGATGTGCGTGCCGCCGCCCACGCTGACCTCCAGCAGCAGCGACAGCGGGTCCTCGACATGTCCGGTGAGGTCCATGACCTCCGTGGAGAAGGCCAGGAAGTGCGTGGACAGCGTCGGCACCCCGGCCAGCACCGAAGCCGTCAGCGCCGCCCACACCGTGGACGCCTCCATGGACCCCGACACGTCGGTGACCAGGATCAGCCGCCAGTCGGCGGCCCGCCGCGCCCGGGTACGGAACACCGGGTGCTCCGGGACGACCTGGACCGTGCCGTCCGGACCGCGCCGCGCGGTCGCCAGATTGGCGCGCAGCGTCCGCGGCAGGTCGAGGCCGCCGCCCGGACGGCGGCTGGGGCGTGGCAGCGTCGTGCCGTGCAGCGCGGGACGCAGCCGGGTGGCCAGCTGCCGGGTGAGCGCCTCGACCAGCCGCCGTACCAGCGGACGCAGCGCCGCCAGCCGGGCCTCGGGCAGCCCGCCCGCGTGCCGCAGCACCGTACGCAGCAGATCGACCGAGGGACGCGCGCTGTCCGCGTCCAGCTCCGCGAGCACGTCGCTGCGGCCCGACGCGGCGGCCGCCGCCAGCACCTCCTCCCGGATGCCCGGCCCGAACAGCGCGGCCAGCTCCCGCGACCACTCCCGCACCCCGGGATACGGCGCCTCCCGGCCGCCGCCGGCCCCCGGACGCGTCAGGTCCCCGCGGCTGCCCTCGCCGCGTCCGCTGCCGTACAGCTCGTCCAGAGCCGTCGCCAACGCGCGTGCGGACGCCGGAAGTCGATCGCTGCGGCGGCCCAGGAGAAGCCGCCACCGGTCGGCGGGGGCGAGTCTGCGGTCGGCACCGTTCTCCCCGGCGGGCCCCGCCTCGCCGGCATCGGCGCCGGCCGCCGTCCCGGCCCCGGCCGCTGTTTCGGCGCCGGTCACGGTCTCGGCGGGATGCGCCTGTGCGTCGCCACCGGGGGAGGGGAGCAGCCCCAGCGACCGCAGGGCGGCACGGGCCGTGAGGTCCGCACCGGCCCAGACGGCGAGCGCGGCCGGGTCGAGACCGTCGGTGTCGGCGACGCGCCCGGTGCCGAGGCGCTCCTCGACGGCCGCGAGCAGGCGGTCACGGGCCGCGGGACTCAGGGTCTCGAAGCCGCCCCGCAGCGCGGGCAGCCGGTCGAGGAACTCCCGGTCGGGCAGCTCCGACACCCGGCCGAGCAGCGGCTCCAGCGCGGGCGCCGCCGCTTCCAGCAGCGGCCCCGCGGCGGCCAGCAGCCCGCTCAGCCGGGCCGTCAGCGCCGATCGGGAGTCGGCGTCGACGGCGCCGTCCACCCAGGACGCGACCCGGCCGCCGAAGGACGGGGCGCTCTCCTGACCGAGCAGCACCCGGACCGCCCCGGCGGCGCCGCGCATCAGCGGGGAGCCGTCCGCGGCCAGCCGGGCGAGGGCGTCGGTGAGCCGGATACCGCCCAACAGGTCCGCCCGGTGCGCGAGTTCGACCAGCGCGTGGGCGTCGGCCGGATCCTCGGAACCGGTCAGTCCGTCCACCTGACGCACCGCCGCCGCGGTGAGCAGCTCGGCCACGGCGGCCGCTCGCGCCGTACGCTCCCCGTCGGCGCCCAGCCCCGGCACATGACCGGACCGCAGCCGGTCCGACAGGGCGAGCCCGGCCAGGAGTTCGGGCAGCGTGCCGGCCAGGGGCAACACCTCGGCGACATCGTCGAGCCGTTCGTCCGCCAGCGTCGGCAGACCGCACTCCGCGGCTTCCGCGAGCCCCTGGAGGACCTGCGCGGCCGTCGATCCGCCCGCGTTCCGCTCCGCGCGCCGACGCTCCCGCAGCACACCCTCGGCGGCCTGCGCCGCGGTGACTCCGCGCACCCCGGCCGCGGTCAGCATGGCCGCCGTCGCGGGCGTCCAGCGCACCTCCCAGCGCGAGGTGAGGGCCTCGGCCCCGCCCGCGCCCACGACCTCCTTCGCCTCGCCGTACGGCACACCGCACACGGTCAGCCGGCGCAGCAGCAGCTCGCGGCGCCGGTCGAGGTCGGACCGCAGTGGGTCGAGCCGCAGATCCCGCGCCGGGCCGGAGGCGTCCTCCGGCCCGGGCAGGCCCAGCCCCGCCACCTCCGCCTCGACCGCCGGGACCAAGCCGCTGCGCGGCGCGCCGGGCGCAGGCCGACCGGTGCGGGCGCCGACCAGCACCCGCTCCATCGCCCGCGCGACGGCCCGTCCCCGCCCGTACGGCTCGCCCTGCGCGAGGACCGTCTGGACGGCCTCGACCAGCTCCCCCCGCCCCGCCGCGGGCAGCCCGCGCAGCCGGGCCAGATCCGAGGCCAGCCGGGTGATCTCGCGCGCGTCGGCGGGCCCGGACGGATGCCCGAGGTCCCGCAGCGCCGCGCACACCCGCACGGCCGCCCCGGTCAGCGCCTCCTCCAGCGCCGCCGGATCGCCCGCGGCCCGCAGCACCATGTCCTGCCACTCGGGGTCCCGGATACCGGCCGGGTAGCCGGAACGCTCGTCCAGAAGGGCGTAGGCGTACGGAATCAGCGAGGTGATCCACCCCGCCCGACTCGCCACGCCCCCGCCACCCGGGGCCGTGGCACCGGTCGGCTCGCCGCCGGCGGAGCCACTGCTGTCGCCCTGTTCGCCGGTGGCCGGGAGGGCCGCTACGACCCCACCGTCGCCACCCGCGGCGGCGGTTTCGCCCCGGTCGCCGGCGATCGCGGGGACGGAGCCGTCGCCTCGTCCGGCCAGGGCGGCTCCGGTCAGCGCCGGTGCGTGGAAGGCGCCGACGAGCACGGCGGCCCGCTCGCCCCGCGCGGTGGCCTCGGTGATCCGGGACCGCATCCACCGCTCACGCCGCAGGTCCAGTTCGGGCACCCCACCGGAGGCGGCCGCGTCCTCGCGCAGCGCCCAGCCCGTCAGCAGGGCGGCCCGGCGCAGCGCCTCGGGCGGCGAACCCGGGGCGGTGGCCTCGACGAGCCGGTCCCACAGGTCGTCCCCGGGACGGCCCGTGAGCCGGGCCCGCAGCGCGCCGCCGAGTCCGGGTGCCTCTCCCCGCGCGGTGCCGTCGCGCCCCGCGCCCCACGCCCGGTCCGCGAGGGGCAGGTCGCAGGCGAGGACCGGGACGCCGTGCCGGGCGGCCCAGCGCACGGCGGCCAGCTCGGGCGAGAAGTCGGCGAAGGGATAGAACGCCGGCCCCCCGCCGTTCGCGCCCCCGCCGTCACCGGGCGCGGCGGCGAGCGCGACCGGGGCCCGGGTCTCCTCGTGCCCGAGCCAGGGCAGCCACTCCTGCATCTCGGCAGGCAGCTCGACGAGCAGCACGTCGGGCTTCGCCTCGTCCAGCAGGGCGGGCACGGCGGCGGCCAGCGAGGGCGCGTGGTGCCGTACCCCGATGAGGTAGGGCGCGGCCGGGTCGGTGAGCGCGGCGAGCGCCTCGTCCGGGGAGACCGGGGAGCCCGGCGAACCCTGGGCACTCGGCCGACCCTGGGCGTCCGGAGAGCCCGTGGCGTCCGGAGAGGCGGCCGCGGCCGACGCGGTGGTGGGGTGCGGGGACACGGCCGTCAGCCCTCCAGGACCGTGCGCAGGTCCCACAGGGTCCGCCAGGTGGCGGAGCCCTGTTCGGCACGGCGGCGGACGGGTCCGTCCCAGTACCCGCGCAGCCGGGCGGCGTCGGCCGGGTCGTCCTTGCGGACCACACCCAGCAGATGGCCCGGCAGCAGCCCGAGCACGTCACGGTCGCCCGGGAAGTACGCCGCGGCGAGCGCCAGCGCACCCGCGACGGACACGGCCTCCGCGGTGCTCATCACCGTGGACGGCCGCTCCACCTCCCATCCCTCCGCCGAGCGGCCCTCCCGCAGATCGCGGAAGGCGGTGACCAGGGCCTCCAGCACGGCGTCGTCGACCTGGAAGGGCGCGCCCGCCCGCTCCACCGAGGCCCGGGCCTGGCTGCGCACCAGGGCGGTCTCCGCGTCGAGGTCCGGAATCGGCCCTACCGTCTCGAAGTTGAAACGGCGCTTGAGGGCCGCGGACATCTCCGAGACGCCCTTGTCCCGCAGGTTGGCCGTCGCGATGAGGTTGAAGCCGGGCGCGGCATGCGCCAACGCGTCCTGGGAGCCCGCCAGTTCGGGCACGGCGATGCGCCGCTCCGACAGCAGCGAGACCAGCGCGTCCTGCACCTCGGGCAGACAGCGCGTGACCTCCTCGACCCGGGCGATCGCGCCCCGGGACATGGCGGTGAGCACCGGCGAGGGCACCAGGGCCTGCCGGCTCGGGCCCTGCGCCAGCAACAGGGCGTAGTTCCAGCCGTACTTGAGCTGGTCCTCCGTCGTGCCCGCGGTGCCCTGCACGACCAGCCCGCTGGTGCCGCACACGGCGGTGGACAGCAGCTCGGACAGCATCGACTTGGCGGTGCCGGGCTCGCCGACGAGCAGCAGCCCGCGCTCGCCGGCGAGCGTGACCACACACCGCTCCACCAACGCGCGGTCGCCGACGAACTTGCCCTCCACGACCAGCCGTCGCGGCACCCCGTCCGGCGCCTCCGCGTCCTCGGGCAGCTTCAGGGCGCGCCCGTCGCTGCCCATGACGAACGTGACGACGGCACGCGGGGTGAGGTGCCAGGCGGGCGGGCGCGGCCCGTCGTCGTACGCGGCCAGGAAGGCCAGCTCCGCCGCGTACCGCTCCTCGGGCGGGACCACCTGGCGTACGGGGGCGGGGACGGCGAGAGCGGAGTCGGTGGGCAGGGCGGTCGTGGTCATCGGCGCGGGTTCTTCCAGGTGGGGCGGGAGGGTGGTCATCGGCGGCGGCCCTTGCGGGTGGCCCGGGTGGTGAGCTGCTCGTAGGCCGGGGCGTCGCCGGAGCGGACCCGCTCCCACGCGCGCGTGAACAGGGCGGGCACGGGCATCAGCGGCACCACGCGCGCGTAGGCGCGGACCGGATAGAGGCCCTCCTTCCAGATCTCCAGCGGCAGCGCGGGCGACGACAGGTCCAGCCAGCCGCACGGCAGGAACAGGGTGCGTCCGGCGCGCGCCCGCTTGGCCTCGACGACCAGTCCGCTCGCCGCGAGTTCGGCGCGCGCCTTCTTCGCCCGGGCGGGCTTCCAGCCGGTCCAGCGGGCGCAGTTGCGGTCCGTGGGGTCCGGGAGGGCCAGCAGCTGGAGGTAGAGCGCCGCCGCGTCCTCGCCGAGACCGTGCTGCGCGGCGACCTCGGCGACCAGGCCGGGCACACTGAAGGCCGGGTCCTGGGCGTGCCCGGAGGGTCCCTCGGGATCGACCCCGGCGGCGACCGCGCGGGCCAGGTCGTCGTCGAGAAGGGTGCGCAGGGCGCGCATGCCCTCGCCCCGGCCCTGCCCGAGCAGTCCCTCCACGAGCCCGAACACCGGGTCGTCGGGAGCGCCGAGCGCGCCGGGCCGGACCAGGACGGTCTCCTGGTCGCCGTACCAGGGGCGCAGCACCAGCGCCTCGCCCACCGGGGTCAGCCCCTGGGCGTCGGCGCCCCCGGTGGCGGGCATCCCGTAGGCCTTGCGCAGTTCGACGGCGGACGAGGAGCCCTTCTCCGTCCACGCGACGTCCAGGTCGAGCAGCAGCCCTGTGTCGGCGAACCGGCGGCGCAGCGCGGCCAGGCTCTCCGGCAGGACGGCCCGCAGCGGGTGCCCGTACGGCAGCGAGTAGGCGAGTCCGGCCAGCGCGGTCACGGCGCCCGTCAGGTGGTTGCGGCCGGGCAGCGCCGCCGGGTCCTCCGCGACCAGGTTGCCGTCCTTGTCGGGCCGTTGGACGGTGGTGCGGCTGATCCACGGCGTCAGCCCGGGGTTGAGGACGTCCTCCGCGGAGCTCGTGGACAGGCCGCCGAGGGACAGCTCCCCGGCCAGGTCCTCGGGCAGCCGGACGACCTTGCCGAGCCGCTCCGCCCACACCCGGCCCGCCGCCTCGGTGTCCGGCCCGGCCGTCCACAGGTCACCGGGGTTCCCCGGCAGCAGGGCGCCGACGAGGGCCGCCCGGTCGCCGCTCCCGACCGAGGACAACAGGGCGTCGGCCAGCTCCTTCTGCCGCGGCTTCAGCCCGGTCGCGGCGATCACCTCGGCGGTCAGCTGCTTCGGCTTCCCGGCCAGCAGCAGGGCGGCCTGCAGGGGACCCAGCCCGCCGTCGGTCGCGGCGGCCAGGGCCGCGGGCGCCTCCGGCTGCCAGGGCGCCGGGCCCTTGTCCCGGACCAGTGCGGTGACGGCGCCGAGCGCGTCGGCGGGGAACACCGCCGGGTGGGGGGTCTCCCGCTCCAGCGTGAAGTGGGCGACGGCGCCGAAGGCACCGGCCGGATCGTGGTCCAGGGCGAGCCAGTGCACCCGCCCCGCCTGCCGGTCCAGGTTCTGGCAGCCGAGGACGACGACGGTACGGCCGTCCCGGCGCAGCACCTGGCCGACGCGCTCCTGCTTGTCGTGCGGCTCGCTCAGCACGACCTCGCGCAGGGCCGCACCCGGAGCGGCCAGCGGACCGTCCGCGATCGCCTCGCACAGCAGCAGCAGCGCCTCGCGGCGCTCCTCGGTCACCGTGGCGGAGGCGGCGCGGTAGGCGAGCGGACGCAGCGTGTCGAGCACCGGCGTCCACACCAGCCCGATGCCCGGCACGGTGAACTCGTCGCTGCGCCACCCCTCGGCTGCGCCGGCGGACCGGGCGGACTCGGCCAGGGGCCTGCCGTCGGCCGGCTTCCCCGACAGCACGTGGTTCACGGCGCGGACCTGCCGCAGCGTGCTCCAGCGGGCCTCGCTGCCCCACCACCCGTGCACCTCGGTGAGCCCGGTGGTGGCCTCGCGCAGCGTCGCGTCGTCGCCGTGCTCCGGCGCGAGGTCGGCGAACATGCCGTCGGTCCTGCGGCGTTCCGCCTTCGGCCGCTCGACCGGGGGCGCCACGAACGCGGCGGTCGACTCCGCCAGCCGCAGCATCGCGCGCACCACCGAGGCGACACCCCGGACGAGGCCCGTGTCACCGAGCGAGGGCAGGCAGCGGGACACGACCCCCTGGACGACCTCGTCCGCGGGCGGCACGACGGCGGCGCTCTCCGCGGTCCCGTCCACCACCTTGGCCGCCGCCAGCTGCGCCTGCCGTCGCGCCAGCGCCTCCTCGGCCGCCCGCAGCATCGCGGCCGCCTGCTCGTCGGTCAGGGCGCGCAGCACCGCCGACGCGCGCTCGTCGCGCGGGCGAAGGGCGTGCCAGAAGTCGACCGGCGGGACGAACCGGGTGCCGGCGGCGAACTCGCCGCCGCGTTCCATCGGCGTGACCCGGCCCAGCTCCCCGGCGGCGGACGGGTCGTCCCCCGCGTAGAGGGCGATCTGCCGGTGCAGGGCGACAGCCACCGGCTCGGCCCCGCCCGGCAGCCGCAGCGCGCCGAGCAGCACCCCGGGCGCCCGCCCGCCGGACCACGGCAGGGTGACGGTGCGTCCGTCCGGGGTGCCGGCGACGGAGCGCCTCTCGTCGCCCTCGCCCTCGGTGCGCACCCAGCGGCCGAGCACGGTGCCGTCCGTGCCGAACGGGCTCAGCTCCAGGCCGGGCTGGAGCGGCAGCACCGCGCAGTGCTGCTGCAGCAGGGACGCGTCCTCCCGGATGCCGGACGACAGGAACGCGGGCAGCGAGGCACGGCCGTGGGTACCGGTGGCCGGGTCGTACTCGAGCCACACCTGCTGCCGGCCCTGCCTGCCCTGGCGCCAGTACGAGGTGCCGTCGCCGAGGATGCGGCGGCTCGGCGGCACGACGGTGTCACCGGCGTGCAGGGTGCGCCCGCCGGTGGCGCGGCCGCCGCCGGGGAGGGGGATCGACGGGTCGCCCGCGTCGTTGCCGCCGTACCAGTGCGGGAGCTGCTCGCCGCCGAGCGGGAAGACGTCGGCCGGGCGGGCCGACCAGTAGCCGACCTGCTTGCCGTCCTGCCGCCACATGACGAGCAGTTCGCCGTCCGTGTAGCGGTAGCTCGGGCGCTGCCAGCGGTCCAGTGTCACGGGCAGCCGCAGGTCGTGCTCGAGCAGGATCTCCTCGGGGCCGACGACGATCACCTTGTGCGCGCGGGCGAGGATCAGCGCGGGCCATGCCTCGGTGACGCCCAGGGTGTCGTCGCGGTCGCGCTTGGTCTCGGCGTCGAGCCGGCGCAGCGCTTCGTCCAGCGCGGGCCAGCCCAGTTCGTCCAGCAGGCCGGCCCGCAGCGTGTGCCCGAGCAGCGGCGCGACGGCGTGCGCGGAGACCACGGCGACGGCCGCGGGGCTGACCCGGGCGGCGATCGTGCGGAAGGGGCGAAGCCGCTCCAGCGCCGCCCGCGCGGCGGGCAGCCCGGCGGCCGCGGCGAGCTCTCCGGCCGCGTCGTCCAGCCACGCGCGCAGCACCTCGCTGAGCACGGGGTGGGCGGCCAGCTTCTCCAGTACCTCCGCTCCGGGCCGCTGGCCGCCGAGGGTGCTGATGTCGGTGTACAGCAGGCGGCGCAGCCCGGGGTCCGCCGCGGTCGCGGTGAGGTCGCGCCGGCCGGGCAGGGACTCGCGCAGCCAGCGGTCCACGGCGAGGTACACGACCTGGTCGGGACCGGGCAGCGTCAGGGGCACGCCCTGGGCCGCGCACAGGTCGAGCAGGTCGAGATCGGCGCCGGCGTGCCAGCGGCCCGTGCAGAGGTCGACGGGACGGCCCAGGTCACGCAGCCGCGGTCCCATCCGCTCCACCAGGGCGAGGGTGGCCGGGGAGCGGCCGCTGACATTGCCGCCGTGCTTGCGGTGCAGGGCCCACCGGCCGAGCCAGTCCGCCGGGTCCACGTCGGACGCCGTCTCACCGGTGAGGAGCAGATCCGCCCCGCACTCCGCGAGCAGCGCCAGCCAGAACTCGTCGTCCTCGACGGAACGCCCCAGGCCGGAGGGCATGATCTCGAGCAGCCGCTCGCGCACCTCCGGCCGCCGCTCGGCGAGGACGGCGAGGATCGCCCGGTAGGCGTTCCAGAAGGACGCGGGAGCCCGCACCGCGGCGGGGGAGGCGAGCAGGTCGGCGACCAGGCCGCACTCCTCGGTGACCCGGTCCAGACCGGCGGCCTTGATCAGCCCGCGCGCGTCCTGCGGCAGGGACGCGTACGGCGGCATCCCGGCCGCGCAGCGCTCCACGGTCAACTGCCGGAACTGCGACCAGGCCTCGGCGGCGTCGAGCCGTGCCGCGAGGGCCTTGACGTGCTCCTTGAGGGCCTTGACGGTGAGCGCCCCGGCGAACGCGAACTCCAGGAAGACGGCCCGCTGCCGCTCCTCGTCCACCTTCAGCGCGTGCACCCGCTCGGCTTCGCGGGCCTTGCCGAAGAAGGCGGAGGCGTAGGTGGTGTTCTCGTGCTGGAGGAAGACGCGGGCGGCCTGCTCGTAGAACGTGGGCAGGAAGTGCGGTACGGCCCGGCCGAGCCGGGTGCCGAGCGCCTCGAAGCCGTCCTTGGCGTTGCCGGGACGGGACTTGGCCTGCCGCGCGAGCCGCTCCACGTCCTTGACCAGCGCCAGCGCGTGGTGGCCGTTGGCCGGGTCGTGGACCAGCGCCCAGGCCGGGAAGCCGAGAGTCTCCCGGCGCACCTGGCCGACCTCCGGGGTCTCCGGGTCCCGGGCCAGCCCGAGGAAGTCCAGCGCCAGGTCCTCGGCCTCGCCCAGGGTGCCCGGCACGAGCCGTACGATCTGCCGGTCGTCCAGCGCCGGGTGGGTGTACCGGCGGACGGTGAGCGTGTCGGCGTCCTCGCGGGAGGTGCTCCCCGGCGGCAGCACGGCGCCCGCGTCGAGCAGCGCGCCGGCGGTGGTCTCGTCGTAGGTCGTCATGCCGCCCGCTCCTCGTCCTCGATGTCCCGCCCGGCGTACAGCGCGGCCGCCATGCGCATGCCCTCGGACCAGGCCACCGGCCCGATCTGACCGAGCTTCAGCACCCGGCCGGCGGAGTCGGTGAACACCAGGGGCCCGGTCTCCGCCTCCTCGTAACCCTCGTAGTCGCCGACCCACACGCGGGCCTCGACGGTGCGGTTCTCCTCGAGGACGGAGGTGACGGCGTGACCGCCGCGCACCCGGTAGCCGAGCTGGGTGACCCGGCCGTGCAGGAACCGCTGTTCCTTGAACGAGCCGCCCGCGTACTCCTCGACCGCGGTGCCCTCCGCGTCGAGGGCCGCCGGCCGCCGCCACACCTCGCGGAACAACTGCTGGGCGCGCTGCTCGACGCCGAGCTCGACGGCGAACTCCCGCAGCTCCTCCAGGTCGTCGAGGAGCACGGGGTGCGGGAGGCGGACCAGGTCGGGCGTGATGCGCACGGTGTCGCCGTCGAGGTCGACGAGGCCGAGTCCGCGCTCGGGGCCGGCGTCCCGCAGGAAACCGGCCACCTCGCCGTCGGGCCCGGTGACGACGAGGTCGCGCAGCGCGGCCTGCCAGGCGGGGTCGGGCCAGACCTGGGCGACGACGGCGAACGGCACCGGCAGCGAGCGCACCATCCACCGCTCCACGTCGGCCAGGCACCGGCGTTCGTGGCGCTCCAGCCACTCGGTGAGCTGGCGCAGGCCCACCACCGCCGGCTCGTCGGCGATCTTGGGCGGCACGGACTTCAACCGCCGCCCCGCCGCGTTGCGGCACACCACCTTGCCGTCATCGAGGGCGACTTCGTAGTCGCCGGCCGACACCCACCCCATGTGTGCCTCCCGCACCCGCAGTGATCAAGTGACGGGAACTGTAGATCAGGCCACTGACAACGGGATCCGGAAGGCGGCGGGGTGGGCGGCACTCCGTCGTCCGGCAGGGCGAGACCGCAGGTCAGCGTCCTGCGGCGGGCTCCCCCCTGGGCATCGCGCGGCCCCGGGCGGCCGCAGGTCTCAGCCTTCGACCCAGCCGTGGTTCTTCGCGAACTGCGCCAGGCCGGCCCGCACCTGGACGATCTGCTCACCGGTGAGCGAGGGCGCCGCCGTCAGCAGCGCCTCGGTGACGTCCCGGGTGAACTCCTCGGTGCTCAGCACATCGCACAGGACGTCGTCGTCGGCGGCCAGGGGCTTGCCGTCCGCACCCCGCGCGAGCCGTACGTCGGACGCCTTCGGACCGCGTTCGCCGTCCTCGATCTCGAACTCCACCACGATGCCCCGGCGCACCTGCGACTCGGGCATCAGCATGTCGTTGACGTGCAGGAAGACATCCTCACCGCCGTCGTCGGGGGCGATGAAGCCGTAACCTCGCTGACTGTCGAAACGCACCACACGACCAGCAACCATCCCAACCCCCAGCAACCTCGAAACACCCACGTCGGTGAACCTGCCCAGATCGTAGTCAAAGCGACGGTCCGCGGGCGACTCCGGGGATTCAGGGCGCGCGGTACAGCGTGGTGAGCAGTTCGACCACGGCCTGCGTCACGGGGTGCGGGTCGTCGCGCCACCACACCAGCCGGACGGCGACGGGCTCGGCGTCCCGCACCGGGCGGTAGACGACACCGGGCCTGGGGCAGCGGCTCGGCCTCGTGGACTGGTCGGCGATCGTCGCCGTCGTCGGCGCGAACGCCCTCGCCGTCCTCGTGCCGCGCCGCTGAGCGGGATCAGGACCCGGCGCGCTCGGCGTTGCGCTTCTTGATGCGGACGGTCTCCTTGCGCACCTCGGCCTGCGTGGCGCGCTCCTTATCCAGCCACTCGGGCCTGGCGTCCTTGAGGGCCTCGATCTGCTCGGTGGTGAGCGCCTCCGTCACTCCCGCGCGGGCCAGGCCCGCGATGGAGACGCCCAGCTTGGCCGCGACCACCGGGCGGGGGTGCGGGCCGGTCTCGCGCAGCGTGACCAGCCACGCGGGCGGGTTCGCCTGGAGCTCGTTCAGCTCGGTGCGCGAGACGACGCCCTCCTGGAACTCGGCGGGCGTGGCGGGGAGGTGCACACCCAGCTTCTTCGCCGCCGTGGCGGGCTTCATCGTCTGGGTGCTCTGCTGCGACTTCATGCGCTCCAGGGTATCGGCCGCGGCTAAGACCTCCGACCACAGCCGGTAACCTGGCGGGATGACCGACTCGGCGGACTCCTCCTCGTTCCGGCTCGCGTACGTCCCCGGAGTGACGCCCGCCAAGTGGGTGCGGATCTGGGCGGAGCGCCTGCCCGACACCCCCCTCGACCTCCTCCAGGTGACCCCCGCGGAAGCCTCCGACGTCTTGCGCGAGGGCGCCGCGGACGCCGCCTTCGTGCGCCTTCCGGTCGACCGGACGGTGTTCAGCGCGATCCCTCTCTACACGGAGACCACCGTCGTCGTGGTCCCCCGGGACCACGTGATCACCGCGGCCGAGGAGGTCACGGTGGCCGACCTCGCCGACGAGGTGGTCCTGCACCCGCTGGACGACGTCCTCGGCTGGGAGCGGCCGCCCGGAGAGGCCGCCTTCGAGCGTCCGGCGACCACCGAGGACGCGATCGAGCTGGTCGCGGCGAACATCGGCGTGCTGGTCGTGCCCCAGTCCCTGGCCCGTCTCCACCACCGCAAGGACCTCACCTACCGGACGATCGTCGACGCCCCCCGGTCGGACATCGCCCTCGCCTGGCCCGAGGACGCGACCACCGAGCTGGTCGAGGACTTCATCGGCATCGTCCGCGGCCGCACCGTCAACAGCACGCGCGGCCGTGCCCAGCAGGCCCCGGCGGCGGACCGCAAGGGCGAGCGCGAGCGTCGGAAGCCGCAGGCGGGCGGCGGTGCGGGCAAGGGCGGCGCCGGGGGTTCCCGCGGCCGCGGAGGCGCCGCGAAGGGCGGGGCTGCGAAGGGCGGGGCCGCGAAGGGCGGCGGCCGGCGGGGTACCGGCGGCGGCAAGCCCCGCCGCCGGCCGTGACGGCCTTTTCTCGTCAGGGCACGTGCCTCGAAGAACGGGGCGAACCCCGGTGCCGTCGAGGGTGAGGTGCGGCGGCTTCCCGCTCACCGGGGCGAGGGAGGGCGGCAGGTCGCCGGAGACGGCCGCGTTCCGGCCTCCGGGCGGTCGGACCCGGTGGCGGGAGAGCGTCGGCGGTCCCGGCGGGACGGCAACGCGCGAAGCGGCCGCTAGCCCGAGGCCGCTCGCCCGATCGACTCCACCAGGGGCAGCAGCCGGTGCGGCACCCGCTCGCGCAGGGCGACCTCGGTACGGGTGCGGACCACACCGGGCAGGCTGATCAGCTTCTGGATCACGTCCTCCAGGTGGGCGTTGTCGCGCGCCACGACCCGGGTGATGAGGTCGCCTCCACCGGTGATGGAGAACGCCTCGACGATCTCCGGCACGGCGGCCAGCGCGTCGCCCACGTCGTCGAGGTGCCCCTGGGTGACCTCGATGTGCACGAACGCGAGCACCGGATGGCCCAGCGCGGCGGGCGAGAGCGACGGCGCCGTGCCGGTGATCACGCCGTCCCGCTCCAGCCGGTCGAGCCGGGCCTGCAGGGTGCCGCGCGCGACGCCGAGGACGCGGGCGTACTCCCGCACGCTCGTCCGCGGCTGTTCGAGCAGCAGGCGCAGGATGCGGGTGTCCAGCTCGTCCACGGCCATCCGGCGGCCCTCCTCGCGCGTTCGTGATCATCGCCGACTGTACCAATGGCCCAGTGCGACGGCCGGTGCCCGGGCCGTCGGCGGTGCGGGCGCCGCCGCTGAGGCCGTCGGGGGGAGTGTGCCGTTGGCAGGCTGGTGGCCGAGGAGCGGCCGTTCTGGATGGGCCATTGGCCCAGTCGGACCGTGCCCTGTTGAACCACCAGCCCTCCGGGTGATGAAATGGCGGAGTCGATGGCGCTGCGGATCCCCGCGGCGCCTTTCTCATGCGGTGGTGCGTCAGGGTGGGGAAAGGGCGGGGCAGCTTGCTGAAGAGGGCGTTCATGGCACCGGATCCGGGACGGGTGCGACTGCGGTTCGCCTCCCGGGCCGTGCTCGGCATCGGGCTCGCCGTCGCGCTGTGCGGGCTGGCCGGGCACTCGCTGGTGGCGGCCATCACCGGGGGCCTGGCCGCGCTGCTCGCGCTGTTCACGGTGACGGACGCGACGGTGCGCGGACAGGCCGTGACCACCGCCCTGCTCCCGGCCGTCGGGCTGCCGGTGCTGGCTCTCGCCGCTCTGCTGCACGACGTGCCCGTCGCCCGTGACGTGGCCTTCCTCGCCGTGGTCGGCGCCGGGGTGTACGCGCGGCGCTGGGGACCGCGCGGGCACGCGCTCGGGGTGTTCGCGTTCATGACCTTCTTCGCCGCCCAGTTCCTGCACACCGTCCCCGGCCAGCTGCCCGAGCTGTGCGCGGCCGTCCTGCTGTCGGTCGGCGCGTCGTCCGCGGTGCGGTTCGGGATCTGGCCCTACGAACGCCGGCTGCCGGCGCCGACGGCCGTCGCCCCGCCGACCGGCGGGACGGGACTGGCCCGGATCACCACGCGGCAGGCGACGCAGGCGACCGTGGGCGCCGGGATCGCCCTCGTCGCCGGGCAGGCCCTGTCGGACCAGCGGTGGTACTGGGCCGTGGGCGCCACCTGGTGGGTGTTCGTGAACACGACCTCGCGCGGCGAGACCCTCGTGCGGGGGTTCCGGCGGTTCCTCGGGACCGTCCTCGGGATCGTGCTGGGCCTGGTCGTGGCCCTTCCCCTGCACGGCGAGCCGGTGGCGACCGCCGTCGTCGTGGCGGTCGGCGTCTTCGGGATCTTCTACTCGGCCGCCGTGTCGTACACCTGGATGATGCTCGCCGTCACCGTCATGGCGAGCGCCCTGTACGGGCTGCTCGGCCTGCTCGACCCGGCGCTCCTCGCCCTGCGGGTGACCGAGACGGCCGTCGGGGCGCTGGGGGCCGCGCTGGCGGTGCTGCTGGTGCTGCCGGTGACCACGCACGCCGTCACCGAGGCCTGGGTCGAGCGCGCGCTGCGCTGTGTGCACCTGTGCACCGCCGAGGCCGCCGCCCGGCTCGCCGGTTCCGCGGCGGCGGACCCGGCCCGGCGGGTGGCCGAGCTGGAGCAGATCCTCGCCCGGGTCCGGCTGTCCCTGGCGCCGCTGGTGCATCCGCTCAGCCCGCTGCGGGCGCGCAAGGGCCGGGCCCGGCACGTGCTGGAGCTGCTCGACGACTGCGCCCGCGAGGTGCGCGGGCTGGCCTCGGTCGCCGCGGACCCCGAGGCCTCGCACGACGCACGCCTCGTCGCCGCCTGCTGGCGGGTGGAGGCGGCCGTCGAGGCGCTCACCGCCGCACCGGGCGACGGACGGCCCCGCCCCGCCGCCGAGACCGACGTCGTGCCGGCCGGCGCGGCGGCCGAGCCGGTGCTCGCCCACCTGCACGCCCTGGAGCGGGCACTCCTCGAACTCGCCGTGCCCCTGCGCGGTGCCTCCCGCGTCTCCGTCGGCGCCTGAGCGGACCCGGCCTGCGGCCGCGGCGGGCCGCCGCCCGGGCGTCGTCGCCCGGCCGAGCGAGCGCGCCTGGTCTAGACCGCTGGTGATCGACTGCTACGGTCACCCGAGCAGCAGCGTCAGCAGCGGCAGCGGCGACCCGGGAGGGGACAGCGGTGGCAGACCTCGGCGGAAGGCGACGGCGGGCGTTCATCGGCTCGTTCACGGCGGCCGGAGGGCCCGGGATCGTGGCCGCCGCCGTGGATCCGGTCAGCGGTGCGCTGACCGTCCTGAGCAGCGTGAACGGCGTTCCCGACCCCTCGTACCTGGCCCTGTCGGCCTCCGGCGACACGCTGTACGCGGTCAGCGAGACGGCGGACGGCGCGGTGGCCGCGTACCGGGTGACGGGCGACGCGCCGGAGCAGACCGGGCCGCCCGTGCCGGTCGGCGGCAGCGGACCCACGCACCTCAGCGTGTTCGACGGACACGTCCTCACCGCCAACTACGGCTCCGGCAGCGTCTCCGCCGTCCCGGTCCGCGCCGACGGCAGCCTGGCCCGGGTCGCCTCCGGCGTCCTCCGGCACACCGGCTCGGGCCCGCACACGCGGCGCCAGCAAGGCCCCCACGCCCACCAGGTCCAGCCCGACCCGACCGGGCGCTGGGCGGTCAGCGTGGACCTCGGGACGGATTCGGTGCGGGTGTGCGCGCTGCGCGAGGGCAGCCCCGTCCTGCACCGTGAGCACGCGCTGCGCCCCGGATCCGGGCCGCGCCACCTGGCCTTCCACCCGGGGGGCGGGTACGCCTATGTGGTCAACGAGCTCACCCCGACCGTCACCGTCTGCCGCTGGGACGCCTCGGACGGCTCGCTGAAGCCGCTGGCCGAGGTCGCCGTCCTGCCCGGCGCTCCGGCCGGGGACGCCTACCCGTCGGGCGTCGCCGTCTCGCCCGACGGCCGGTTCGTGTGGATCGCCACCCGGGGCGAGGACGTGCTCTCGGTGTTCGCCGTGGAGGGCGCGGGGGAGTCGCTGCGGCTGGTCGGGACCGTGCCCTGCGCCGGGCACTGGCCGCGGGCCGTCGCCGAATCCGGCGGCTTCCTCTACGTCGCGAACGAGCGCTCGGGCGACGTCACCTGGTTCTCCCTCGACCCGGCGACCGGCCTGCCCCGGCGGGCCGGTTCGATCGCGGTCCCCGCCGCCTCCTGCGTGGTCCTCGGCTGACCGTCCCCGCTGTCCGGCGCCCGGGCCGGCCGCGCGCCGTCCTGCATCCGCCGACGCCGAAGGGCCCGCTCCACACCCGGAGCGGGCCCTTCGTCCGTACGACGTCCCTGCGGCGGCTCAGCGGACCGGCGCGCCCTGGGGCTGCGGCGGGGCGATACCGAGCGCGGTCGTGTACTTGGCCAGCGCGAGCTTGCCGATGGCCGGGTACGGGCCGAGCGCCTCGGCGGCGGCGCAACCTGCCTCCCTGGCCGCCTCCTCGATCAGCGTGGCGTCGATCTCCGGGCCGATCAGGTAGGGCGCCAGCGCCAGCTGCTGGGAGCCGGAGGTGCGCAGCTGCTCGGCGACGGAGGCGATGGAGCCCTCCTGGTCGAGAGCCGCGGCCATCACCGGCACGGCGAGGCGCGCGGCGAGCAGCATGCCGGTGATCCCGGCGGCCTGCACGGCCTCCTCGCCGCCCACGGAGGCGAGGATGATGCCGTCCGCGGCCGTCGCCACGGTGAACAGCCGGGCGCGGTCGGCGCGGGCCAGGCCCGCCTCGGACAGCCGCACGTGCAGGGCCTCGGCGAGCAGCGGGTGCGGGCCGAGCACATCGGTCAGCTCGGCCGCGATCCGGCTCTCCATGACGGCCTGGCGGACCTGGCGCAGCAGCGCGCTGTCGGGACCGGCCAGCAGCGGCACGACGACGCCCACCGGGCCGTCGGGCTCCTTGACGTCCAGTCCGGCGGCGCGGGCCTGCTCGAAGCGGGCGGTGCGCTCGTCGGCGGCGTGCGCGAGAACGGACTGGAGGGTGGGGAAACCGTTGTCGTCCCCGTCCAGGTAGCCGATGCGGGCGTCGAGGCCGGGCAGCTCGGAGCGGGCGATGCTCACGATCTCCTCGGCGAGGCCGCGCGTGGCGGCGCTCGGCGGACCAGGCACCGCGAGGACGAGCGCGGGCGCGCCCTCGGGAGCCGCCAGCGGCTCGGGTCGGCGGTGCCGCCCGGGCTGGCGAGGCCGCGGCATTCGTACTGGCAGGCCGGACGCGGGCCCAGTGGGGGAGCTCATGGCGACGCATGTTACTGGCTTCCTGGGCTCCCCTGTTCGGGGAGGGTGCACGTGAGCGGTATCCGTCCGGTTTTGTCTGATGAGTTACGTACGGATCAGAAGTGATCAGCGTGTTTTCCAGGCGACTTGCCCGCGGAGGCGGTAATCCCCCTCTTTGGGTCATGACGTACTTTCTCTACGCATGATGCATCAGGCGGGGTTCACCACCGAGAACAGGATTCCGTCGCTCGGCAGCGTGAGCGCGCCCGTCGCCAGTCCGACGGCGATGCGCACGGCGCCGTCCAGCGGATCGCCCTCGGCCGGCACCCGCACGGCGTGCGGCAGCAGCCGCGCCAGTTCCTCCTCCAGCGGGACGAGGAGGGGGGCGCCCATGCCGAACAGGCCCCCGGTGAGCGCGATCCGGGGCGCTCCGCCGGCCGGGCAGACGGCGGCCGCCGACCCGGCCATGTGCCGGGCCGCGTCGCGCAGAACGCCCGCGGCGACCGGATCCTCCCGGGCGCACGCGGCCACCTCCGGCGCGAAGGAGGCGAGAACGGCCGGGCGGTCGGGACGCGGGTACAGCTGACCGGGCAGCCCGGGCATCGGCCCGAACCGCTCCTCGGCCCGGGCCAGCAGCGCGGCCGACCCGCCGGGACGCCCGTCGTACGCGCGCAGGGCGGCATCCAGACCGGCCCGCCCGATCCACGCGCCGCTGCCGCAGTCGCCGAGCAGATGGCCCCAGCCGTCCGCCCGCTGCCATGCCGTCAGGTCCGTGCCGATCGCGATCAGGCCCGTGCCCGCGGCCACCACGGCGCCCGGCCGCGGTCCGAGGGCGCCGACATAGGCGGTGACGGCGTCGGCGGCGAGCGCGGTCGTGCGGACGCCGAACTCCCGCGCCAGGGCGCCCGGCAGCTCGGCGCGCAGGGCGTCGCCCAGGGTGCCGAGCCCCGCCGCGCCCACGACCGCCGTCGCGGGCCGACAGACACCGGTCTCCACCGACAACGCCCTGACCAGCGGGGTCAGTTGAGCCATCAGATGGTCCGGGTCGATGCCCCGCGCACCGGTGCGCACGGGCACCGGCGACGAGCGTCGCCCGAGAGCACCGCGCTCGGCGGTGCCCAGGACGGCCCGGAGACCGGAACCGCCCGAGTCCACGGCGAGGACGCCGCCGCCGGAGCCGGCCGCGGAGCCGGTCCCGGCCCCGTCGCCCGGACCGGCGCCGACGGTCACGGCAGGCGCCAGTCCACCGGCTGACCCCCCTGCCGGACCAGCAGGTCGTTCGCCCTGCTGAACGGCCGCGAGCCGAAGAAGCCGCGGTCCGCCGACATGGGGGAGGGGTGCGCGGACTCCACCGAGGGCAGATCCCCGAGCAGTGGACGCAGATTGCGGGCGTCGCGGCCCCACAGGATCGACACCAGGGGCTTGCCGCGCGCCGCCAGCGCCCGTATCGCCTGCTCGGTGACCTCCTCCCAGCCCTTCCCGCGGTGGGCGGCCGGCTTGCGCGGGGCGGTGGTGAGCGCCCTGTTGAGCAGCAGCACCCCCTGGCGCGTCCACGGCGTCAGATCGCCGTTGGACGGCTGCGGCAGGCCGAGGTCGGTGTTCAGCTCCCGGTATATGTTGATCAGGCTGCCGGGCAGCGGGCGGACCTCCGGAGCGACCGAGAACGACAGACCGACCGCGTGCCCGGGCGTCGGATACGGGTCCTGTCCGACGATCAGGACGCGGACGTCGTCGAAGGGCTGCTGGAAGGCCCGCAGGACGTTCTGTCCGGCAGGGAGGTAGGTGCGTCCCGCGGCGATCTCCGCGCGCAGGAAGTCGCCCATCTCGGCGATCTTCCCGGCCACGGGTGCAAGGGCCTCGGCCCAGCCCGGTTCGACGATTTCATGCAAGGGTCGTGGTGCCACGGCGTCACCCTACTGCCGTACGCACGGCGCTGATCAACCGGTGGCCGGGGCCGGACGGCCGGGCCTCGCGCGTGCGTCGGTTCATCCGACCACCGCGGCCCGTACGCACAGGACGTCCGGCAGGTGCGAGGCCAACTGCCGCCAGCTGTCGCCGTCGTCGGCCGAGGCGAACACCTCGCCGTTGCGGTTGCCGAAGTACACGCCCGCCGGGTCCCCGTCGTCCGTGCACAGCGCGTCGCGCAGCACCGTGCCGTAGTGGTCCTCCTGCGGCAGGCCGGCCGTGAGCGGCTCCCAGCTCCGGCCCGCGTCGGAGGTGCGGAAGACCCGGCACCGGCGGTCGGCGGGCACCCGGTCCGCGTCGGCGTTGATCGGGAACACGTACGCCGTGTCCCCGCGCGTCGGGTGCGCGGCGACGGCGAAGCCGAAGGTGGAGGGCAGGCCCGCGCCGATGTCGGTCCACCGCCCGCCCCCGTCGTCGCTCCGGTAGACCCCCCAGTGGTTCTGGAGGTAGAGGCGGTCCGGGTTCGCCGCGTCCCTCGCGACCTTGTGCACGCACTGGCCGAACTCCGGGTTCGGATCCGGCAGGAACACCGCCGAGACACCGGAGTTGGCCGGCGCCCAGCTCGCGCCGCCGTCGCTCGTGCGGAACACCCCGGCCGTCGACACGGCAACGGTCACCGACCGCGGGTCGCGGGTGTCGGTGAGGACGGTGTGCAGGCCCTCGCCGCCGCCGCCCGGCACCCACTTCGAGCGGGTGGGGTGCTCCCACAGCGGGCGCACCAGCTCGAAGCTCTCGCCACGGTCCCGCGAGCGGTACAGCGCGGCCGGTTCCGTGCCCGCGTACACCACGTCCGGCTCGGCCGCCGCCGGGTGCAGCTGCCACACCCGCTCCAGCGAGGCGTCCGTGTCCTGCGGGAACTTGACGGCGGGCGCGGCCGGTTCGGTCCAGGTCCGCCCCAGGTCGTCGGAGTGGAACACCGACGGGCCCCAGTGCGCGCTGTCGCCCCCGGCCAGCAGCCGCGGCCGGTCGCCGCGGGTGTCGATGGCGACCGAGTAGATCGCCTGTGCGTTGAAGTAGGGGGACTCGTCGAACTCCCATGAGCCACCGCGCCGGCGCCCGATGAACAGGCCCTTGCGCGTGCCCACGGCGAGCAGTGTCTCGGTCATGCCGCTCACCTCCGCGGTGTCTGTCCGTGACGTCCTCGTCCCGGACACCGGCCAGTTTGCACCCCACCACTGACAGTCACCTCTGGAAACGCCGTCGCCGCAGGTCACGGCGGCGACGGCGGGTCTGGACCGCATGACATCGGCCACTTTCGCGGGGACGCCTGCGCGGACGCCGGGGCCGTGGGACCGTCGGGACGAGGGATTCGGCCTGAGCATCGGGCCCGCCTGCCGCGTATGGGAGGGCGGCCGGGATGTTCATGTGCTCACGAGGAGGAAGCCTTCGATGGCGTTCCGTGGTCCGAAGGTGTGGCTGTGGCGCTGGCGGCGCAACCCGCTCAAGCGCCGCGCCGACACGGTGGAGGCCTGGGTCGTGCTCGGCGCGTGGGCGCTGACCGTCCTCGCCGGGCTGCTGGCGGGGTGGGCGACCGCGGGGTCCGTCGAACACGGTCTGGCGCGGGAACGCGTCGAGTGGCGGCCCCTGCAGGGGCGGTTGACCGAACAGGCCCCGGGCAAGGCCGCCGTGAACGGCTCCTCCGCCGGTGACCGGGTGTGGGCGAAGGTCGGCTGGACCGGACCGGACGGCTCCGCGCACCAGGGCCAGGTCCGGGTCGCCCCCGGCAGCGCCGCGGGCACCCCCGTCACGGTCTGGACGGACCGGCAGGGCCGCCTGGTGACGAAACCGGCCACCGCGACCCAGGCCAGACTGCGCGCCTCCCTCGTGGGCGGTCTGGCGGGCGTCGGCGTGGCCGCGCTCCCCTTCGCGGGCGGCCGCGTCCTGCGGGGCCGACTGGAACGCCGGCGCGTGGAGCAGTGGGACACCGACTGGGCCCGCTTCGACGCGCTCTGGGGCCGCCCGACGGGCTGACCCGGTCCCGACGCGCCCGGTCCGCGCCCCGCCCGCCGCCCCGACGGCGGGGGCGGCGGACCGTCGAGCGGCCCGGCGAGGGTCCGTACGCGGGACCGGGGGCGTCAGTTCGCGCCGGGAAGGCTCCGTTCCAGGATCCCGTCGAGATCGGCGCCGTCCGGGAGCGTGCCGAAGGCGTACCCCCAGTCGCCGCCCAGCCGGGTCGCGCAGAACGCGTCGGCGACGGCGGGCGGGGCGTGCCGGACCAGGAGCGAGGCCTGGAGGGTGAGGGCCATCTGCTCCACCAGACGGCGGGCTCCGGCCGGCGTCGCCTCGCCCAGCCGGGTCCGCAGCCGCGAGACGGCGGCGTCGAGACGGGCGTCCGCGCCCCGCGCCAGGGCGAGTTCACCGAACAGGGCGTCCGCCGTCTCGGGTTCGCGGGTCAACGCCCGCAGCACGTCGAGGGCGTTGACGTTGCCCGAGCCCTCCCAGATGGACAGCAGCGGCGCCTCGCGGTAGTGGCGGGGCATTCCGGAGTCCTCCACGTAGCCGTTGCCGCCGAGGCACTCCAGGGCCTCCGCGGTGAACGCCGGACCCCGTTTGGTCACCCAGTACTTGCCGACGGCGGTGGCGATCCGCCGGAAGGCGCGTTCGGGGCCCCGGTCGCCGGCTGCGCGCACCGACCGGTCGGCCGCCCCGGCGAGCCGCAGGGTGAGCGTGGTGGCGGCCTCCGACTCCAGGGCCAGGTCGGCCAGCACGTTGCGCATCAGCGGCTGGTCCAGCAGCCGCGCGCCGAACGCGGTGCGGTGGCGCACATGGTGACCCGCCTCGACGAGCGTCTTGCGCATCAGCGTCGCCGACATCATCACGCAGTCCAGGCGTGTGCAGTTGACCATCTCGATGATGGTCTTCACGCCCTGTCCCTCGGGCCCGACCAGCCAGGCCACGGTCCCGTCGAACTCGGGCTCGGAGGAGGCGTTGGAGCGGTTGCCCAGCTTGTCCTTCAGCCGCTGGACGCGGAACGTGTTGCGGGTGCCGTCGGGCAGCACCCGCGGCACCAGGAAGCACGAGAGCCCGTCCGGCGCCTGCGCCAGCACCAGGAAGACGTCGCACATCGGCGCCGACGTGAACCACTTGTGTCCGCGCAGGGTGTACACACCGGGCTCCGCCGTGGGCCGGGCCGTCGTCGTGTTCGTCCGGACGTCGGAGCCGCCCTGCTTCTCGGTCATCCCCATGCCCGCCAGCAGCCCGCGCTTCTGGGCCGGCGCCCGCAGCCCCGGGTCGTACACCCGGCCGGTCAGCAGCGGCTCGTAGACGGCGGCGAGGTCCGGCTGGCGGCGCAGCGCGGGGACGGCCGCATAGGTCATCGACGTCGGGCAGCCGTGTCCGGCGTCCGTGTGCCCCCAGGCGAGGCCGCCCGCCGTGCGTGCCACATGGGCGCCCGGCCGGTCGTCCGCCCAGGGCGCGCCGGCCAGCCCCTCCGCGACCGCGACCCGCAGCAGCTCGTGCCAGGCGGGGTGGAAGTCGACCTCGTCGACGCGGTGCCCGTAGCGGTCGTGCGTGCGCAGGACGGGCTCGTGCCGGTTGGCCAGCTCGCCCCACTCCTGTGCCTCGACGCCGCCCGCCAGCAGGCCGATCCGGCGGACGTCCGGCTCCGCCCACCCGGCGCCCTCGCGCCGCAGCCCCTCCAGCAGGGCCACGTCGTCGGAGGCGTCGTACGGGGCCAGGGGCGGCGGCTGATTGGCGACGTCGTGGGTGACGTACGGAGGGCCGGGCGGCGCGGGGTGCGCCTGCGGCTGCGGCGGGGTGAGTATCTGGGCCATGCGGCCCATGTTGCACTTGTCCTACGGGTGTAGCAATAGTGCAACATCGTCGGCGCACGTACAGTACGGCCTCATGCGGATGAACGTGACGGCGCAGCCCGGCGAGGTCGATCTGCCCCCGCTGTCCGCGCGGTCGGTGGTCCTGAGCCTGCTGCTGGGCACGCATCCGCCCGAGATGGCGGCGAAGGACCTGGTCCGCGGGGTGGAGCCGTTCGGCGTCGGCGGATCCACGGTGCGGGCCGCGCTCAGCCGGATGGTGGCGGCGGGCGACCTGCGGCGGACGGACGGCGTCTACCGGCTCAGCGACCGGCTGCTGGAGCGCCAGCGCCGCCAGGACGACGCCGTGCACCCGGACACCCGCGCGTGGGACGGTGCCTGGGAGATGGCCGTCGTCACCGCGACCGGCCGCGGCCCCGCCGAGCGTGCCGAACTGCGCGGCCGGCTGACCGCCCTGCGGCTCGCCGAACTGCGCGAGGGGGTCTGGCTGCGGCCCGACAATCTGGGCCGCCCCTGGCCCGCGGATCTCGCCGACGTGCTCCAGCGCTTCACCGCCCGCCCCGGCGCGCCCGCTCCCGAGCTGGCCGCCGGGCTGTGGCCGCTCGACACCTGGGCGCGCACCGCCCGGACCCTGCTGGCCCACGTCGAGGCGACCCGGCGGCCCGCCGACCGCTTCACGGCCCTCGCGGCCGTCGTCCGGCATCTCCTCGCCGACCCGGTGCTGCCGGCCGGCCTCCTCCCCGCCGACTGGCCGGGGCCCGCCCTGCGCGGCGCCTACGGTCACTACCAGCGCGAGCTCGTCGACATGGTGTCGGGGGCGGGCGCGTAGGCGCGGCGGCCGTGCGAAGCGCCGTGCGGGGACGCTTCGTACGGCCGCCTTCCCACCGTGCGGACTCCGGCGGGCGGGGCGCTACTTGTAGGTGATGTCGGACGAGGCGTACTTGCAGTAGGTCCCGTCCGCGCCGCTGCCGTTGGTGGTCGGCTCGGCCCCGGTGTTGTTGCCGATGTACTTCTGGCACGGGACGATCTTCTTGCTGCTGTCGCCGACGATCGTGATGTTCTTCAGGGTCGCGCTGTCGCCGTAGTTGGTGTTGATGCCGACGAGCTTGCTGCCCGAGTAGGTCGCCTCGACGGTGTTGAGGTTGATCGTCCGCTTGTACTGCGTCGAACAGTTGCCGCAGGAGCGCACGAACGTGCCGAAGGTCTGCACCGCGAAGTTGGAGATGTTCAGCGTTCCGGCGCCGTTGAACTGGAACACCTTGTCGCTGGCCGACCGCGCGCCGCCGCCCGAGACGGTGTACACGTTGGACGACGAGGAGCCGCGGAAGGTCGCCGCGTCCTCGCCGACGTCCTCCCACCAGACGTTCTGGAGGGTGCAGGCGCCCTTGCAGTGGATGCCGTCGGCCGCGGGGGCGCCGATGATGACGTTCTTGACCACCGCGCCCGCGGCCAGTTCCAGGATCGGACCCTGGTCCTCGTCCTGGCTGCCGCTGCCAAGGTCGCCGGTGCCGTAGAGGCGGATCATCCCGTAGTCCTTGGTGCCGGACACGGAGATGGTGGACGAGACCGCCTGGCTGCCGGTCGCGCTGGGCCAGGTGGCGGCGTGCGCGGGTGCGAGCGCCCCGGTCGTCATGATCATGCCAACCGAGAGAGCCAGGGCGGCGAGAGCGCCGGTGAGGGTGCGCCGTCGGCGCGGCAGTGCTGGTGAAGTCATGTCCCGATGCCTTCTTCCAGGTGGGGGATGGTGGGGGGTGCTCCGGGCGGCCCGAGTGGCCCGAGGGGTCTCGGCGGTACGGCCGCCCGTGGCGAGGGGGAGCGTTGCGTCCGTGCGGGCGGCGGCCCTCTGTGCATGCGGGTGCGTCCCTTCGGGGGAGGGGGGTTGGTCAGGTATGTGAATGTCGTACGCGACCTTGAACGACATATGTGGCTCGTGCGGCCCTTCGGGGCCCGGCGTGAGCGGCTCGGTCACGCTGCTGAACGGAACGTAGGGGGTAAGCGCTTTCTAGTCAACGCTTTGCGCAGAACACATCCGGCCACCCGGCCAGGCTCGGCCAAGGGGTAAGGGCTTGCCGGGGGAGCGCTTCCATGACGAGGGCGCGCATGTCACCATGCGGTGCGGACGCCCCTCGCGAGATTCGGCGAGGCGCCCGTGTCCGGTCTGCCACCGCAGACCGAAGTCACCCGCCGCGCCGCTTCCGTCCTCTCGCGCACCCATGTACCCGACGTGCGGGGAGTGGGCCGGACCCCGGCCGCCACCGCCGCGCCGGTCCCGGGCCGGACCCGTACCCGTGACGGCCTCCACGGATGACCAGGTCCCCGTGGAGGCCGTCGGCCTCCAGGGCGTCGGCCACAACCTGTCCGCCGGGGGCACGGCGGTCCGGGTGATCGCCTTCTTCGGACTGGACGCGGACGGCCCCCCGGTCCCTGCCCGGCGGTTGCCGGGTGACCGCGACGACCAGCGCCTGGAACACCGGGCTGACCGCCTCCGTGACCCTGACCGACACCGGCGCCACCACGGTCGACGGCCGGCGGCTCGGCCTCACCCCGCCCGCCGGCCGGACCGTCACCGATGGCTGGGGCGCCGGCTGCCCGCCGCCTACCGGAGCCGTGACGGCGACCGACGCCCCTGACCACCGCACGCTCGCCCCCGGCGCGAGCGTCACCATCGGCTACCGGGCGACCCGCACCGGCGACAGGGCGGCGCCCGCCGCCCTCACGCGCAACGGGGCCGCCTGCGGCACGGGTTGACGCCCGGTGGGCGGCCGACGGACCCGGCCGCCCGCGGGACGGCTAGACGATCTCCTTCCGGGAGTTCTCCGTCACGTCCCCGACGGGCTCCTCGCCGCCGCCGGTCGGCAGGGCGACCGTCTCCGGCGAAGCCTTCGAGGGCAGGTGGTTGAAGAGCAGGTTCAGGACGATCGCCGTCAGACAGCCCGCGCTGATGCCGCTGTTCATCACGGTCCGGAACCAGTCGGGGAACTGCTCGTAGATCGTCGGCACGCCGACCGGCAACACGCCCATCGCGACCGAGACGGCCACCACCGTCAGATTGTGGTTCCCCTTGAAGTCGACCTCGGCCAGCGTCCGCAGACCGCTCGCGGCGACCGTCCCGAACATCACCAGGCCCGCCCCGCCGAGGACCGGCGCCGGGACGGCGGCCACCACCGCGCCCAGCTTGGGCAGCAGGCCCAGCAGCACGAGGATGCCGCCGGCGGTGGCGACGACCCAGCGGCTGCGCACCCGGGTCATGCCGACCAGGCCGACGTTCTGCGCGTACGCGGTGTAGGGGAAGGTGTTGAAGACGCCGCCGAGGACGGTCGACAGACCGTCGGCGCGCAGACCGTCGGAGAGGCTGCGCGGCTCGACCCTGCGGCCGGTCATCTCGCCGACCGCGATGAGGTCACCGGTCGTCTCGGTCATCGTGACCAGCGCGACCACGAGCATCGAGATGATCGCCGACGCCTCGAAGGCGGGCGCGCCGAAGTGGAACGGCGTACTGATCCCGATCCAGTCGGCGTCCCCGACGCCGTCGAAGTCGGTGAAGCCGAAGGGCACCGAGACCGCGAGCCCCACCACGATGCCGATCAGCACCGCGATCCGGCTCAGGAAGGGCGGCGCGAACCGCTGCACGGCGAGTACCACGGCCAGGACGAAGGCGGCGAGGCCGATGTTCTTCGGCTCCCCGAAGTCCGCCGAACCGGCGCCGCCCGCAACCCAGTTGCCGGCGACCGGCAGCAGCGAGATGCCGATGATCAGGATGACGGTGCCGGTGACCAGCGGCGGGAAGAAGCGGAGCAGCCTGCCGAACAGGGGTGCCAGCAGCATGATCGCGAGCCCCGCCACGATCACCGATCCGTAGATCGCGGGCAGTCCGCCGCCCGTCGTCCCGATCAGCACCATGGGGGACACCGCCGCGAACGTACAGCCCTGCATGATCGGCAGCCGTACGCCGAACCGCCAGAAGCCGACACACTGGATCAGCGTGGCGACCCCGCACACCAGCAGGTCGGCGGTGATCAGATACGCCAGGTCGGCGGGAGACAGTTTCATCGCGCCGCCGACGATGAGGGGCACGGCCACCGCGCCCGCGTACATCGCGAGCACGTGCTGGAGGCCGAAGGCGGCCAACTGCCGTGCGGGTGGCACCTCGTCGACGGGATGAACGGGCGCGGTCGTGGTCATGGGCACTCCAGGGCGGCGGGGGCATCCGGACAGGCTGAACGGGCCGAACGAGTCGGGGGGCTCGAGGGACCGGACGGGTGGAGAGGCGAACAGCACGAGAACGTACGGGACTTAAACAGTTTGTTGATTTCACCGATGTTGCTGCTGTGTGTCCTGTACAGCGATCGCGGCGGGGTCCGCCGCCGCCCGCAGCGCCGCCCAGTCCGGCAGCTTCACCACACCCCGCCCGAGCGAGGCGCCCAGCGCCGCCTCGGCCCGCTCGATCGCCAGCCACCCCGCCCACTCGACGGGTTCGGCCCCGGCGGCCCGCAGCAGCTCGAGCGGGTCACCCGGCAGCTCCCGCCGTACGAGGACGGGGCCGTCCGCCAGCAGGGAGGTCGCCGTCTCCTTCGCGCACGGGCGGTTGGTGCCGATGACCCCGGTGGGGCCACGCTTGATCCAGCCCGCCACGTACTCGCCCGGCGCCACCGCGCCCTCGCGCAGGACCCGCCCGGCGAGGTGCGGCACCGTGCCCCGCTCCGGATCGAACGGCAGCCCCTCCAGTGGCACCCCGCGATAGCCCACCGACCGCAGCACCAGCTGCGCCTCGATCTCCTCGAACCGTCCGGTGCCCGTCACCCCGCCGTGCGCGTCCGGTGCGGTCCGCTCGAACCGCACCGCGGCCAACCGGTCCCCGCGGGCGAGGAGTTCGACGGGCCGCAGGAAGAACCGCAGCCGGATCCGGCGCCGGGCGCCGTGGGCCGGCGCGCCGGTCGCCCAGCCGCGCAGCACCTCCACGTTGCGCCGCTGCGCCGGCGGCAGCGCGCAGGGGTCGCCGTACGCCGGGTCCAGTGCCAGCTCGGCCTCGTCCACGACCACCTCGGTGTCCGGCAGGCCGGCCAGCTCGCGCAGCTCCTTGGTGGTGAAGCGGGCCTGGGACGGGCCGCGCCGGCCCACCATGTGGATCTCGCCGACCTCGCTCGCCGCCAGCGCGGTCAGCGCCGCCTGGGGCATGTCGGTCGGGCTGAGCTCGGCCGCCCGCCGGGCCAGGATCCGGGTGACGTCCACCGCCACGTTCCCCACGCCCACCACCACGGCCGAGCGGACGTCGCGCAGGAACCCGTCGGCGACGGTGTCCGGATGCGCGCTGTACCAGGACACGAACTGTGTCGCCGACCAGCTGCCCGGCAGCTCCTCCCCGGGGACGCCGAGATGCCGGTCGGTCGCGGCGCCCACGCAGTACACGACCGCGTGGTACAGCTCGCGCAGCGTCGCCGTCGGCACCCCGCCCGTGCCCACCGCGATCCCGCCGAGAAAGCGCACCCGCTCGTGCTCCAGCACCGCGCGCAGAGTGTTCTGGAGCGACTTGATCTTCTCGTGGTCCGGGGCGACGCCGTACCGCACCAGCCCGTACGGGCACGGCAGCCGGTCCAGGACGTCGACGAGCACCTCGGGGTCCTGCTGGACCAGGCTCTGGGCGGTGTAGACCCCACTCGGCCCCGAGCCGACGACGGCGACACGCAGCACGCGGAACTCCTTACCCAGGGGGACGGAGTAGATCGCTGATGTCTCCAGCATCGCATCAGGGCGGCTCCGCTGACAGGGTGCTGTGCGCCCCCGACGGCGCGTGTCCGTTCGTATGGAAAGTGATCATGCGGTTACTTTGCGTGTGTGCTAGAAGCATCCTTTCTTAATCTTTCTGATCGTTCCGCCGAGGACGGCACGGTCTCCGTGTGGCCCGCGTGGGAGGTCCGGGAAGTCGGGGGCGCCACTTCCTGGTTCCATGTGCGGCTGGGGTTCGTCGACGGTGCGCGGGTGGAGCTGCTGGCCGTCGTCTGCGAGGGGCGGGTCTCGGTCGAGGACGTCCGCGCCCAGCCGCCCCTGTCGCTCGTGGACCTGACGGTGCTCGCGGACTGGATCGAGGGACCGCTGTTCGAGAGGTGCGAGGAGGGCGGCGCCCTCGAGACGTCCGACGCGGACGGCATGGAGGGGACGGAGGGGCCGGGCGGCGTGGAGGAGCCGGGCGGCAGGCCCGACCCGGACGCGGGCTCCGGCGCCGGGAGTGTTCCGGAGCCGGCCGTCGCGGGGGACGCCGACGCGGCGTTCGGCCCCCGGAGGGCCCGCCCCGCCTGGCCGCGCGGCGTCGAAGGGCGCTGGCTGGTCGCGCAGGAGTACCGCGCGGCCCAGGAGGAGGGGGCGGACCCCGTCCTCGCGATCATGTGCGCGACGGGCCACAGCCGCCGCAGATCGCTGAGGCTGATCGCCCAGGCCCGTGACGCGGGTTATCTGTCTCCTCGGCACGCCCGGCGCTGACGGCGGTCGTCGGTGAGGTCCGCCGACCGGCCCCGCGGCCGGGGCCCGTTGGCGGGGCGCGTGGCCCGGGATGTCACTGCAGCGCGCGCATCCGGGTGATCTCGCTCGTCTGCTGGGCGATCACATCGTCCGCCATCTCCTCGATGCGCACGTTGTTGCCCTGCGCCTTGACGTCCGCGGCCATGGTGAGGGCGCCCCCGTGGTGGGTGATCATCAGGGAGAGGAACAGCGCGTCGAACGCCTTGCCGCGGGCCGCGCGCAGCTGGGTCAGCTGGGCCTCGGTGGCCATCCCGGGCATCGCCGTGTGTTCGTGCCCGCCGCCCGTCTCGTCCTCGCCGTAGGTGGTGAGCCAGCCCTTCATGGCTTCGATCTCCGGCCCCTGGGCGGCGCCGATCCGCGACGCGAGTCCCTTCACGGCCTTCGACGCGGCCTGCGCCGGGGCGAGTCCGGTCATCTCCAGGGCCTGCGCGTGGTGCTGGATCATCATCCGCGCGTACGCCACGTCGGCGGAGTTGGGCGTGTCGTCGTCGGCGCGCTGCTCGGCCGCGTCCTGGGCGGACAGGGTCCGGTTCGTCTCACCCGGCTTGCCCGGTGCGATCACCGAAGGGCCGCTCGCCGCGCCCGACTTGGTGTCCGGCCCGGAGTCGCACCCCGCGAGGGCGAGGGCGAGGGCGAGCAGCAGGGCGGCCGGGACGAGGGGTACGCGGCGGACGAGCACAACGACCTCCTGAGGCAGGTGAGTTGAGGACGGGGCGCCGTCCTCGTTGGATCTTCGCACCATGGATCGCGCTACTGAAGCGAAAGATTCGTGACGAGTGCGTTGCCGACCTTTGATATGTGCATGATGAAGACGATACTTCGGAGCACCGCGAACCGTTCCGCGTGAACGGCGACAAGGGAGGAAACAGTGACCCTGTTGAACGACCTTCGCACGCGACGCAGACGGCTGGGAGTGGCCGCCGCGTGTACCGGACTGCTGGCCGCGCTCCTGACGGCCGTTCCGGCGGCCGCGACCCCCGACCCGGGGGACGGTCCCGCCGTGCAGCAGAAGGTGTCCGAGGGCGCCCGGGCCGAGGCGGCCGCGGCGATCGCCGACGGCGAGATACCGGGGCAGGACGAGATCGTCCACTCCGACAACATCGAGCATCTGACGAACATCCCCAAGGACGCTCTGCCGGGCACCAACTCGGACCTCGCCTTCCAGGGCAAGTACGCCTTCGCCGGCAACTACGACGGCTTCCGCGTCTTCGACATCAGCAACCCGAAGTCGCCCAGAACCATCGCGCAGGTGCTGTGCCCCGGCTCGCAGAACGACATCTCGGTCTCGGGCGACCTGCTCTTCCTGTCCACCGACTCCTCACGCAGCGACAGCAGTTGCAACAGCACCACGCAGCCGGTGACCGAGAAGTCCTCCTGGGAGGGCATGAAGGTCTTCGACATCAGCGACAAGGCGAACCCGAAGTACGTCGCCGCCGTCGAGACCGCCTGCGGCTCGCACACCCACACGCTGGTGCCCGAGCGCAAGAATGTCTACATCTACGTCTCCTCGTACTCGCCGAACGCCGCCTACCCGGACTGCCAGCCCCCGCACGACGGCATCTCGGTCATCAAGGTGCCGCGCAAGGCGCCGGAGAAGGCCGCGATCGTGAACTTCCCCGTGCTGTTCCCGGGCGAGGGCCCGGACGGCGGCGGCAACCCGGGCTCGCCCACCAACCCCGGGGTCTCCAAGACGACCGGCTGCCACGACATCACGGTCCTGCCCTCCGAGGACCTGGCGGCGGGCGCCTGCATGGGCGACGGCATCCTGTTCTCCATCAAGGACCCGGAGCACCCGAAGGTCATCGACCAGGTCCAGGACAACGTGAACTTCGCGTTCTGGCACTCGGCGACCTTCAACCAGAAGGCGAACAAGGTCGTGTTCACCGACGAGCTCGGCGGCGGCGGCGCGGCCACCTGCAACGCGGCGATCGGGCCGGACAAGGGCGCCGACGGCATCTACGACATCGTCGGCAAGGGCGACAAGCGCAAGCTGGTCTTCCGCAGTTACTACAAGATCCCCCGCCACCAGGCGGACACCGAGAACTGTGTGGCCCACAACGGCTCGCTGATCCCGGTCAAGGGCAAGGACATCATGGTGCAGGCCTGGTACCAGGGCGGTGTCTCGGTCTGGGACTTCACCGACTCGTCGAAGCCCAAGGAGATCGCCTACTTCGAGCGCGGCCCGATCTCCACCACCACCCTGGTGGGCGGCGGCTCCTGGTCGGCGTACTACTACAACGGTTACATCTACTCCAACGACATCGCCAAGGGCTTCGACGTGCTGAAGCTCAGCGACCGGCGCACCGACCCGGCCAAGCGGGTCCGGGTCCACGAGCTCAACGTCCAGACCCAGCCGGACTACTTCGACTGACCCTCGCTCCGCGGAGCCGTCGGGTCGGTCGCGAAGAAGCGCGACAGATCGGTGTCACTCCTCCCGCCGGGCGCCTCGGCGTCCGGCGGGACCCCCTGCTCCCAGTCGAGCCGGTAGCGCGCGAACAGTTCGGCGCGCAGCGTCGTGAGGGGCAGCGGCACGTTCGGCAGCACCATCGCGTAGACGGCGCCCATGAGCTGGGAGCGCAGCATCGGGTAGTCGTGGGCGACGTCCTGCGACCCGTGCCGGGCCGCCGTGTCCCGCAGCAGCTCGGCGAGACGCTGCTGCTCCGGGCACTGCACGAACCCTTCGGCCTGCAGCAGACCCGCCATGTGCTGCCGCATCAGCACCGTACGGTCCCGGGCCAGGCCCAGGATCGCGTCGATGGCCCGCGCCATCCGCTCCCGGCCGTCCTCGGTGCGCGGCTCCCGCTCCAGCGCTTCCTCCAGCGTCCGGTGCATCAGCCGGTGCACGGCCGACTGGACCAGCTGCCGCTTGCCGGGGAAGTAGTACGACACCAGACCGCGCGCCGAGCCGGCCCGGTCCGCGATGTCCCCGAGCGTCGTCGCCTCGTATCCGCGCTCGCCCACCAGTTCCACCGCGGCCTGAAGCAACCGCTCCCGGGAACGGCGCCGCAATTCTTCATTGACCGACGCGCTGCGCGGGGACATCCTGGAACTCCTGCGTTGACTGGCTGCCAGCCAACTATACTCAGGGCAACCCGGTGGCGTTCCGGTTCGGAGCACACCGGGCTGCCGCCTGCTCTGGGCGACGCGGGGGATCGTCCAGAGTGGGCGTGCTCTTCCCGTAATGGTGGCCTGAGGCGACCTTCGGTGGAGTGCGTGCGCGACCCTCGGGTCATCCCACCAGGTCCAGCACCCCGCGCAGCGCGTCCGGCCGCTCGGCCGCCGGCAGATGGTCCACGAAGTGCACGGCACAGCCCAGCGCCGCCGCCCCGCCGTCCGCGCGTCGGTCGTCACCCACCATCAGCGTCCTGCCGGGATCGGCGCCCAGCGCCTCGCACGCGACCGTGAAGAGCCGGGGGTCGGGCTTCTGGACGCCGTGCTCGTACGACAGCGCGTACGCGTCGACGTACCGGTCGAGGCCGTGCTCCCGGAAGACCGGCCGCGGGTCCCAGCCGATGTTGCTGACCACGCCGACCCGGAGTCCGCGCTCGCGCAACCCGCTCAGCACGTCGAGGGCGTCCGGGTACGGCGCCCAGGCCGCGGGCATCCTGTGCCGTTCGTACAGGGCGTCGTGCAGCGCAGGATCGGGCAGCGGCACCTGACGGGACAGGCCGGTGTACGCGGCCCGGTGCAGTTCCGCGCTCTCGTCCCGCACCCGCCACACGTCCGCGACCGCGGCGGGCAGCCGGACCGGAGCCGCACCGCCGGGCAGCGCGCCGGCCGTCTCCAGCGCCCGCGCCTTCTCGGCGAACTCCGACGCGGAGAGCGTGACGCCCGCCGCCTCCAGCACCGCCCCCAGCCAGGCCTCGGTGGACTCGATACGGAACAGGGTCCCGGAGAAGTCGAACAACACCGCTGTCATGCGCATGGGGCCGAGTCTACGAACGGGGCGCAGCGCACGGGCCCGCGCTCCGCCGGGTCGGGGTTTCCCGATCCCGCGGAGCCGCGTCCGGTATCAGCGGAAGATCGCCGCAGCGCCGGTCCGGCGGCGTCACGGGCGCCGGCGCAGGTGTGCCGCGATCGCCAGGGCCACCAGCATCGCGCCCAGCAGCCAGCCGCCCACGACGTCCGAGGGCCAGTGCACGCCCAGCCAGATCCGGGTCAGTCCCACGCCCACCACGGAGACCACCGCCACCGCCAGCGCAGTGCGCCACACGACAGGGGCCACGCCGTACCGGCGCATCAGCCACAGCAGGAGACCGAAGACCACGGTGGCCGTCAGGGCGTGCCCGGAGGGGTACGCGGCGTAGTGGGCGGAGTCGACCGGGTCGGGCCAGACCGGTCGGGCGCGACCCACCGCCGCCTTGAGGCCCTGCTGGACGAGTGTGCCCACCGCCGCCGTGACGACCAGCCACCCGGCCGTCCACCAGGCCCTGTGCCGCCACACGAGCCACACGGCGACCGCCGCGCCCAGCAGACGCATGGTCAGGGGGTCCCAGACCCAGTCCGTGAGGATGCGGCAGGCCTGGGTGACGTCGGGATCGGCGACGGCCCAGCGGTGGGTGGTGCGGGAGATGTCGGCGTCGGCGGAGATCAGGGGATGCCAGGCGGCCGCGACGAGGGTGAGGAGCAGAGCCGAGCACAGCCCCAGGACCAGGGCGGTCCGGAGCGTCGTGCGCAGCGCCGGGGGGTGGGGCGGGGAGTCGACGGACGGATGGTGCATACGGCGATCCTCGCCGAACGGTGGGGCCGGAAGCGAACTCCGCCGGCCGTCCCGGGGCGAGGGGCGGTCGGCCTCCGCCTTTCACCGGCCGCCGGGAACGGTCGCCGGGGCCCCCGCCTCGACCGCCCGCCCCGGCCGACGACCCTGACTGCCCCGGCCGCAGGGAGGGGTCGTCCCGGTGAGGGGGCCCGGCCCCGCGGCCGGGGCGGACGGCCTGATCGGGGGTGACCGCACGGGTCGTGGGCGCCAGGGGAGGCCGGTCGGAGCTGACCGGATGGGTGGGAGGCGACCGGGCCGGGTCGGGACGGCCGGCCCGACCGCGTCGGTCCGGCGGTCGACCGGAGGACGGCCGGGCCGATCGGTTGTCGTCCGGAGGCGGCGAGGCCGACCGGTCCGGGTCCTGGGACGGGACGCGGCTCGGGGGCGGCGGAGGCTCCGGGGTCGCGGGGTTCTAGCCGAGTGCGCGCAGGGCGGGGACCAGGGTCACCAGCACCGGGACCACCGGTACGAGGGAGGCCGCCGCCGTCAGGCGCAGTCTGCGGGCCGCGGTGAGGCGGTCGGGGGGCGTGAGCAACCGGTTCACGCGCTGCGGGACATGGGCCTGCGGGGCCGGGGAGGGGCCGAACACGCCCCGGGCCTCGTTGAGTTCGACCAGGGCCAGCGCGGTCGTCAGCCGTCCGCAGCGCCGGGAGGCCATGTCGTCCGCGGACAGCTCGACCAGCCGGTGCATCTCGTCGCGGAACGCGGCGAACACCGGCACCTGCGGAAAGCCGGTCGCCAGTGCGGTCGAGCAGTTCAGCAGCCAGTCGTGACGAGCCTGGGCGTGTCCCTGCTCGTGTGCCAGCACGGCATCCAGCTGACGCCCCTTCAGGCGACGCAACGCGGCCGTGGTCACCACCAGTTGGGGAGCCGCGCCCGCCAGCCACCAGGCGTCGGGCCGCTCGCCCTCCAGGACGAGCAGGCGGCCGGACGCGGACTTCTCGCCGGGCAACAAGGGTGCACGCAAACGGAGTTCGGCGTGCCGGGACCGGCGTCCGGCCCGGCTCCGCAGCACCTCCCGTACGAGCATCGCCCCGCTCCACAGACCGCCGCACGCGAGCGCCACCGCGGTCGCCGCCGCCCAAGGACCCGTCGCGCCCAGCGCGTACGCCTCCACCACCGCGCGCGGGGCCGGCGCGAAGACATGGCCGCGCACCGCCTGCCAGGCCGCCGCCGCGCTGAGCGTCATCGACAGCACGCAGCACAGCAGGACCGCGGCCACCACGCACTGCCACGCCCACAGCGCGATCACCGGTTCGCGGTCCGGCCAGTCGGCCCGGGCGATCAGCCGGGGGGCGATCACGGCGGTCAGGGCACCGAGCAGCAGCAGTACCACGGGGACCATCATGGGCAGCACCCTATGAGCGGCGTACCGCTCACGGGTACGGCTTGCCGCGGCGAAGTGACGCAGACCACGCCCGAGTCGGGATCACATCGTCAGCAGCATGGCGAGCATCCCGATCCCCATCGACAGCCGGCACGCGCGCGCCACCTCGGGCCGGTCGCCCCAGGCCACGGCGGCGCCTCCCGCCCCGGCCACCGGCAGCAGCCGGGCCCCGGCGAGCAGGACGTAGCCGGTGAAGTACAGCAGCAGCACCCCCGTCAGCAGCGGGACGCCGGAGCCCCCGTGACCGTGCCGGTGCGCGGGCGCGTCGGCCATCACGGCCGCCATGTAGACCATGGCTCCGGTCCCGACCAGATGGTGCAGATGATGGGCGCTGACGCGGGCGGCCCACAGGGCCCGTAACGCGGCCGCCCCGAAGACCGCCGCGAAGGCGGGCCAGGTCCACGCGGGCGGGGTGAACGCGGCCGCGGGCACGGCCATCGCGGCCATCCCGAAGCCCATCAGCGCCTCGCCGCCCGCGGCCCTGCGCTGTTCCTCGACCGCGCTGCGCATCCGCAGCAGGCAGTAGGCCCCGGTCGCCGCACACAGCGCCACCAGCAGCCAGCCGGGCGAAGCCGGTCCGTGCACGCGCACCTCCCCGCTCGACGTTCGCAATCGAGGGTTGCGATGCCCGCGGCACACCGTGCGCACGCGGGCGCAAGGGTGTACACGGGGAGCACTCGGCGGAGCACGAGATAGTTCACGAGTAAAACACATGCTAAATTAGTGGGTATGAGCCGTGCGAACCCTCAGTGCCCCCACCCGGAACCCCGCCCCGAACCGCGAGGCGGGCAGCGCGGCCACCGGCACGGGCGCCCGGGACGCCGCCTCCCGATCACCGCAGCGCTCCGCCTCGGCCGGCCCTCCGACATCTGGTTCAAGCCCGCCCTGAGCGTGATCGCCGCCGTCGCCCCGCCGAACCTGATCCTGCTGGCCCTCGGACGGCTGGACCTGGCGATGTACACGATGGCCGGGTCGCTGTGCGCGCTGTACGCCCACAACCGCCCCTATCGCGCCAGGGCCCGTGTCCTGGCCTGGGTGGTGCTGGGCATGACCGCCGGTCTGGCGGTCGCCCTGCTCACGGCCTCGCTGACCCGCGACGCCGTCGCCCTGGTCACCGTCGGCGCCCTGCTCGCGGCCGCGCAGAAGGCCCTCTGCGACGCGACCCGCCTCGGCCCGCCCTCCAACGTCGTCCTCACCTTCATCAGCTCCGCGGCGCTGTTCGCGCCGCAGTCGCCCGGCCAGGTCCCCGGCCACCTGGGGCTGGCCCTCGCCGCGGGCGCCTGGTCCTGGCTCATCGGCATGGCGCCCGGGCTGCTGCGGCCGCACGGCCCCGAGCGCCGCGCCACCGCCCACGCCCTGGCCACGGCAGCCGCCCACGCCGTCCACGCCGCCCACCCTGCCGAGGATGCCCCGGACGACAGCCACGCCCGGACCCGCGCCGCCGCGGCCGCCGCCGTGCACGCCGCCTGGCAGACCCTGCTGTCGGCCCGCGCCACGCAGACCCGGCGGGCCCTGGAGCGTCTCGTCGTCCGCGCCGAGATCGCCCTCGCCGCCCCCCGCGACACCGACCCGAAGCGGCTGCGCGACTGGGCCCGCGACCTGCGCGGCACCGGTCCGGTCCCGCGTCCTGACGACCTCGTGGACGACGACGAGCTCCTGGGCGTCGACGCCGAACTCGCGACCGGCCGACCGTCGCTGCGGCTGCGCCTCGGCCCCCTCGCGCCGATCGCCGCCCGCACCGCCCTCGGCTGCGCCCTCGCCGGATACGCCTCCCTCGCCGTCGGGGTCGGCCGTCCCTACTGGGCCCTGGTCACCGCCGCGTCCCTCTACCAGGCGAACATCACGCTCACCTGGAGCCGCGGGGTGCAGCGCGTCGTCGGCAACCTGATCGGCGTGTCCGCCTTCGCCGCGCTGGTCCCGCTCGCCCATCTCACCCAGGCCGCCCTCGTCCTGATCTGCCTCGCGCTGAACTTCGGGGCCGAGGCGCTGATCAGCCGCAACTACTGGCTCGGCAGCGTCCTCGTGACTCCGATGGCCCTGCTCATCACCGAGTTCGCGCAGGTCCAGGACCCGGGTCGGCTGATCACCGAGCGGCTCGCGGACACCCTCGTCGGCGCCGTGGTCGGCTTCGCCGCCGGTGTCGCCGTCACCAACCGCCGGGCCGGCGACCGACTCGGGCACGCCCTGACGGCCGTCGAACAGGCCCGCGAACAGGCCGCCCGCCTCCTGGCCGAACCGTGCCCCGCGCCCGGCGCGCTCGAGTCCGCCCGCCGTCGGCTCGCCACGACACTCGTCGACCTGCGCGGCACCGCCGACGCCGCGTCCGGCGAGTGGTGGCAGCGGGCGCTGCCCGAGGAGCGGGTCGTCGCGGCCGAGCAGTCCGGACACCGTACGCTCGCGGCGACGGTACGGCGCCAGGGACTCCTCCTGGACCGGGAGGCGAGCACGGGAGCGGAGGACGTACGGCGATGACGGCGACGCAGGGACGGGCGGCGGCCGGGAACGGGACGGGGGAAGGAGCGGCGGCCGGGGCGCAAGGGGCGGCCGGGGACCCCGGAACCACCGGTGACCGCGCGAGGAGCGGCGACGGCCCGGACAGCGGGAACAGGCGGGGGAGCGGTGCCCGGAAGGGCGGCGGCGACCCGGCGCGGGCGGCGCGCGACGACACCGTCGCCGCCGTCGTGCGGCAGTGGCAGACGGTCCGGCCCGACCTCGACACCGGCCCCATGGAGATCATCGGCCGCGTCAACCGCTGCGCCGCGCTGCTCCAGCAGGCCGAGGACGCCCCGCTGCGACGGGCCGGCCTGAGCCGCGCGGAGTTCGACCTGCTCGGCGCGCTGCGCCGCACCGGCCACGAGCTGACCCCCGGCGAGCTGGCCCGGGAGACCTTCTCCTCCGGGGCGGCCGTCACCAAGCGGCTCAAGCAGCTGACCGAACGCGGTCTGGTGGAGCGCCGCGTCGACAGCCGGGACCGCCGGGTCGCCCACCTCCGGCTCACGGACGCCGGACGCGACCTCGTCGACGGCATCATGCCGGAGCAGCTCGTCTACGAGAGCGCCGTGCTGTCCGCCCTCGACAGCGGACGGCAGGGCGAACTGGCCGATCTGCTGGGCGAGTTGTTGAGCCGGCTCGAGGGACACATGCGGGCGGTCAGGGTCTGAACGCCGGGTCGGCGCGGGACGGGACCCGGTGACCGGGCGGCGGTCACTCCTCGTCCGCCGCCCGGTACACGCCGAACACCGCGCCCTGCGGGTCCCGCAGCACGGCGATCCGGGGACCGTCCGGCACCGCGGTCGGTTCCATGAGGGCGGTGCCGCCCGCCTCCACCGCCGTCCGGGTCGACTCCTCCACCTCCGTCACCGCGAAGTACGGCAGCCAGTGCGGGGGCACCTCGGGCGGGAACTTCTCGTCCATCGTGATCACGCCGCCGAAGTCCGCGCCGCCGACACCCCACTGGAGGTAGTTCTCCGAGGAGCGGACCGTCCAGCCGAACACCGTCGTGTAGAAGGTCTCCGCCCGCCGGCGATCGCGGGTCAGCAGTTCGACCCAGCCGAGCGAGCCGGGCGCGTTGAACAGCCCGGCGCCCGGGAAGGCCCGCGCCTGCCACAACTGGAACGCGGCGCCGGCCGGGTCGAGGACGACCACGAAACGACCCGCGTCGAAGACGTCCATCGGGCCGACCAGCACCTTGCCCCCGGCCTCCGTGAGCAGCCGCGCGCTGACATCCGCGTCGGTCACCGCGAACGACACGCTCCAGGCACAGGGCTGTGCCTCCTGATACAGCGGGCTGAGGGCGGCGACGGCCGATTCGCCGAGGTGCGCGACCGTGTAGCCGCCCGCCTCCGGACGCGGATCCGTCTCCGCGCGCCAGCCGAACAGCTCCGCGTAGAACCGCTTCGCCGACTCCAGGTCACTGGTCCCCAGCTCGGCCCAGCAGGGCCCGCCGGGCACGGGCGCGTCGAGCTTCATGGCGTTCCTTCCGAAAGGGACCCCCATCAGCACGCTATGCCCCGGTCCGGGCCACGGCATCCGGTGGCCGCCGCGGCCCGGAAAACACGGTCCGGCCTGGCCCGATGGCCTCGGCACTCCCGCCGAACCGGCTGCCCGCCCGCCGCCCCTCGGCAGGCCGGCGAGGACCGACCGGGGCGCGCCGGATCCCGCTCGGATCCCGGCCGATCCGAGCGGCTCAGACGCCCGGTCGGTAGCGGATCGGATGGTCCGCAGGCACCTCCACCAGAACGATCGGCGTGCCGTCCGGGTCGGCGATCCACATCTCGAGCAGCCCCCACGGCTCCCGCACCGGAGGCCGGACGATCTCGACCCCCCGGGCCCGCAGCTCGTCGTGCGCCGCCGCCACGTCGGGCACCTGGAGCCACAGCCGCAGGGCCGGGTCCGGCGGTGTCGCCGAGCGGCCGGATACCTCCAGGAACCCGCCGCCCAGGAAGTAGACGACTCCGCGCTCCGGCCCCGTACCGAACTCGCGGTAGACCGCGAGGCCCAGCTGCTCGCCGTAGAAGGCGCGGGAGCGCTCGGGGTCGGCCGGCCGGAGCAGGGTCCTGCTGCTGAGTACGTGCACCATGCATCCGGAGCCTACCGGCGCAGGGTCTACGCTCGGCGTTGCCCCAGCCGAGTCGGAGACCGGAGAACGCCCGCATGGACACCGCCGCCACCGCTTTCACCTTCCGCGACGCCGTCGACGCCGACGTGGACGAGCTCGTCGCCCTCATCGAGTCGGCCTACCGCGGGGACGCCAGCCGCGCCGGGTGGACGACCGAGGCCGACATCCTTGAGGGGCAGCGGACCGACCCCGACGGCGTGCTGGCGGTCATCAAGGCGCCGGACAGCCGCCTGCTCACCGTCGAGCGGCAGGGCCGGATCGTCGCCTGCTGCCAGCTGGAACACCGGGGCGACCACGCCTACTTCGGCATGTTCGCGGTCAGCCCCGCGGTCCAGGGCGGCGGCCTCGGCAAGACGGTCATGGCGCAGGCCGAGCTTCAGGCCCGTGAGAGCTGGGGCGTCACCGAGATGCACATGACCGTGATCTCCGTACGCGAGGACCTCATAGCCTGGTACGAGCGTCGCGGCTACCGGCGCACCGGTCGCATGACCCCGTTCCCCTACGGCGACGAGCGCTTCGGCATCCCGCAGCGCGACGACCTCCAGTTCGAGCTGCTGGTCAAGGAACTCGTCTGACCGGCAGGCCCCGATCCAGGCCGGTCCGCGCGGTCCCGCCGGCTCGCGGGGCCCGTCGTGCACGCCCGCCCCGGCGCCGGGGCGCCCGCGCACGGCGTCCGGTTCGAGGGCGACCCTCCGCCGCAGGGCGGGCGCGCACCGGACGCCGCGCGCCCGCCCTGCCCCACGGGGCTGACGGCGCCGCCCCGCGGCCCTGGCCTAGGCGGTGAACCGGCCCGTGCGCCTGATCTCCGGGTAGTCGGTCGTCGCGCCGTCGAGTTCCAGGGCGCGGACGAGCCGCAGCTGGTCCTGCGTGTTGACCACCCAGCCGATGATCCGCAGGTCCCGCTTCCGCGCCTCCTCGACGATCTCCAGGGTGAGCCGGCGCAGGTTGAGGCAGAGCGTCGCCGCGCCGGTCTCCACGGCACGCTCCACGATGTCGAGGCCGTAGCGGCTGCCGATGAGCGCGGTGCGCACCCCGGGGACGAGGCGCGCGATCTCGGCGACGGCCTCGTCGTGGAAGGAGGAGACCTCCACGCGGTCCCCCAGGTCCCGCGCGTGCATCACCTCGGCCAGCGCCCGCGCTGCCTGGACGTCCTTGATCTCCGCCTGGAGCGGGAGCCGGACGGCGTCCAGGACCTCCTCGAAGAACGGCACGCGCTCGCCGCGCCCCGCGTCGAGGGTGCGCAGCTCCGCCAGCGTCTGGTCGGCGATGGGCCCGGTCCCGTCGGTCGTCCGGTCGACATCGGCGTCGTGCATGACCACCAGAGCACCGTCTTTGCTCAGATGCAGATCGAGTTCGATGACGTCCAGGCCGGCGTGTTCCGCCGCGACGAAGGAACGCAGGGTGTTCTCGGGTTCGACACCCATGACTCCGCGGTGACCGATGGTGAGGAAGTTCAAGACACGACTCGCTTCCGTCGACGGCTGGGCTGGAGGAGCACGCAGCCTAGTGGCCCCGGGCCGTCAAGGACATGAGCGTGCACCGAGGCTTCCTCTACCCGCCCCGGGGGGAGATCCGACCCACCGGACCGGCCCTAGCCGAAGTAGTCGTTCCTCCCGTGTCCGGCAGGAAAAAGTGCGGTGAAGATGCGGGAGCGCAGGATAATTTCCGGAAGGTCCACTTGCTGGAGGAATCCTCATATGCATACGGTGTCCTGACGCGAGCTTCTCCAGTGAAGGATGGGACATGACGGAAATTCTTGTGCAGGCGGCTACGGGGGAGCACGTTCCTCCGGCGGCGAGGGTGGTCGAGCACCCGGCGTGGCGCGTGCTCAAGGATGCGGTGGAGCAGATCCGGCCCTGGCAGTCCAAGGACGGTTCGATCGACTTCGCCGCCGAGGGCGCACCGCTGCGCACGGACGCCGAGCAGGCCGTCCTGCGCGTGATCGAGGCCGTCGAGGAGCTGTCCCCGCTGCTCCCGCACGACGCCGACTACCACCGGGCGCTCGCCAAGGACCTGCGGGTCTGGGCCGACGGCGGCTTCGGGGTGCCGGACTTCCTCGACTCGCTGCTGGCCTTCCAGCCCGCCGCGAACCGCCGCGACGGCCTCCAGCACCTGGTCGTCTTCGCGATGTACACGCAGAACGGCAACCCGGACCGCAACCTCGAGGCGGTCGTGCTGC
Organism: Streptomyces sp. 3330; assembly: GCF_031456635.1. Taxonomy (NCBI): domain Bacteria; kingdom Bacillati; phylum Actinomycetota; class Actinomycetes; order Kitasatosporales; family Streptomycetaceae; genus Streptomyces; species Streptomyces sp. 3330. Next base: position 274,311 of record NZ_JAVDVA010000004.1, read on the forward strand.
GCATGGTCTGGCCGGAGTGGCTGGCCGAGCTGGAGCGCACCCGTTACGACAACCCGCTGTTCTGCGGCATCACCTTCGAGGACTTCACGGCCGGCTACGACACCAACTCGGCCGTCCTCTTCCCGGAGACCATCGCCGTCCGCGAGGCGCCGGAACGTTTCTCCTGGGGTGGCATCTTCTGTGACCGCGAGGCCGCCCGCTTCCGCCGGGTGACCGACGCCGCCGTCGACGTCCTGGGCCTGTCGCTGCCCGAGGACATCGCCGCCATGGTCCACGACCAGAAGCGCTGCGAGGAGGCCTTCGTCCTGTGGGACATGGTCCACGACCGCACCCACAGCCACGGCGACCTGCCCTTCGACCCCTTCATGATCAAGCAGCGCCAGCCGTTCTGGATGTACGGCCTGGAGGAGCTGCGCTGCGACCTCACCGCCTTCAAGGAGGCCGTGAAGCTGGAGGCCGACGGCGTCTCGCAGGCCCGTGACGTGCAGTACGCGGTCCTCTTCGACCGCATGTTCCGCTTCCCGGTCACCGGCGAGCGGGTACGCAACTACGACGGTCTCGGCGGCCAGCTGCTCTTCGCCTACCTGCACAAGCACGACGTCGTCCGCTGGACGGACAACAAGCTGCACATCGACTGGCAGCGCGCCCCGCAGGTCACCAACCAGCTGTGCGCCGACATCGAGCAGCTCTACCGGGACGGCATCGACCGCCCCAAGCTCGTCCACTGGTTCGCCGGCTACGAGCTGGTCTCCACCTACCTCGCGCCGCACCCGGGCTCCAAGTGGGCCAAGGGTCCCGACGCCCTGGACCTGACCCAGCCGCCCCGCAAGCTCGTGGACGACGTGCTTCCGGACGAGTTTCCGCTGAGCATGTTCTATGAGGCACTGTCCAAGAAGCTGAAGAACGTGATCGCCTCCACCAAGGGCATCACGGCGGACAGCGCCGAGCGGATCGCCGCGTGAGCGACCTGCGTACCGAGAACACTGCTCAGGAGGCGAAGACCATGGGGAACGGGGCTCTCAGCGGTGCGGTGGTCGCGGTGGCCGGTGCGGGCGGACCGGCCGGCCGCGCGGCGCTGCTCCGGCTCGCCGAGGCCGGCGCGGTCGTCGTCGGCGCGGACAACGATCCCGAGCGCCTGGCGGAGGCCGTCGACGCGGCCCGCTACGGTGCCGGGGGCGCCACCGTCACCGGTGAGCCGGTCGACCTGCTCGACCTGGACTCGACCCGGGACTGGGCGCAGCGCGTCGAGAAGGACTTCGGCCGGGTCGACGGCGTGGTCCACCTCGTCGGCGGCTGGCGCGGCAGCGAGACCTTCATCAAGACCAGCCTGGACGACTGGGACTTCCTGGAGCTGCTGCTCGTCAAGACCGTGCAGCACACCTCGCTGGCCTTCTTCGAGGCCCTCCAGCGCAGCGAGCGCGGCCGGTACGTGCTGATCAGCGCGGCCGGCGCCTCCCAGCCCACCGCGGGCAACGCCGCGTACGCGGCGGCGAAGGCCGCCGCCGAGGCCTGGACGCTCGCGCTCGCCGACGCCTTCCGCAAGGCCGGGGGCGCCGAGGGCCCGACCTCCGCGGCTGCGATCCTGGTGGTGAAGGCGCTGGTGCACGAGGCGATGCGCGCCGACCGCCCCCACGCGAAGTTCGCGGGCTTCACGGACGTCAAGGACCTGGCCGAGGCCATCACCGGAGTCTGGGAGAAGCCCGCCCCCGAAGTGAACGGACAGCGTCTGTGGCTCACCGAGAAGCCGTGAACCCTCCGAAGACCGACGCGCGGCGCCATCACGACCCGGAGGTCCGCGGTTTCGCCAGCGACAACTACGCCGGGGCACACCCGGAGGTGATGGCCGCCCTGGCCCTGGCCAACGGCGGCCATCAGGTGGCGTACGGCGAGGACGACTACACCGAGCACTTCCAGGGCATCATCCGCAGCCACTTCGGCGCCACGGCGCAGGCGTTCCCGGTCTTCAACGGCACCGGCGCCAACGTCGTCGCGCTGCAGGCGGTCACCGACCGCTGGGGCGCGGTGATCTGCGCCGAGAGCGCGCACATCAACGTCGACGAGGGCGGCGCGCCCGAGCGCATGGGCGGCCTGAAGCTGCTCACCGTGCCCACCCCGGACGGGAAGCTCACCCCCGAGCTGATCGACCGGCAGGCCTGGGGCTGGGACGACGAGCACCGGGCGATGCCGCAGGTCGTCTCGATCACCCAGAGCACGGAGCTGGGCACGCTCTACACGCCCGACGAGATCCGCGCGATCTGCGACCATGCCCACGCGCACGGGATGAAGGTGCACCTGGACGGGTCCCGGATAGCCAACGCGGCGGCCTCGCTGAACGTCCCGATGCGGACGTTCACCAACGCGGTCGGCGTCGACCTGCTCTCGCTGGGCGGGACGAAGAACGGCGCGCTGTTCGGCGAGGCGGTCGTGGTCATCGACCAGGACGCCGTCCGCCACATGAAGCACCTGCGCAAGCTGTCCATGCAGCTGGCCTCCAAGATGCGCTTCGTGTCGGTGCAGCTGGAGGCGCTGCTGGCCAAGGACCTGTGGCTGCGCAACGCCCGTCACGCCAACGAGATGGCCCAGCGCCTGGCCGAGGGCGTGCGCGCCGTGCACGGCGTGGAGATCCTCTACCCCGTGCAGGCCAACGGCGTGTTCGCGCGGCTCCCGCACGAGGTGAGCGAGCGGCTGCAGAAGAAGTTCCGGTTCTACTTCTGGGACGAGGCCGCGGGTGTCGTGCGCTGGATGTGCGCGTTCGACACGACCGAGGAGGACGTGGACACGTTCGTCGCGGCGGTCAAGGAAGAGATGGCGCGGTAGTCGAGGGCGCCTTGGTCCGAAGCGAAGAGTGCATAGGTATGCGGTCATCCGAAAAGTCATTGACTCTCGGGTGATCGCTTTCCTATGCTCTCCCTCCATGGAGCTGATCCAGGAGAATCCCGACCTCTCGGCCTACCTGGCCGCTGACGAGGCCATCGACCACCACCATCCGCAGGTGCGGAACACGGCTGCCCGCCTCGCGAGGGAGGCGGCAGACTCGTATGGTTATGCGCGGCTCGCCTTCGAATTCGTCCGCGACGCCATCTCCCACTCGCAGGACGCCGGCGACCAGCGCGTGACCTGGCGCGCCTCGGACGTGCTGGAACAGGGCACCGGCATCTGCCACGCCAAGGCGCACGCCCTGGCCGCCCTGCTGCGCGCCGAGGACATCCCGACCGCGCTCTGCTACCAGCGGTTCGCGCATGACGAGGGCGACGGGCACGCCCTCCACGGGCTCGTCGCCGTGCGCTTCCACGGGGCCTGGCACCGCCAGGACCCGCGCGGCAACAAGCCGGGAGTGGACGCGCGGTTCTCCCTGGACGGCGAACGCCTGGCCTTCCGTCCCGACCCCGCGGCGGGCGAGCGGGACTACCCCCGCCTCTACGCCGCACCGCATCCGGCCGTCCTCGCCGCGCTGCGGGCCGCCCCCGACCGGGCGCACCTGTGGAAGACCCTCCCCGGCGCACTGTGACCACGGCCGAGCCCGGCCGTCACGGTGCCGCCGGGGCACTTCTCGGGGCGGGCCGGGTCAGCGGGTCTCGGCCTCGCGCACCTGCTCCGGCGTCGGAGCCGTGCCGCCCAGGTGGGCCGGCATCCACCAGGTGTCGTCCGCGTCCTTGGGACGGACGGGGTAGGCGCGCTGGGCGGCTTCCAGGAGTTCCTGGACGCGCTCGCGCAGCTGCCGGGTGATCGCGCCCGCGTACTTGTCCCGGGAGGCTTCCATGGCCTCGCCGACGCGGATGGTGACCGGGGTGTGGCTGCGCTTGAAGTTGCGCGGGTGCCCCTTGGTCCACAGCCGCTGCGTACCCCACAGGGCCACCGGGATCAGCGGGACGCCCGCCTCCTGGGCCATGCGGGCCGCGCCCGACTTGAAGCTCTTGAGCGTGAACGACTGCGAGATGGTGGCCTCGGGGAAGACCCCGACGATCTCGCCGGAGCGCAGCGACTCGAGCGCGTGCGCGTAGGCCGTCTCGCCCTGGTTGCGGTCGACCGGGATGTGCTTCATCCCGCGCATCAGCGGGCCGGAGATCTTGTGGCGGAAGACGGACTCCTTCGCCATGAAACGGACGAGACGCTTCTGCGGGAGCGCGGCCAGTCCGTCGAAGATGAAGTCCAGGTAGCTGATGTGATTGCTCACCAGCACGGCTCCACCCGAACGCGGGATGTTCTCCGAACCCTTGCAGTCGATCTTGAGGTCCCAGGCCTTGAACAACGTCTGGGCGAGGCCGACGACGGGGCGGTAAACAATCTCTGCCATGGGCGGGGCGGACCCTTCCTTCTCTTTGCCGGGGAGGGGCTCCCGGCGGCAAAGTTACGCAGCCGTAGGTTTACGGCATCTCGCAGATCGTGCCCGAAGAACGGCCCGGGAGCCAGCCCTGGTGCCCCGGAACGGCGAGATCCTCGTCACGTCAACCCCCTTGATCCACCTCGGGCTTTTAAGCCGCCTTTACTCCGCGCGTACCGCGACCCGCCGTGCGAGCAGGTACATCTCGCATCCGAGGCAGTACCCGAAAGCAGCATTGAGGAAGGCGGCCGCGAGTGCCGCCCCGGTCGCCGCGAGACCCAGCCAGTGCGGACCCAGGGTGAGGCCGACGAGTCCGGCCCCCGCGAACACCAGACCCACGGCCTGCGCGAACCGCGGCGGCTCCGGCGCCTCGAACCCGGTCGGCGGCCCGATCCGGGGCCGTACGGCCCGGCGGAACACCCAGCCGTACGGTGAGCGGCCCGCCCCGCCCGCCGCGCCGAGCGCGAACGCCAGCGTCTGCCACCCCAGCAGCCAGGCGTTGCCGCTGATCAGCACGACCGCCAGTACTACGGTCGTCACGGCGGCCCCGAAGCGCGGGCCCCTCGCATCGATGTCCATGAACCGAGCATTCCGCAACGGAAACGATTCCCGGGCCCGGGAATCTTTGCAGTCTCGTGAACGCTGGAGGACCTGATGGGCGGATTGCTGGTGTGCGTGGCGGTGCTCGCGGCGGCGAGCGCCTACGGAGTGCTGCACAGGCGGCGGAGCGGGAGGGTGCGGGTGCGCGGGCGCGACGACGGCAAACGGCTCGGAGCGGACCGGCTGGGCGGCGAACTCGGCGAACGGGCCACGCTCGTGCAGTTCTCCAGCGCCTTCTGCGCGCCCTGCCGGGCCACCCGCAGGGTGCTCGGCGAGGTGGCCGCGGTGGTGCCCGGGGTCATCCACATGGAGATCGACGCCGAGGCGCATCTGGACCTCGTCCGCGAGCTCGGCATCCTCAAGACCCCGACCGTCCTGGTGCTCGACGCGGACGGCCGTGTCGTCCGGCGCGCCACCGGCCAGCCCCGCAAGGCGGACGTCATCGCCGCCCTGGGGGAGGCCGTGTGATCCACCCGCGGGGGACGGTGAGGCATCTCCCAGATGCCGGAACGTACTTGACTGTGCGCGCCACCTATCGTCAGCCTGACCGTATGCCTGAGGAACTCCTTCTCCACGGACGGGTCCACGTCGACCTGGTCCGTACCGCGAGCGCGCGCTGTCCGGTCCGTTGAGCACCCACGGCCCGGTTCGCCACTTCCCGCAGAAGGACACCCCCATGACGGCCGTACCCGCCCTCGGCTCCCCTCGTCTCGCCTCTCCCGACCTCCTGCGCTCCGTCTTCCGGCGGCACGCCGCGGGGGTCGCCGTGATCACCGCCTCCGGCGAGAGCGGTCCGGTCGGCTTCACCGCCACCTCGCTCAGCTCCGTCTCCGCCGAGCCGCCGATGCTGTCCTTCGGGATCGGCACCGGGGCCTCCAGCTGGCCGGTACTGTCGCGGGCCACCCACGTGGGCGTCCATATACTCGGCGAGCACCAGCAGGCACTGGCCGCCACCTTCGCCCGGAGCGGCGCGGACCGCTTCGGCGCGCCGACCGCCTGGCGGGACGGCCCGCAGGGCGTTCCGGTGCTCGACGACGTGCTGGCGTGGCTGGTGTGCCGGGTCGTCGCGCGGGTCCCGGCGGGCGATCACCGCATCGTGCTGGCCGAGGTGGAGCTGGGCGACCCGGAGGGCGCGGGCCGTCCGCTGCTCTACCACCAGGGGCGGTTCACCGCCCTGCGGGATTGATCACGCCCGGCTCTCCTGCGAAGTCGTCGAGTTCCGATTACGCTGCGTTGCAAAGGTCACAGTTCAAAGCGCTTGCTTAGCGGGAACGAACTGGGTGTACTGACGAGTAATATTTCGGTCGGAGCGCGGGCCGCCCCGACCGGGATCGGCCGCTTGTGGCGCCTATGCTGCCTGGAAGAAGGCAGCCGAGAACTGACGATGCAGTAGGAGAGCCGGCGTGAGCTTGAGGATCGTTGTCACTGTGAAGTACGTGCCCGACGCCACTGGCGACCGGCACTTCGCCGATGACCTGACCGTCGACCGGGACGACGTGGACGGTCTGCTCTCCGAGCTCGACGAGTACGCGGTCGAGCAGGCGCTGCAGATCTCCGAGAACTCCGACGACGACGTGGAGATCACCGTCCTGACGGTGGGCCCCGAGGACGCCAAGGACGCGCTCCGCAAGGCCCTCTCCATGGGCGCCGACAAGGCGATCCACGTCGAGGACGACGACCTGCACGGCACCGACGCCATCGGCACCTCCCTGGTGCTCGCCAAGGCGATCGAGAAGGCCGGCTACGACCTGGTCATCTCCGGCCTGGCCTCCACCGACGGCACCATGGGCGTCGTGCCGGCCCTGCTGGCCGAGCGTCTGGGCGTCCCGCAGGTCACCCTGCTCTCCGAGGTCTCCGTCGAGGACGGCACCGTCAAGGGCCGCCGGGACGGCGACGCCGCCTCCGAGCAGCTCGAGGCCTCCCTGCCGGCCGTCGTGTCGGTGACCGACCAGTCGGGCGAGGCGCGATACCCGTCGTTCAAGGGCATCATGGCGGCCAAGAAGAAGCCGGTCGAGTCCTGGGACCTGTCGGACCTGGACCTGGAGGCCGAGGAGGTCGGCCTCGAGGGCGCCTGGACCGCGGTCGACAGCGCGACCGAGCGTCCGGCCCGCACCGCGGGAACGATCGTCAAGGACGAGGGCGAGGGCGGCAAGCAGCTGGCTGAGTTCCTCGCGGGCCAGAAGTTCATCTAAAGGCCCTTCGCCGACCGCCCCTCAACTTCGTTTCGCAGGAGAGCAATCCCATGGCTGAAGTCCTCGTCTTCGTCGACCACGTGGACGGCGCCGTCCGCAAGCCCACCCTGGAGCTGCTGACGCTGGCCCGCCGCATCGGCGAGCCGGTCGCCGTCGCCCTCGGCACGGGCGCCGAGAACACCGCCGCCGCGCTGGCCGAGCACGGCGCCGTGAAGGTGCTGACCCACGACGCGTCCGAGTACGCCGACTACCTCGTCGTACCGAAGGTCGACGCGCTCCAGGCCGCGGTCGAGTCGGTCTCCCCGGCCGCCGTCCTCGTCCCGTCCTCCGCCGAGGGCAAGGAGATCGCGGCCCGTCTGGCGCTGCGCATCGGCTCCGGCATCATCACCGACGCCGTCGACCTCGAGGCCGGCGACGAGGGCCCGGTGGCCACCCAGTCGGTGTTCGCCGCGTCCTTCACCACCAAGTCCCGTGTCTCCAAGGGCGTCCCGGTCATCACCGTGAAGCCGAACTCGGCCGCCGTCGAGGCCGCCCCGGCCGCCGGTGCCGTCGAGGCCCTCGCGGTGACCTTCTCCGCCCAGGCCACCGGCACCAAGGTCACCGGCCGCACGCCGCGCGAGTCGACCGGGCGCCCGGAGCTGACCGAGGCCGCGATCGTCGTCTCCGGCGGCCGCGGCGTCAACGGCGCCGAGAACTTCGCCCTCATCGAGTCGCTCGCCGACTCCCTGGGCGCGGCCGTCGGCGCCTCCCGCGCCGCGGTGGACGCCGGCTGGTACCCGCACACCAACCAGGTGGGCCAGACCGGCAAGTCCGTCTCGCCGCAGCTCTACATCGCCAACGGCATCTCCGGCGCCATCCAGCACCGCGCCGGCATGCAGACCTCGAAGACCATCGTGGCCGTCAACAAGGACGCCGAGGCCCCGATCTTCGACCTCGTCGACTACGGCGTCGTCGGCGACCTGTTCGACGTCGTCCCGCAGCTCACCGAGGAGATCAACACCCGCAAGGGCTGATCACCCGGCACTCGCGGCACTGTCCGAGGCCCCCGCGACCGCACAGGTCGCGGGGGCCTCGGCTCATTCCGCGCCCAGGGACGCCCGCACCGGCAGATGGTCGCTCGGGTACTGGCCGTTCAGCGTGAACGTGTCGGTCCACTCCCGGTGGACCCGGAACCCGGGCGTCGCCAGGATCCAGTCGATGCGGTCCCCGCCCGGCGTGAGCGGCCTGTAGCCGTGGAAGGTGGCGTACGCCCCGCCGCGCGAGCGTGCCGCGTCCCAGGTGTCGACCAGCCCGGCGGCCAGCAGGGTGCCGTAGACCGGATTGACGTGCGCGACGGCGTTGAAGTCGCCGGTCAGCAGCAGGGGCAGCGAGCGGTCGAACCGGGCGATCCGCGCCGCGATCAGGGCGGCGGAGCGCTCGCGCGCGTACTGGCTGGCGTTGTCGAGATGCGTGTTGAGGACCCAGAACTCCCGCCCCCCGGCCCGCAGATCCCGGAAGCGCACCCAGGTGACCATGCGGGGATGGGCCGCTCCCCAGGTGTTGGAGCCGTGCACCTCGGGCGTGTCGGAGAGCCAGAAGTGCGCGTGTTCGGCCGGGGCCAGCCGGCGCGTGTCGTAGAAGACCGCCATCGCCTCGTCGTCGGCGGCTCCCCGGCTGACGCCGATCCACGCGTACCGCCGCCCCAGGTCGGCCGCGATGTCGCGCAGCTGCTGCGGCCGGCCCTCCTGGGTGCCGATGACGTGCGGGGCCGCCCGGCGCAGCAGCGCGCGCATCGCCGGCCGGCGGGCCGCCCAGCTGTTGGGCTCCTCGGCGGACGCGAAACGGAGGTTGAACGTCATGACCTCCAGCGGGGGGACGGGCTGCGCCGGCAGGAGCGTCCCGCGCGGCCGGCTCTCCTGCCGTGCCGCCGAGGCCCGCACCATGCCGAGCAGGGGAACGGCGGCCACGGCGGCCACCACGGTTCTCAGCCCCGCCCGGCGACTCGGCCCACTGCTGCCCGTCATGTGTTCCCCTTTGTCTCGTGAGCCAGGATGGAGGCGTGAACCCGTGGAGGGAAGAGGGCACGGGTGCGACGCCGGACGCGAGGGGCCGAGCCGTGGACAGGGTGTTGACCTGCCGGAAGCCGCACGGATAACTTCATTCAACGGATTGTTGATTCCGTACAGCGGAAAAACGGAGGGTGTGGAATGGGCCAGGGCCAGCAGGAGACGGTCACGACGAGCCTCGCGAGCGCCGTCAGCGAGGAGATCAGCGCCTCCCTCGCCCCGGTCGACGCCGAACTCGACCGCCGCTACCCCGGCGACCCCGGCACCCGGCAGCCCGTCCACACCGTCTACGTCCCCGGCGACGCCTTCGACGCCGACACCATCCGCTCCTGGGGCGACCGGGCCCTCGCCGCCCTCGACGAACACGCCCCCGACGCGGACTCCTTCGCCGCCTGTCTCGGCCTCTCCGAGGACCTCGCCGAGCCCGTGTACGCCCGGGTGCGGGCCAAGCTGGAACGTGAGCCCGTCGAGGACCTGCGCGTCGACTTCGAGGACGGTTACGGCCCCCGCCCGGACGCCGAGGAGGACGCGGCGGCCGCCCGCGCGGCCCGGCTGATCGCGGAGGCGGCCGCGAAGGGCACCGCGGCCCCCTACATGGGCATCCGCATGAAGTGCATGGAGGCCGCGGTGCGCGACCGGGGCATCCGCACCCTCGACGTCTTCCTCACCGGCCTGATGGAGAACGGCGGCCTGCCCGACGGCCTGGTCCTGACCCTCCCCAAGGTGACCTATCCGGAGCAGGTCACCGCGATGGTCCGGCTCCTGGAGGCCTTCGAGCGGGCCCGCGGCCTCGACGCCGGACGGCTCGGTTTCGAGATCCAGATCGAGACCAGCCAGTCGATCCTCGCCACCGACGGCACCGCGACCGTCGCCCGCATGATCCAGGCGTCCCGGGGCCGCGCCACCGGCCTCCACTACGGCACCTTCGACTACAGCGCCTGCCTCGGCGTCTCCGCCGCCCACCAGGCCTCCGACCACCCCGCCGCCGACCACGCCAAGGCGGTCATGCAGGTCGCGGCGGCCGGCACCGGGGTGCGCGTCTCGGACGGCTCCACGAACGTGCTGCCGGTCGGCCCGACCGGCCAGGTGCACGACGCCTGGCGGCTGCACTACGGACTCGTCCGCCGCGCCCTGTCCCGCGCCTACTACCAGGGCTGGGACATGCACCCCGGCCACCTCCCCACCCGCTACGCGGCCGTCTTCGCCTTCTACCGGGAGGGCTTCGCCCAGGCCGCGGAGCGGCTCGCCCGGTACGCGAACCGGGCCGGCGGCGACGTGATGGACGAGCCCGCGACCGCCAAGGCCCTCAGCGGCTACCTGCTGCGCGGCCTCGACTGCGGCGCCCTCGACCTCGACGAGGTGACCGGCGCGACCGGGCTCGGCCGGGCGGCCCTGGAGGGGTTCGCGACGCCGCGCCGGGGCGACCTGACGGCCTCCGGGCAGTAGGGGCTAGGGGCGGCGGCCGGCGCTCGGTGCACCCGGGCGCCCGCCGGTCCGGTGGGCGGGCCGGCGGGGCGGCGACCACCGCCGAGGCCCCGGGGCGCTCGCCGATACCGCGCAACCCCCGCCCCACCGGCCTTCGTTCAGCGGCGGCTACCGCTGCGGCAGCTCGTACGGCCGCGTGATGATCTCCATGCCGTGCCCGGCAGGATCCATGAAGTACACGCCCCGGCCGCCGTGGTGATGGTTGATCTCGCCCGGCTGCCTGCCGTGCGGATCGGCGAAGTAGGTGATCCCCGCCCGCTCGATCCGCTCGAAGGCCGCGTCGAACTCCTCGTCCGAGACGAGGAACGCGTAGTGCTGCATGACGATCGACTCCGCCGGGACGGCGGCGAAGTCCAGGGTGACGCCGTTGCTCGTGCTCACCGGGACGAACGGGCCCCACTCGGGGCCGACTTCGAGTCCCAGGATGTGCGCGAGGAACTCGGCGGACTCCCGGTTGTCACGGGAGTGGACGATGGTGTGGTTCAGCTCGACTGACATGTGTGGAATGCCTCCGTAAGGCAAACTCACGGGCACCTCCATGCCTCACCCGGCCGGTGACCGACACGCGATGCCGTGCGATCACTTTATCGGACGTGCAGGTGCTCCAGGCCGGACGCGGTCACCAGGTTCTCTTCCGCGAACAGCAGGGTCCCCTGCGCGCACCGCCCCGCGTCGGCCCGTGCGCGGGCGCAGAACTCCTCCGGGGTCGCGCCGAACAGCCGCCGCAACGCCACTGAACGCGCGAGGAGTTCGGTGATCAGGGCACGCTGTCCCGGATGGCCGCGCGGGATGCCGTCGCCGTTGTGCAGTACGCCGTGATGGTTCACGTACGCGCATGCGTCGAGGAGGGCCTCGCCGTTCTCCAGCTCGACCCGGAAACCCGGCGCGGGCAGCAGCACCCGGTCGTAGTTCGGCTCCGTCGCGTCGATCAGGGCGAGCTGTTCCGGGTCCAGCCAGATGACGAACAGCTCCCGGGTGACGCCCGGTGCGCCGATCGGGGACGCGGACACGTAGCCGAGGTGGCTGACATGCGCCGAGACGCCGACGTCGAGGCCCGTCACCCGGGCCTTCACCATGGGGATGGGGGACGTGACCCCGCACGCGGCCATCTTGTGCCGCAGTTGGGCGGGGCTGGCGTTGGAACCGACGGCCACGACCGGAGTGCGGCCGGGATGCGTCAGCCGGTCCAGCGGCAGCAGCTCGTCCCCGCGCAGCAACCCGGACTCGGCGGGCCAGGCGCCGGGATAGCTCAGCGGGTGGTCGCGCGGTGCGTCGGCCAGGCCCAGGGCCCGAAGCGTGCGGTGTTCGTCGCGTCCGTCCACGGCGCCTCAGTCGGCCGGCGGCAGCTCGCCCGAGCCGCGCCTGACGAGCCGGGTCGGCAGTTCGATGCGCTCGGGGGTGATCAGCGTGCCGTCCAGCTGCCCGAACAGGCGCTCCGCGGCCGTACGGCCCAGCGTGGCCGCGTCCTGGGCGACCACCGTGACCCCCGGCTGGAGCAGGTCGGCGAGCTCCAGGTCGTCGAAGGCCACCAGGGCGACCCGCCGGGCCTGCTCGGCGAGCACCCGGATCACGGTGACCGTCACCCGGTTGTTGCCCGAGAAGATCGCCGTGACCGGCGCGGGCCCGGACAGCATCTCCTCCGCCGCGCGGCGCACCCGCAGGGGATCGGTCGCGCCCAGCGACATCCAGGCGTCCTCGACCGGTATGCCCGCGTCCTCCATCGCCGCCCGGTAGCCGCGCAGCCGCTCGGCGGCGGTGTGGATGCGGGGCATGTCGCCGATGAAGCCGATCCGGCGGTGCCCGTGCGCGACCAGATGGGTCACACCCTCGCGGGCGCCGCCGAAGTTGTCCGACAGGACGCAGTCGGCGTCGATCTGCCCGGCCGGCCGGTCCACGAACACCGTGGCCACGCCCGCCTTGATCTCCGGTTCCAGATAGCGGTGGTCGTCACCGGCCGGGATCACCACCAGGCCGTCCACCCGGCGCGCGCACAGCGCCAGCGCCAGCTCCTGCTCCCGGTCCGGGTCCTCGGCGCTGGAGCCGTTGATGAGCAGCGCGCCGTGGGCGCGGGCGACCTCCTCCACCGCGCGGCTGAGCGGTCCGTAGAACGGGTCGGCGAGGTCCTCCAGGACCAGCCCGATGCTGGCCGTGCTGCCCTTGCGCAGCACCCGGGCGCTGTCGTTGCGGCGGAAGCCGAGCGCGTCGATGGCCTCCTGGACGCGGCGTTCCGTCTCCGGCGTGACGCCCGGCTCGCCGTTCACCACGCGGGAGACCGTCTTGAGGCCGACTCCGGCGCGAGCGGCGACGTCCTTCATGGTGGGACGGTTGCCGTAGCGGCTCTCGGGCCGGCGCTGCGTCTCGGGCACGATGCTGTGTCCTGTCCTGTCGTCCACGGGAGGTCGGCCATGCACGCCGTCCACAAGATGTTGCGCACGGGGATGCGTGGGTCCCAGGGTGTGTATGAGGATGTGGCGTCGAGCATAGAGCCTGGACAACGTTGTCAGATGCGGGAGAGACTGTCCACCGCATCTCCGGCCCGCGTCCCCCAATCGCTGGACCGGCCAGCCCATTCCATGGTGGACCGGGAGAAACCAGACTGATGTACACCGACCTCGTGGCCGCGCTCGACATCGGCGGCACCAAGATCGCCGGAGCGCTGGTGGACGGCGACGGCACGATCCTGGCCCGCGCGCAGCGCCCCACGCCCGCCCAGGAGGACGGCGACACCGTGATGCGGGCCGTCGCGGAGACGCTGGCGGAACTGACCGCGGCTCCGCTGTGGGGGCGGGTCAGAGCCGTCGGCATCGGCAGCGCGGGCCCGGTGGATGCCTCGACGGGCACCGTCAGTCCGGTGAACGTGCCCGGCTGGCGCGGCTTTCCGCTGGTCGACCGGGTCCGGGCGGCGACGGGGAACCTCCCGGTGGAACTCATCGGCGACGGCGTGGCGATCACGGCGGCCGAACACTGGCAGGGCGCGGCCCGCGGGCACGACAACGCGCTGTGCATGGTCGTCTCCACCGGCGTCGGAGGCGGTCTGGTCCTGGGCGGCCGACTGCACCCCGGCCCCACCGGCAACGCGGGCCACATCGGCCACATCAGCGTCGAACTCGACGGGGACCTGTGCCCGTGCGGCGGACGCGGGTGCGTGGAACGCATCGCCAGCGGCCCGCACATCGCCCGCCGGGCCCTGGAGAACGGCTGGCAGCCCGGTCCCGACGGCGACACCTCCGCGGCCGCGGTGGCCGCCGCCGCCCGCGCGGGCGACGCGGTCGCCGTCGCCTCCTTCGAGCGGGCCGCCCAGGCCCTGGCCGCCGGCATCGCGGCCACCGCCACCCTCGTCGAGATCGACATCGCGGTGATCGGCGGGGGCGTCGGCAAGGCGGGCGAGGTGCTCTTCGCCCCCCTGCGCCGGGCGCTGCGCGACTACGCCACCCTCTCCTTCGTCCAGCGCCTGACCGTGACGCCCGCGCAGATGGGCACGGACGCGGGCCTGGTGGGAGCCGCGGCGGCGGCGCTGGCGGCGCACACGGGGGCCGGCGCGACGGCGGCGGGAGTCTGACCCCGGCGGGGCTGATGGAGGAACGTTCCGGCGTCGGGTCGTGCGGGCGGTGGGCGGAGCGACGTTCCGGTGTCAGGGCGACGGGTGGGGCGGGGTCACTCGACGGCGGGCCGGGCCGCCGTCCCGGAGGCCGTGGCGGCGTCCCGGCCGCTCCAGGCGGGGCGGTCGCCGAGGGCGTCGCCCGTCACCAGACCGTCCAGGGCCGCGTGGGCATGCTGCGGGCCGATCACGGGACGCTCCTCCGAACCGCCGGTGACCACGGCATGCTCGCCCCGGACGGGTCGACCGCGTGCGCGGATCGGCACGTCGGGCGTGACCCGGTGGCCGTCCGCGCCGTTGATCCCCGCATGAAGAAGCGCAGCATGCTCGCCATCGCCTCCCTCGCCACCGGCTTCGTCGTCGCGGCGATCACCCCCTCGCACGGCCTGGACGGCGCGGACCTCGACGGGCTGAACGTGGGCGACACCCTCAGCACCCTCGACCACACCATCGCCAGCGACAGCCTGGCCATCGACGACGACGCCCTGGGGCAGAACGACTGACCGACCGGGCACGGACCACGAACGCCGTGGTGTCGGCACCTCACCGCGAAGGGGGTCGGAGCCACGGCGTTCGTGCGCCCTCCAAGGGAACTGGTTTCCGTGGCAGGGTGGAGCGGGCAAGCCACAGGGGGCCAACAGAAGAGGGGGAACCGTGACCGTCGTCTGGATCAACGGCGCGTTCGGTGCGGGGAAGACCACCACCGCACGGGAATTGATCGACCTGATCCCGAACAGCACGCTCTTCGACCCCGAGGTCATCGGCGGCGCACTCCCGCACCTGCTGCCGCCCAAACGTCTCGCCGAGGTCGGCGACTTCCAGGACCTGCCGATCTGGCGACGGCTCGTGATCGACACGGCGGCCGCGTTGCTCGCGGAGCTGGGCGGCACGCTCGTCGTCCCCATGACCCTGCTGCGCCAGGAGTACCGCGACGAGATCTTCGGCGGACTCGCCGCCCGCCGTATCCCCGTCCGGCATGTGCTCCTCGCCCCGGGGGAAACGATCCTGCGCGAGCGCATAGCCGCCCGTGAGGTCCCCCCGGACCTCCCCGACGGCGAGATCCGGATCCGGCAGTGGTCCTACGACCACATCGAGCCGTACCGCGCCGCACTCGCCTCCTGGCTCACCGCCGACGCCCACCCCGTCGACAACGGGGTCCTCACTCCGCGGGAGACGGCGGCCCGGATAGCCGAGGCCGTGGGCAGCGGCGCCGTGGCCGCGTGCGACATCGTGCAGACCCCCGAGCCCACCGCCGAGACGGTGGCCGCCGGCGTCCTCCTCTTCGACGAGCAGGACCGGGTGCTGCTCGTGGACCCGACGTACAAGCCCGGCTGGGAGTTCCCCGGCGGCGTGGTGGAGCCCGGTGAGGCGCCCGCGCGCGCGGGCGTGCGCGAGGTCGAGGAGGAGACCGGGATCCGGCTGGACGCCATGCCCCGGCTGCTGGTCGTCGACTGGGAACGGCCGACCCCTCCCGCCTACGGGGGGCTGCGCCTCCTCTTCGACGGCGGACGGCTCGACGCCGCCGCCGTGGCGGGGCTGCTCCTGCCCGGCCCCGAACTGCGCGCCTGGCGCTTCGTCACGGAGGAGGAGGCGGCCGGCCTCCTGCCGCCGGTCCGCTACGAGCGGCTGCGCTGGGCGCTGCGGGCCCGCGAGCGCGGGGCGGCACTGTACCTGGAGGCGGGCGTGCCGACCGAGTGAACCCCGCTCCGGGGACGAGACCCGCCGCGGCGCCCGCGCCGGAAAGGGAACCGGCCGGCTCGCCTCACGGCACCGCCGCTCGACCCCCTCCCTCACCTCGGCGACCGGGGCACGACGGCTGACGAGCGCGGCGCTCCGCCGTCGACCACGGCCGAGGCGACCACGGCCAACTCGTCCCCGTGGCGCCGGAGACAGGCCTGCGCGCCGGGGAAGCGCGGCAGGTGCAGCCGGGGCGGGGCGGGCGGCGGGGATGTCCGTGGGACGACCGTGGAGAGGACCCCGCCGGGTGGGTGAGGCCCTCGGTCCACGGCAGTGCGGGTCAGCCGGCCGCGTAGTTGCGCAGGAACAGGGCCTCCGCCACCGCGAGCCGCTCCAACTCCTCGGGGGACACGCTCTCGTTGACCGCGTGGATCTGCGCCTCGGGCTCGCTCAGGCCGATGAGGAGGATCTCCGCCCGCGGGTAGAGGGCGGCCAGGGTGTTGCACAGCGGGATGGAGCCGCCCTGCCCCGCGTACTGCATGTCCTGGCCGGGGTAGGCGATCGCCATCGCGTCGGCCATCGCCGCGTACGCCGGGCTGGTGGTGTCGGCGCTGAACGCCTGCCCCTGACCGACCTGTTCGGTGCTCACGCGCGCGCCCCACGGCGTGTGGGCCTCCAGATGGGCCTGGAGCAGCTTCGTCGCCTCGGCCGCGTCCACGCCCGGCGGCACCCGGAGGCTGATCAGCGCACGGGCGGCCGCCTGCACGGACGGGGTCGCGCCGACGACCGGCGGGCAGTCGATGCCGAGGACGGTCACGGCGGGGCGGGCCCAGATGCGGTCGGCGACCGTGCCGGAGCCGATCAGGTCGACGCCGTCCAGCACCTTGGCGTCCTGGCGGAACTGAGCCTCGTCGTACTGGAGGCCTTCCCAGCGCGTGTCGTCGGTGAGGCCGTCGACGGTCGTGGAGCCGTCCTCGGCGCGCAGCGAGTCCAGGACGCGGATCAGCGCGCCCAGCGCGTCCGGCGCCGCCCCGCCGAACTGGCCGGAGTGCAGATTGCCCTCGAGGGTGTCGATCCGCACCCGCAGCATGGTCATGCCGCGCAGGGTGGTGGTGACGGTCGGCAGGCCCATCCGGAAGTTGCCCGCGTCGCCGATGACGACGGTGTCGGCCGCCAGCAGGTCGGGGTGCTGCTCGGCGTACCGCTCCAGACCGCCGGTGCCCTGCTCCTCGGAGCCCTCCACGATCACCTTCACGGTGACCGGAACGCCCCCGTCGGCCTTGAGGGCGCGCAGCGCGAGCAGGTGCATGATGACGCCGCCCTTGCAGTCGGCGCTGCCGCGGCCGTACCAGCGGCCGTCGCGCTCCGTCAGCTCGAACGGCGGGGTGATCCAGCCGGCCTCGTCCAGCGGCGGCTGCACGTCGTAGTGGGCGTAGAGCAGGACCGTCCTGGCACCCGCGGGGCCCGGCAGACAGCCGTACACCGACTGCGTGCCGTCCGGCGTGTCGAGCAGGGCCACGTCCTGGAAACCCTCGGCGCGCAGCGCGTCCGCGATCCAGTTCGCGGCCCCCTCGCTCTCGCTCTTGGGGAACTGGTCGAAGTCCGCCACCGACTTGAAGGCCACCAGCTCGGTGAGCTCCGCCCGTGCCCTGGGCAGCAGCGAGGCGACGGTCTCGGCGACCGAATTCGACGACATGGGCACGCTCCTTGTGGGTGCGACGTTGTACTGGTGTGTACTGGTCCGTACGGGTGACCGTGCGAGCGTACGCGCCTGCCGGGACGGGGGACGCCTACGCCGCCGATCCTCCCACAGCGGACCCTGGCGATCTCCGCCGTAGGATGCGGGGGACAGGTGCGGCAAGCGGCTTGATCAGGAGCAGTAGACCATCGTGAGCAGCGAGAACTCTCCGGCGGACGACGAGAACTCTTCGGCGGACGACGCACGGCAGGTGTGGGACGTCGTCGTGGTGGGCGCGGGCCCCGCAGGGGCTTCGGCCGCCTACGCGGCGGCGGTCACGGGACGGCGGGTGCTCTTGCTGGAGAAGGCGGAGCTGCCCCGCTACAAGACGTGCGGCGGCGGCATCATCGGCCCCTCCCGCGACGCGCTGCCACCCGGCTTCGAGTTGCCCTTCCGCGACCGGGTGCACGCGGTGACCTTCTCCAACAACGGGCGCTTCACCCGCACCCGCCGCTCCCGGCAGATGCTGTTCGGGCTGATCAACCGGCCCGAGTTCGACCAGCAGCTCGTCGAGCACGCCCAGAAGGCGGGCGCCGAGCTGCGCACCGGCGTCACCGTGCAGCGGGTCGAGCAGCACGGCTCGGCGGTGCCGGACCGGCGCACGGTCGCCGTCGTCCTCCAGGGCGGCGAGACCCTGCTGGCGCGCGCGGTGGTCGGCGCGGACGGCAGCGCGAGCCGCATAGGGGCTCATGTCGGCGTGAAGCTCGACCAGGTGGACCTCGGTCTGGAGTCGGAGATCCCGGTGCCGGACACGGTCGCCGAGGACTGGAAGGGCCGTGTCCTCATCGACTGGGGCCCGATGCCCGGCAGTTACGGCTGGGTGTTCCCCAAGGGAGACACGCTGACGGTCGGGGTCATCTCGGCGCGGGGCGAAGGCGCGGCGACCAAGCGCTATCTGGAGGACTTCATCGGGCGGCTCGGCCTCGCCGGTTTCGAGCCGAGCATCTCCTCCGGCCATCTGACCCGCTGCCGGGCCGACGACTCGCCGCTGTCGCGCGGCCGGGTGCTCGTGTGCGGTGACGCGGCGGGGCTGCTGGAGCCGTGGACCCGCGAGGGCATCTCCTTCGCGCTGCGCTCGGGCCGGCTCGCGGGCGAGTGGGCGGTCCGTGTCTCCGAGGCGCACGACGCGGTGGACGCCCGCCGCCAGGCGCTGAACTACGCCTTCGCGATCAAGGCCGGCCTCGGCGTGGAGATGAGCGTCGGCAAGCGGATGCTCAGCCTCTTCGAGCGCCGTCCCGGACTCTTCCACGCCGCCCTCACCGGTATCCGCCCCGCCTGGCGGGCGTTCACGGACATCACCCGCGGCCGGACGACCCTGGGCGAGCTCATCCGCTCGCACCCCATGGCCCAGCGGGCCCTGGCCGCGGTGGACCGGCGGCAGGCGGCGACGGCCGGGCCGGCGGCCGAGGACGGCGACTCCTGACCCGACGGGCGCGGATCACCGTCCGTTCGTGACGGTGATCCGGAACACCGGGTGGTCCGGGGCGATACGGCGCATCTCGGCGTCGGGGGAGTCCGGGCCCACCCCGTTGAAGAACACGCCGACCTCGGCCTTCCAGCGCTTGAGGTAGGCGCGCAGCAACGGCGTCTTGTCGTCGTCGGCGACCTCGACCGCCGTGAACTCGTCCACGTTCTTGCCGAGGCGCAGTTCACCACCGCCCGCCGCCCGCATGTTGTGCGTCCACTGGACGTGACCGCGCGGTGCGACGAGGTACTGCTGCCCGTCCACGGTCAGCAGGTTGACGGGGGTCGTCCGCCACTCGCCGCTCTTGCGGCCGCGGACCGCCAGCACCCGGGATCCCCACACGCTCAGACCCCGGCGGGTCAGCCAGGCCACGGCGCGGTTGAAGACGTTGACGGTGAACCAGCCGGGCTTCTGCACGTGGGTGGACATGGCCGCTGCCTCCTGTAGTGGAAAGTGTGAGCACTGCTCTCGCTCACTTCGAGTCTGCCGTAAGCGGCTGCTCCACAGCAAGAGCAGTGCTCTCTTTTTTGTGCGCCGATCGCATTCGGGTGCGGTGCTCCGCTTTCATGGGACACTGGCAGGCATGAGCAGCATCGTTCGAGGGGCACGCGCCCGCGCCAGGATCGAAGTCACCGCCGCCATCAAGGAGGAGGCCCGCAGACAGCTCGCGTCCGAGGGCGCGGCCAAGCTCTCGCTGCGAGCCGTGGCCCGTGAGCTCGGCATGGTGTCCTCCGCGCTGTACCGGTACTTCCCGAGCCGCGACGATCTGCTCACGGCGCTCATCATCGACGCCTACGACTCCCTGGGCGAGGCCGCGGAAACGGCGCACGCGGCCGTCGCCGACGCCGCTCCGGTCGAGCGCTGGGTCACGGTCGGCGAGGCGGTGCGCGGCTGGGCCCTGGCGCATCCGCAGGAGTACGCGCTGGTCTACGGCTCGCCGGTGCCCGGCTACAGCGCGCCGCAGACGACCGTCCCGGCCGCCGCCCGGGTGGGCCTGCTCCTCATCGGCATCGTCCGGGACGCGCACAGCGGCCACGCGCTGGAGGTGCCGCTCCTCACGGACGAGCTCGTTCCCGAGGCGGTCCGACTGGGGGCCGACCTCGCCCCCGACCTCCCGCCGGGGGCGGTCGCGGCGCTCGTGGCGGCGTGGGCCCAGCTGTTCGGGCTGGTCGGGTTCGAGCTGTTCGGACAGTTCAACCGGGTCGTGGAGGACCGCGAACCGTTCTTCCGGTACGCGGTCACGCGCCTCGCCCGAGACGTGGGACTCCGCTAGGCACGCAGGCGTGGTTGCTCGGCCGGGCAGGGTTGCCCGGTGAGGCCCGGTGAGGCCCGGTGAGGCCCGGTGAGGCCCGGTGAGGCCCGGTGAGGTCCAGAGCGGTCCGCTCGGCTCGGTCCGGGGAGGCCGGACGGGGCTCCCGGGTCCCATGACGCTCCACGGCGGCTGCCGGTGGCGGCCCCGCCCCTGGTCCGGGCGTCGGCGCGTACTTCCAGGGGAGTACGGCTGATCACCTCGCCCGGCGGACGTCCGGGGCGCCCGGCGGCGTCTAGCGTGGCGGACATGGAAGAAGAGCGGACGCGGGGGCGCGGCGGCCCGGGACAGTGGTGGTCGCACCGGCCGCCGCCCTGGCCGCGCCGTCGGCAGGACGGGGACGACCGGGAAGGCGGTGCGGACCCGGAGGCGCGTGCCGCGCGGTGGCCCTGGCGATCCACCGTGCTGATCACCGCCTTCGTCCTCGTCGGCTCGAACTTCGCGGCCCACGCGCAGGACGGCGAGCGGGCACCGCTCGACGGCTTCGCGCGGGTGCTGCTGGTGCTCGCGTCGGGGCTGCTGCTGTGGCGGCGGCGACACCCGGTGGCCGTCGTGTTCGGCACGGCGTCCGCGGCCGCGCTCTACCTCGGCGCCGGCTACCCGTACGGGCCGGTCTTCCTGACCGTGGCCGTGGCCTGCTTCTCCGCCGTCGTCGCAGGGCACCGGCGGGCCGCCTGGACGGCGCTCGGTCTGCTGTGGGCCGTCCACCTGCTGGTCGCGCACTGGCTGTACCGGTGGCTGCCGCCCGCGGGCGACGACCCCGCACCCTTCGGACAGGAGATCGTCGTCGCGGGATGGGCCGTGGCGATCGTGGCGATCGCGGAGCCGGCCCGGATACGGCGCGAGCAGTGGGCCCGTGAACGGGCCGAGCGTGCCCAGGCCGCCCGGCGGCGCGCCGACGAGGAACGGCTGCGGATCGCCCGCGAACTGCACGACGTCCTCGCCCACAGCCTCTCGGTGATCAACGTGCAGTCGGGCGTGGGCCTCGCGCTCCTCGACTCCGACCCGGAACAGGCGCGCAGCGCGCTCACCACCATCAAGTCCGCCAGCAAGGAGGCGCTGGGCGAGGTGCGCCAGGTGCTCGACAGCCTCCGCACACCGGGGGACGCGCCGCGCACCCCCGCACCCGGCCTGGACCGGCTGCCCGAGCTCGTGGACCAGGCGGCCCGCGCGGGACTCACGGTCGAGGTGTCCGGCCGGCCGCCCACGCTGCCGCCGCACACGGATCTCGCCGCCTTCCGC
Organism: Streptomyces sp. 3330; assembly: GCF_031456635.1. NCBI lineage: Bacteria > Bacillati > Actinomycetota > Actinomycetes > Kitasatosporales > Streptomycetaceae > Streptomyces > Streptomyces sp. 3330. The sequence continues at coordinate 295,983 of NZ_JAVDVA010000004.1, forward strand.
ATCGTCCAGGAGGCGCTGACCAACGTCGTGCGCCACTCGGGCTCGCGGCACGCGCGCGTGCGGCTCGAACAGGCCGGCGGGACCCTTCGGCTGCGCGTCGACGACGACGGTCCGGCGACCGGCGCCGACGCGGGAGGCAGCGGCAACGGTCTCGTCGGGATGCGGGAGCGGGCCGCGGCCCTGGGTGGCACGATCGAGGCGGGACCGCGGCCCGACGGCGGCTTCCGCGTCCTCGCCCTCCTGCCCACGAAGCCCGGGGGGAACCCGTGAACGCCAATGCAGCGGGACCCGCGGACGGGGCGGGAACGGCGTACGGGGCGGAAGAGCCGGACGCGGGGCGACCTTCGACCGGGGTGGGAAAGTCCCGCGGGGCGGAACCGGCGAACGAGGGGGACCGGTGGACGAGGGAGGCACGGTGATCCGCGTACTGCTCGCCGACGACCAGTCGTTGGTCCGGGCCGGGTTCCGTGCGCTGCTGGACGCGCAGCCGGACATCGAGGTGGCGGCCGAGGCCGCCGACGGGGAGGAAGCGGTGCGCGCGGTGCGGGAACTGCGGCCCGACGTGGTGCTGATGGACATCCGGATGCCCCTGCTGGACGGGCTGGCCGCCACCCGCCGGATCACCGACGACGAGGCGCTCTCCCCGGTGAAGGTCATCATGTTGACCACCTTCGAACTCGACGAGTACGTCTTCGAGGCGATCCGCTCGGGCGCCTCCGGCTTCCTGGTCAAGGACACCGAACCGGAGGAACTCCTGCGCGCCGTGCGGGCGGTGGTCGCCGGGGACGCGCTGCTCTCGCCGGGGGTCACCCGTCGGCTCATCGCCGAGTTCGCCGCCCGCTCCAAGGAGCCCGCGGCGGCCGGCTCGCTGAGCCGGCTCACCGAGCGGGAACGGGAGGTGATGGCGCTGGTCGGGATCGGCCTGTCCAACGAGGAGATCGCCCGCAGACTGGTGGTCAGCCCGCTCACCGCCAAGACCCATGTGAGTCGCACGATGGTGAAGCTGGGCGTCCGGGACCGGGCCCAACTGGTCGTCCTGGCCTACGAGTCGGGCTTGGTCCGGCCGGGCTGGCTGGGCTGAGCAGCCGTACGCAGGCGGACGAGGACGGAGACCACCCGGACCGCGAACACCACGGGAGCGAGCACGAGGCCCGCCCACAGCAGCGACTTCTCCACCAGGTCCGGCAGTCGGAACAGCAGCGCCGGACCGGCGACCGCCCCGAAGAGCACCGCCGCCGCGAACACCGCGCTGCACAGCGCGTATCCGATCTCGACGGTGATCGCGTCCCGCTCGGCCTGTGTGCGCCGGCCCCCGTACCCGCTCATACGGCGAGTCTCACAGGTGTGCGCCCGGCGAGGCAATCGGCCCCGCCGGGCGCACTCCTGGAGGCGGCTTCCCCCTCAGGACCCGTCGGTCAGGACAGGTCCTAGTCGCGGGCCCCCACGGGCTCCGCTTCCGCCTCCGGCACGGTGGACCTGGCGATCACGACCGAGTTCCCGGCGCGTCGGGTGCGCAGTCCGGGGAGGGTGATGAGCAGCCCCACGGCGGCGACGAGCGTCACCACCGTCAGCCCGGGCCGGTAGCTGTCGAGGACGGCCTGCGGGGTGGGGTCGGCCGGGGCGCCCGCGGTCACCACCGCCGTGACCACCGCGAGGAAGATCGCGCCGCCCACCTGCACGGAGGTGTTGAGCAGCCCGGAGACCATGCCCTGCTCGTGGTCCGCCACGCCGTTGGTGGCCTGGATGTTGAGCGAGGGGAAGACCAGCGCGCAGGCCGCGCCGATCAGCAGCATGCTGGGGAGGATCACCGCCGCGTACACCGGGTCGAGATCGACGCGCAGGAACAGCGCGTAGCCGGTGACCATGAAGGCGAAGCCCGCCGCGATCAGCCGGGGAGTGCCGAACCGGTCGACGATCGAGCCCATCTTGGTAGAGGACACCGCCACCAGGGCGCCGGCCGGCAGGAAGGCGAGTGCCGTGTGCAGCGCCGACCAGCCGAGCAGCGTCTGCATGTACAGGGTGGCCAGGAACTGGAAGCCGACGTACGAGCCGAAGAAGGCCATCGCGCCGAGCTGGGCACGGATCTGGCTGCCCGAACGCAGCACGCCGAGCCGGATCAGCGGGCCGGCCGAGCGCCGCTCGACGCGGACGAAGACGGTCAGCAGGACGGCGACGGCGAGGAACGACAGCAGCGTGCGTGCGGAGGTCCAGCCGGACTCCGGTGCCTGGACCACGGTGAAGACCAGCAGCAGCATCGACGCGGTGCCGAGAACAGCGCCGGGCACGTCGTAGCCGTTGTGCTCCTTCTGGCGTTCGCTGCGCGGCAGCAGCTTCAGACCGGCCGCCAGCGCGAGCAGGGCGATCGGCGCGGGCAGCAGCATGGTGAGGCGCCAACTCGCCTCGGTGAGCAGGCCGGAGAGGACCAGGCCCATCGAGAAGCCGGTGGCGGCGCAGGTGGTGTAGATGGAGAGCGCCCGGTTGCGCAGCGGGCCCTCCGGGAACGTCGTGGTGATGATGGACAGGCCGGCCGGTGCGGTGAAGGCGGCGCTGAGGCCCTTGATGAACCGGCTCGCGATCAGCAGCGGGCCCGAGTCGACGAGCCCGCCGAGCAGTGAGGCCAGCGCGAAGACACCGAGGGCGATCAGGAAGACCTGGCGTCGGCCGAGCAGGTCGGCCGCGCGACCGCCGAGCAGGAGCAGGCCGCCGTAGCCCAGGATGTAGCCGCTGACGATCCATTGCAGGGTCGAGGTGGAAAGGCCGAGGTCGGAGCCGATGGACGGCAGGGCGACGCCGACCATCGACACGTCCAGCGCGTCCAGGAACATGGCGGCGCACAGCACCAGCAGGGTGCCCCACAGCCGCGAGGTCCAGCGGCCCTCGGCGAGCGGAGACGCGGGGGAGGGGAGCGGAGAGGTCATGGCGAAGACACTACATGCGCATGCATCGAATGCAAACGCATTTAATTCCGATGCAATAATTGTGGTTCTCTGCTACGGTGCGGCCCATGGCGGCTAAGAAGGGTGAGGCCGAGGCCGAGCAGGCGCTCGTGGAACAGTGGCGCGACATGCTGGCGCTGCACGCGCGAACCCAGTGCGAACTCGACCGGGCGCTGCACCGACACGGCCTGTGCGGAAGCGACTTCGAGGTGCTGGACGTCCTGGCGGAGTCGGCGGCGCCGGACGGCTCGTGCAGCTATCGCGTCCAGGAGATCGCCGAGCGGGTGCATCTCAGTCAGAGCGCGCTGTCGCGGCTCGTCGCGCGGCTGGAGAAGGACGGCCTGGTCGAGCGCGGCATGTGCGCGGAGGACCGCAGAGGCGTCCGGGTGGCGCTCACCGGAAAGGGACGCGCGCTGCACGGCGACGTAAGGCCGGTGCAGCGCGCGGTGTTGACCCGGATGCTGACCGACTGACCGACTGACCGACTGACCGACTGACGGGCTGACGGGCTGACCCGCCGCGGCGGCCGGTCGGTCGGTCGACAAGGCTCTGCGGCTGAAGTCGGCCCGTCGGTCGACGGCAGTCTGGCCGTCTGCCGTCTGCCGTCTGCCGTCTGCGTCAGCCGTCCGCCGTCTTGTGGTGGTGTGTCAGTTCCTGGCGGCCTGTCAGAACGGTCCTGGTGGTCAGCCGATGGCGGACTTCTCCCGCCACAGCGCCGCCAGCGCGGTGTCCCCGGTCACGGCGGGGAGCGGCAGCCGGTTCCACAACGACAGGTAGAGCAGTGCCGCGCGGCCGGACACCTCGCAGTCGGCGTCCCCTTCGCCGTTCCGCTCCGTCACGGGCGGCTCCGTCGACAGACGTACGGTCCACACGGCGTCGGCCGTGTCCGTCGCCCGTACCCGCAGCACCCGGGGCCGGTCCGTGCGTACGCGGCTCTTCTCGCGCGCGTGGAATCCGCGCAGCAGCTCGTCGATGCCGTCCGCCGCGAAATCGGCGGTGAGGTCCCGGGCGGCCTCCTCGGGTGTGCGGCCTCGGGCCGCTTCGGCGTCCACGCGGTGCACGGCCGTCTCGTGCGCCTGCCGCCTGGCCCAGAAGGCGAGCGGTGACGGCGCGGGCAGGAAATGCCAGCACCGCAGCTCGGGCGGCGCGCAGGACAGGGTGTCGACGAGCCGCAGGTGGCCCTCGCGGAACCAGTTCAGCAGCGCGTCGCCGTCGAGCTCGGGCGGTTCGCCGAAGGGGTGGAACGAGGGGTCGCGCTCGGCCACGAACGACGTCGCCCAGCGGTGCACCGTGCCCGTGTGCCGCAGCAGGTCCCTGACCTGCCACTCCGGACAGGTAGGCACCTTCGCGTCGGGGCCCGCTTCCGCCGCCGCGGCGGCGAGCGACCGGCCCTCTTGGTCCAGGGCGTGGATGAACTCGGCAGTTTCCATGTGGGGGAGTGTGCCGGATGCCGCGCGGTCGAGGGGAGGGGCGGTGGTCGTCATCCGGCGGTCGCCCGGCGGGTGGCGAAGCCGATCGCCGCGGCCACCCCGGCCAGCACGGCCACGCTGGTGAGGGCTGCGGGCAGGGAGAACCAGTCGGCCATGAAACCGATGGCGGGCGGACCCAGCAGCATGCCGCCGTAGCCGAGCGTCGAGGCGGTGGCGACGCCGCTCGGGCCGGCCAGGGAGCCCGCGCGTTCGACGGCCACCGGGAAGAGGTTGGCCAGTCCGAGTCCGGCGATCGAGTAGCCGAGGAGCGCCGCCCACAGAGCCGGGGCGAGGGCGCCGAGCAGCATCCCGGCGGCCGCGACCCCGCCGCCGATCACCACCGTACGGGTGCGGCCGAGCCGTTCGAGGAGGGTGGTGCCGGTGAGCCGGCCGACCGTCATCGCGAGTGCGAAGCACGAGTACCCGGCCGCGGCGGCCCCGGCGGAGGCCGCCAGATCCTGGCGCAGATGCAGGGCGCCCCAGTCGGCGAGGGCGCCTTCGCCGTAGGCGGTGCAGAGGGCGATCAGACCGAAGACGACCACGAGACGACGGGTGCGGGGCGTCGCTCGGTGCGGAGCCGATTTCCCCGGCGTCGGCTTCTCGGGCCCGGCAGTGGAGTGCTCGGCCGGTCTCGGCGGTTCCAGCCGGAGCAGCGTGGGTGCCGTGAGCGCGGTGACGAGCAGGCCGATGATCCCGAGGCCCAGCAGGTGGCGGGTGGGGGACAGCGACCCCGCGACCAGCCCGCCGAGACCGGCGCCGATCATGCCCCCCAGGCTGAAGGCCGCGTGGAAGGTGGGCATGACCGGCCTGCGCAGCGCCGCGACCAGGTCGACGGCGGCGCTGTTGAAGGCGACGTTGATGCTCCCGTACGCCGCGCCGAACAGCAGCAGGACGGCGCCGAGCGCGGCGGCGGAGTGGGTGAGCGGAGGAAGCGTGACGCTGAGGGAGAGCAGCACCGCGCAGACCACGGTGACCGGGTGACTGCCGTACCGGCCGCACAGGCGCCCGGTGAACATCATCGTGATCACCGCGCCCGCGGAGACGCCGAGGAGTGCGAGACCGAGGGTGCTGGGGGAGGCGCCGGTCTGCTCCTTGATGGCGGGGATCCGGACGACCCATCCGGCGAAGACGAAGCCGTCGAGGGCGAAGAACGTGGTCAGGGCGACGCGGAGCCGGACGAGGTCCTTGTCGTGACCCGGCACCGCGTCGCGTGTTCGGATTTTGTTTATTTGCGGCACAAAATCAGGCTAGGTGGTTGTTCGAAGCTGAACAAGACCACCTCCGGCCACCGCGTCCTCCCTCACCCGGGCGTGCGGGCCGATCCCGCCCCGCTCCCGGGTGTTCGTCCGGCGCCGGACGGGCGGGTGGTTCTGTCACCGGCCCGGCAGGCGCGTGGTGATCTCCTGGAGCACCCAGCCGTTGCCGTCCGGGTCACTGAACGAGGCGAACGAGGCGTAGCTGCGGCGCTCCGGGTCGGGGCCGGGCACCCGCCCCTCGGTCCCGGCGCGGTGGAACACGCCGCCCGCGTCGTGGAACACGGCGCTCACCTCCACGCCCCGCGCGACGAGTTCGGCCCGGGCCGCCTCGATGTCCTGGACGACGAGATGCAGGCCCTCGACCGACCCCGGCGCCGCCGTGCTCAGCCCGGTGCCGAAGATGACCGACGCCGAAGAGCCCGGCGGGGTCGCCTGGACGACCCGCAGCCCCTCGTCGGTGGTGAAGTCGGCGTCGAGCCGCCATTGCAGTGCCTGGTAGAAGCGCTTGGCGCGGTCCACGTCGGAGACCGGCACGACCACGACCTCGAGTTTCATGTCCATGACTTGCAGTCCTGTCCGGGGGAAGGGGCGGCGGAGTGGAGCGGTGAACCGGGTGTCAGATGTTGGGTGTCAGGTACCTGGTGTCAGATCCCGGGTGTCAGGTGCCGGTGAGGCGGGCCGCCTCCAGTACGGCCTCCGCGAACGCCTCGGGGGCCTCCTGCGGCACGTTGTGGCCGACCCCGGGCAGGGTGTGGTGCGCGTAGGGGCCGATGAACTTGTCGCGGTAGGCGGTGCCGTCGCCCGCGGGGGTGAAGGGGTCCTTCTCGCCGTCGAGGGTGACGGTCGGGACGGCGATGGCGGGACCTGCGGCGAGCCGCTTCTCCAGGCCGTCGAACCGGGGATCGCCCTCGGCCAGGCCCAGCCGCCAGCGATAGTTGTGGATCACGATGTCGACGTGGTCCGGGTTGTCGAAGGCGGTCGCGGTGCGTTCGAACGTGGCCTCGTCGAAGCGCCAGGTAGGGGAGTTGAAGGACCACACCAGCCGGGCCAGGTCCCGCGTGTTGTCGTGCAGGCCCTGCCGCCCCCGCTCGGTGGCGAAGTAGTACTGGTACCACCACGCCCACTCGGCCTTGGCGGCCAGCGGGCGGCGCTGGCGTTCGCGGTCGGTGATCAGATAGCCGGTCACGGAGACGAGCGCCCGACAGCGCTCCGGCCACAGCGCGGCGATGATGCCGGCGGTCCGTGATCCCCAGTCGAAACCGGCCAGGACCGCCTTCTCGATCCGCAGCGCGTCCAGCAGGGCGACGATGTCGAGTGCCACCACCGACTGCTGCGCGTTGCGGAACGTCGCGCCCGACAGGAACGTCGTCGTGCCGTGACCGCGCAGATACGGGACGATCACCCGGTGGCCCCGTGCCGCCAGCAGCGGTGCCACCTCGGCGAAGCTGTGGATGTCGTAGGGCCAGCCGTGCAGCAGGACGACGGCGGGGCCGTGGGCGGGACCCGTCTCCACGTAGCCGATGTCCAACTCGCCGGCGCGGACCCGCTTCAGCCGCCCGAAACCGCCCGGCGCTCCGGGGGCGGAGACCGCGACGGCGGCGGAGGTCCTCCCGGCGGCACTCCCGCCGGAGGTCGGGACTCCGCCGGGTGCGGGGACCGCCCCGGCGGCCGTGGGCAGTCCGGCCATCGACGCGCCGGCGGCACCCACGCCCACCCCCACGGCCTTGCCGAAACCTCGCCTCGTGAACATCTGGAGACCTTCCGTCGATCGGACACGGCGCGAACGTGGCACGACCCTGACACGAGATGCGTCACCTGTCAAACCGGTGACGCACGAAGGGTGCACATGCAAAAGGGCCCGCCGGTGGCGGGCCCTTCGGGTTCGGAGGTGACGTGGGCGCGGCCCGTCCGGCACGCGTCCGGCGCTGCGCGGCGCGCCTGGTGAGGCCCGGTCGCCCTGTTCGCGGCCGGGTCGATTCGCGGTGTCGCCAGGTCGCTGGGTCGCTCGGTGCGCCTCGGGAAGGGAGAGAGACGGGGGAGGCGGACGAGGCTGATGGGGCGGAGGAGGTGAGGAAGGCGGGTGGGGGTCAGCGGGAAGCGGGCTCCTGTGGCTGCTTCTTGCGGGCCCGGTAGGCCGCGGCCTTGAGCTTGTTGCCGCAGGACTCCATGCCGCACCACTGCCGGCGCATGCCGCGCGAACGGTCGATGTAGACGCGGGTGCACTCGGGGTTGCCGCACTCCTTGAGCAGCGGCACGTCCGGCCCGCCCAGGAGCTCGACGGCATGTCGCGCCACGGTGGCCAGCGCCTGTTCCGGCGTGGCGTTCGTCCATCGCCCCGTCTCGGTGAGCTGCGGGGTCGCGGGAGTCCCGCGGGCCACGCCGTTCACCGCGGCGAGCGATTCGGCGCGGTGGGCCTCCCCGAGGCGACGGGCCGTGACCAGGTCGTAGACGGCTTCGCGGAGCGCGATCGCCTGCGCCACGTCGGTCTCGCCGCTGGGCGTCACCGCGTCGACGACCCCGGACTCGACGTACCACGCCTCCAGGCGGCTCGGCGTCGCGAACATCTCGAACCGGAGCGATCGCCGCGCGCGGAGCGTCGCCGCGAAGTCGAGGGCCGGGTTTCCGCAGACGAAGACATGGTCCAGATTCACGTCACCATCTTGACAGGTGACATGTGGGCTTGCAAGGCTCGTCACCTGTCAGGCCGGTGACACGGCCTGGAGGTGGCCGACGACGACGCGTGGCCGATGGTCCGGAGGGGGCGCGGTGAGGCCCGTCGGTCTCCTCCCGCGTCGTCACGGCAGCAGTCGCCGCTCCTTGGCGACCGCCACCGCGCCGGACCGCGTCTCCACCCCCAACTTGCCGTAGATCCGACCGAGATGGGTCTTGACCGTCGCCTCGCTGATGAACAGCGCCCGGGCTATCTCCCGGTTGCCCAGGCCACGGGCCAGCTGAGCGAGGATCTCGTGCTCACGGGCCGACAGGGCGGGGCGCGGACTGCGCAGCCTGGTCAGCAGACGGTCGGCGACGGGCGCCGACAGCGTGGTGCGGCCGGCCGCCGCGGAGCGGATCGCCGCGAACAGGTCGTCCGGCCGCTCGGCCTTGAGGAGATAGCCGGTGGCGCCCGCCTCGACGGCCCGGGTGATGTCGGCGTCCGTGTCGAACATCGTGAGCACCAGGACCCGGGGACCTGCTTCCGGTCCGCCGGTCAGACGTCGCGTCGCCGTCACGCCGTCCATGCCGCCGTCGAGCTGGAGGTCCATCAGCACCACGTCGGGGCGCAGCCGGGCGGCCAGGGCGATTGCCTCCTCGCCGGTGCCCGCCTCGCCGACCACGTCGATGCCCTCGGCGCTGGACAGCAGGGCGCGCAGTCCGGCCCGGACGACGGCATGGTCGTCGCACAGCAGCAGCCGGACGGGCGGCGGGGGCACGGACGCGCTCACGGGACGGGCTCCTTGTCCAGGTCGGGAACGAACGCGGGCAGGGGCACGGTGACGGTGACGACGGTGCCCTCGCCCGGGGTGGACTCGACGCTGAGCGCGCCGCCCGCCTGCCGGGCCCGGATCCGCATGGCCGGCAGCCCGTGCCCGCGCGTGCGGTCCCGCTCCGGTTCCGACACCGACCCCGACCCCGACACCGACCCCGACCCCGGCTCCGACCCCGGTCCCGGTCCCGGTCCCGGTCCCGAAACCCTGAACCCGCGTCCGTTGTCGGCGACGTCCAGGGAGACCAGGTTGTCCAGACAGGTGAGGGTCAGGACACCGCGGGTCGCCGCGGCGTGTTCGCGTACGTTGGCCAACGCTCCCTGGGCGATGCGCAGGAGCGCCGCCTCGACCCCTTCGGGCAGCGGCCCCGGGTCGCCGTCGAGCCGGAACTCCAGGGCCAGGCCCGGGCCGCTCTCCCGTGCGGTGAGGAGGGCCAGGGCGTCGGGGAGCGTGTGCGCGACGAGGTCGGCGGGTCCCAGGCCGTGCACGAACCGGCGGGCCTCCGCGAGGCCCCGTGAGGAGATCTCGGCGGCCTCCCGCAGATGCCGCCGGGCCGCGCGCGGATCCGACTCCCAGACGCGCTCGGCCGCGTGCAGCAGCATCCGCTGACTGGACAGGCCCTGCGCGACGGTGTCGTGGATCTCCGTGGACAGCCGCTGGCGCTCCGCGAGCACACCCGCCTGCCGTTCGGAGGCCGCGAGGTCGCGGCGCGTCCGGACCAGGTCGTCGATCAGCACCCGCTGCCGGGCTCCCTGACGCTGCAGATGGACCATCACGGCGGTGGCCACGGCGGCGACGGCCGGCGGGGCCAGGACCATGTTGGGATTGAGCGCATCGTCCGCCACCCGCACCTCGGAGACCACGACCAGCGCGGTGAGCACGGCCGCGAGCGGCACCGCCAGCCGTGGCGGCAGGGCGTGCAGGCCGGCGAACAGCAGCGGCATGGCGCACCAGGTCGCGCTCGGCGCGAGCGCCAGAAGAATCACCCAGACGGCCGAGACCGAGCCCAGCCAGACCAGATGGCGCGATGACGGTCCGGAACCGGGCAGGGGCGCCGGGGCCAGGACCCGCCCGAGGACGTAGAGCAGGCAGAAGACCGCGTACAGCGCCACCACCCATCCGGCGTGCGCTCCACCCCGGTCGCGGCTCAGGAAGCGGACGAACGAGGAGCCGAGCAGCACGAAGAACGCGAGGTGCACGACCGTGCCCAGCCAGCGCTCTTCCGGATCCGTGGGTCTCATCCTCCGTGTCTAACGCGACGGACGCCCGGCCGCATCAACCGATCGGCTGACATCCGGATCACCCGAACCGGCGTGCCGGCCGAGACGGTCGTACGAGGCGGCCGCGCCGAACCACCGCGAGGCTGGAACCGGATCCCGCACCGGACGGGAGACGCCGTTCGCGAACCCACGACCGCCTGAGGCTCCCCCTCAGCCGGAAGCCTCACGATCGCCGGTGACCGCGCGACAGCCCGGAAACCCACCAGGACCGGGGCGCCGCGCGGTCACCGGAACCTCGCGAACGTCACCCGCCCCAAGCCCCCTCGGGTCACCTCGAGGACATCACTCGGAAAGGCCGGGAATCGCATGCCTGCCAAGAAGCTCACCGTCAACCGCGCGGCCCTCGGTCACCGCATCGGGTACGCCCTGCGCCACCCCGACCGGGTGCCCCGCCATGTCGCCCGCGCCGCCCGGGACCTGTGGCTGAGCCGCCGCCACCAGGATCACGTCGCCTACTACCGGGCGGTGATGCGCTCCGACACCCGCGCCGATCCGGACGCGGCGGTCGGCAGCCGCAACCGTGAACGGTGGCTCGCCCTCGGCGCCATGCAGTTCGACTACCTGGTCGGACACGGTCTGCGTCCGGAGCACCGCATGCTGGAGATCGGCTGCGGCAACCTGCGGGGCGGCTGGCGGTTCATCCGGCACCTGGAGCCCGGCCACTACCACGGCATCGACATCTCGCCCGACATCCTCGTGGCCGCGCAGGACACGATCGTGGAGATGGGGCTGCAGCAGCGGCTGCCCGCGCTGACACCGGTGCGCGACCTGACACTGCGGTTCCTGCCCGACGCCCATTTCGACGTGGTCCACGCGCACAGCGTCTTCTCCCACTCGCCGCTCCCGGTCATCGAGGAGTGCCTGGCCAACGTGGGACGGGTGCTCGCGCCGGGCGGCTGGTTCGACTTCACCTTCGACCGCACCGAGGGCGAGGAACACCACGTCCTGCGCGAGGACTTCTACTACCGCACCGACACCCTCGTGGCGCTGGCCGGTAAGCACGGCCTGCGAGCCGACTTCATGCACGACTGGGAGGAACTCCCGCACGGCCAGTCCAAGATCCGCGTCACCCACGGAAGCTCACCGGCCCGCAGACCCGCCGTGACATGACCCGACCGGAACCGTGCGGCCCGCCTCGGCGCGGTGAGAGGGGACCATAGGGGCATGCGGATGCACGGAGAGCGGCTGCGGGCCCTGGCGGGGGCGGTGGTGGTGGCGGGTCTCGCGGCGGCCTGCGGCGGGCAGGGAGACGGCGCCCGGTCGGCCACCGCCCCGGCCGCCCCGACCGAACCGGCCCCCCGGTTCGACGAGGAGATCGGGCTGCCGGACGGCCGACGCGTGGGCATGGCGTACGTCGAGGGGCGCGGGCTCGTGGAACGGCACCGGGACGCGGACACACGCGCGTGGAGCGCGCCGCGCGTGGTGTACGCGACCGTCACCGACCGGTGCCGGAGCCTCACGCTCAAGGCGTCCGGCGGGAGGGTCGCGGTCATGGCAGACTGGGGCGCCTACTGCTACGACGGCGAACCGCCCATGGAGTCGATCGCGGCCGTCGGCACGGCGGACCTCACCCGGTGGGACACGAAACTCACCACGAGCTTCGACGGCTGGACGAAGGTCGCCCCCGTGGGCGGCTCGGGAGACCTGGTCTTCTCCCGCGGTTCCACCGAGTGGCTGACCCGGCTCCGGTGGAGCGAGGCGGAAGGCTTCGCGGAGGTGGAGGAGATCCGGCGCTGAACCACGGGGCCACCGACCCGGCCGCCCCCCCGGGCGCCTTCCCCGGTCACCCGCGTTCGGACGATCACGAACAGCGAGCGTCGCGGGCTGACTTGGTGTTTTACAGTGGCTCTCGCCAGTCCAGGAGACTCCGGAACCTGTGAGGTACACGCCCATCATGTCGACCGAAACGTTTGAGTTCCAGGTAGAGGCCCGTCAGCTGTTGCAGCTGATGATCCATTCGGTCTACTCGAACAAGGACGTCTTTCTCCGCGAGCTCGTCTCCAACGCCTCGGACGCGCTGGACAAACTGCGTCTCGCCGCGCTGCGGGACGACGCGCTCGGCGCCGACGTCTCCGACCTGCACATCGAGATCGAGACCGACGCGGCCTCCCGCACCCTGACGGTGCGGGACAACGGCATCGGGATGTCGTACGACGAGGTCGGCCGGCTCATCGGCACGATCGCCAACTCCGGTACGGCGCAGTTCGCGCAGGAGCTGCGCGAGGCCCAGGAGGAGGCCGGGGCCGAGGGGCTCATCGGCCAGTTCGGCGTCGGCTTCTACTCCGGCTTCATGGTGGCCGACGAGATGACGCTGCTGACCCGGCGGGCCGGCGAGAGCCACGGCACCCGCTGGTCGTCGCGCGGTGAGGGCACCTACACGCTGGCGAAGGTGGACGACGCGCCGCAGGGCACCACGGTCACGCTGCACCTGAAGCCGGCCGACGCCGACGACCAGCTGCACGACTACACCGCGGACCACACGATCAGGGAGATCGTCAAGCGCTACTCGGACTTCATCACCTGGCCCATCAGGCTGGTGCCGAAGGCGGTCGACGGCGAGACCGCCGACGCCGGGGAAGCGGCCGACACCGCGCCCGAACCCGAGACGCTGAACTCGATGAAGGCCCTCTGGGCGCGCTCGCGCGACGAGGTGTCCGACGACGAGTACCACGAGCTGTACAAGCACATCAGCCACGACTGGCGCGAACCGCTGGAGACCGTCCGGCTGCAGGCGGAGGGCACCTTCGAGTACCAGGCGCTGCTGTTCCTCCCCTCGCACGCCCCGCACGACCTGTACAACCAGAACTACCAGCGCGGTGTGCAGCTGTATGTGAAGCGCGTCTTCATCATGGACGACTGCGAGGCGCTGCTGCCGCCCTACCTGCGCTTCGTCAAGGGCGTGGTCGACGCGGCGGACCTCTCGCTGAACGTCTCGCGCGAGATCCTCCAGCAGGACCGGCACATCCGGATGATGCAGCGCCGGCTGACGAAGAAGGTCGTCTCCACGGTCAAGGACATGATGACCTCGGCCCCCGACCGGTACGCCACCTTCTGGCGGGAGTTCGGCGCCGTCCTGAAGGAAGGCCTGCTGACCGACTCCGACAACCGTGACGCCCTCCTCGCCGTCTCGTCGTTCGCGACCACGCACAGCGCGGACGAACCGACCACGCTGAAGAGCTACCTGGAGCGGATGAAGGACGGACAGGACGCCGTCTACTACCTGACCGGCGAGTCCCGGCAGAGCATCGAGAACTCCCCGCACATGGAGGCGTTCCGGGCCAAGGGCATCGAGGTCCTGCTCCTCACCGACCCGGTCGACGAGGTGTGGGTCGACGCCGTGGGCGAGTACGAGGGCAAGCCGCTGCGGTCCGTCGCCAAGGGCGAGGTGGACCTCGGCGGGGAGGACGACGACAAGGCCGACGGCGAGCGCGAGAAGCAGGGCGAGGAGTACGCCGGTCTGCTCGGCTGGATGAAGGAGCAACTGGGCGAGGACGTCAAGGAGGTGCGCCTGTCGTCCCGCCTCACCGTGTCCCCGGCCTGCATCGTCTCCGACGCGCACGATCTCACCCCCGCGCTGGAGAACATGTACCGCGCGATGGGGCAGGAGGTGCCGCGCGCCCTGCGGATCCTCGAACTCAACCCCGACCACGTGCTCGTGAAGGGCCTGAACGAGGCCTACAAGGAGCGGGAGGACCGTGCGGGGCTCGCCGAGACCGCCGAACTGCTGCACGGTCTGGCGGTTCTCGCCGAGGGCGGGCGGCCGAAGGATCCCGGACGGTTCGTGAAGCTGGTGGCCGACCAGCTGGAGCGCGCGCTGTAGCGGACGTCGCGAGGGCCGGGCCGGGGCCGGGCGGACCCGGCTCCGGCCCGGCCTTGCGGCTCCGGCTCCGGCTCCGGCCCGGCCTTGCGGCTCCGGCTCCGGCCCGGCCTTGCGGCTCCGGCTCCGGCCCGGCCTTGCGGCTCCGGCCTTGCGGCTCCGGCTCCGGCCGTTCGGGTCCGGTCGCTGCCGGGTCCTCTGTTGTCCGGCCTCGGCCCGCCCCCCGCCCCGCTGCCTGCGGGGTCCTCTGTCCTGCCCCTCCGCGCCCCCGTCCGTCCTCTCCGACAGGCCCCGGCCTGAGGCCCCCAGGCCCGTTCGTCCTGCGCCTGTACGTCCCAGGCCCGCGTCGGCCCGTCGGCCCGCTCACCCGGAGCCCTCTGCCCGGTTTCTTCACGCGCCGCACACCGAAAGTACTCGTTGCTTGAGTAAAGCAAGTGGGCTTACGATGCTGCGCAGTCGTGCAGGACCGCATCCCCCCACGGAAGCTCGGCCATGTCCCATGCGCAACCCAGGTCCGCCGAGGCGTCGGACGCGCGGGCCGTGGGCGCCGCGGTCGCCGTGCCGCTGGCCCGCGCGGTCGCGGAACTCGTCGCGGTGGTCCCCGGGCTGTCCGACGACGGTCCGGCCGACGACGCTCCGGTCAGTGGCGGGCGTCCGGTGCGCGGGCAGGTGAGGGGCGCGGACGGCGTGCCGGTGGACGGCGCCGCGATCACCCTGATCTCGCCGGGCGGGCGGCAGTTGAGCCGCGCGGTCGCGGGGCCGGACGGTTCCTACGCCGTCGAGGCGCCGGGGGAGGGGACCTACGTGCTCATCGCCGCCGCCGACGGCCACCAGCCGCAGGCGGCGACCGTGCCGGTCGGGGCGACGCCGGTGACGTACGACGTGCTGCTCGGCGGCGCCCGCGGGCTCGTCGGCACCGTGCGGTCCGTGGACGGCGGGAAGCCGGTCGCCGGGGCGGTGGTCGTCCTCACGGACGCGCGCGGCGATGTGCTGGCCACCGCACGGACCGACGACGCGGGAGAGTTCTCCATAGCCGCCCTCGTGCCGGGTCCGGCGACCCTCGCGGTCAGCTCGCCCGAGTACCGGCCGCGGGCGCTGCCCGTCGAGATCGGGGGCTCCGGCGTGACCCGGGTCGAGGTCGCGTTGCGGTCCGGCGCGCTGGTGCGGGGCACCGTGCGCGGCGCCGCCGCGCCGCTGTGCGACGCGCGGGTGACCCTGGTGGACGCCGCGGGGAACGTCGTCGCGACCGCCACGACCGGCAGCGACGGGGCGTACGCCTTCCCCGACCTGGACGGCGGCCGGTACACGGTCATCGCGGCCGGTTACCCGCCCCGCGCCGGCGGCGTCAGCCTCGGCGGCGGTGACGTGGACGACCACGACATCGAACTCGCCCACGCCGGCGACTGGTTCACCGACCGCGGCCACGACGCGGCAGCGGCCATGACATGACGACGGCCATGACGCGACGACGGGCCGGATGGGGGGCCGGCGGCATGGGACGGCGGGCGCCGGGCGGCGGATTCAGGCGAGGAGGACCCTGATGCCCGCCGGCTGCCGAACGGGCCGCCGTGCCGGTCGCGTCGCCCCTCGACCACGCTGACGGCCGCCGTCACGACGGCATCGCCAACGTCGACATCGGCAGCGCGCTCGACCAGGCGACGGCCGGCGCGATCCGCGACCGTCCGACAGCGCACCCGGACGCCGTCGACGGCCGCACCTCTACCCGGGCGTGGGACGGGAGGCCACGGCGCGCACCGTGGAGCGGACCGTCACCGGCGCCGGACTCACCCTCTCCTGACCGCCTTCAGCACCACGAACTTCCGGTCACCGGCGACCAGTTCACTGTTGCCGAACAGCCGCTTCAGCTTCACGTGGTAGCCGAGGTGCCGGTTGCCCACCACCCACAGCTCGCCGCCGGGCCGCAGGGCGCGCCGCGCCCCCGTGAACATCCGCCAGGCCGTGGCGTCCGTCGTCGCCTGGTGGGAGTGGAACGGCGGGTTGATCAGCACGATGTCCGCACTGCCGTCCGCCACCCCCGCCAGCCCGTCCCCGACCCGGAACTCGGCGTGCCCCGGCACCCCGTTCGCCTTGTACGTGGCCTCCGCCGACGCCACCGCCTGGAACGACTCGTCCGTGAACAGCACCTCGGCCTCGGGGTTGGCCAGCGCCACCGCCGTGCCGACGATCCCGTTGCCGCAGCCCAGGTCGACGACCCGCCGGGTGCCGCTGGTCGCCGGCAGGTGCCGCAGGAGGAACCGGGTGCCGATGTCGAGCCGGTCGGCGCAGAACACGCCCGCGTGGTTGACGACCGGACGGCCCGACAGGGCGCCGCCCACGTCGTCGGGAAGGTCGTAGGCGTACGGCCACGGGTTGACCGGACGGCGCAGCGACGGATCCGGGGTGCAGAAGATGAGCCGGGCCTTCTGCTCGGCGAGCGAGGTCCGGGTCGGCCCCAGGATCCGCTCGAACAGTCGCAGCGTCGAGGTGTGGATCTCCTTCACCATGCCGGTGCCGACGACGACCGTCTCCGCGTGCACGGCGGGCGCCAGCCGCAGCAGCTGGTCCTCCAGCAGCGCCAGGCTCTTGGGCACCCGGACCAGGAGCACGTCGATCCGCTCCGGCACCGGGTCCTGGGTCGTGAGCAGCCGGACCGCGCCGGTCTCGACGCCGGCCCGCGCCAGGTTGGCCCGGGTCGCCTCCTGCCCCAGCCAGGAGTCGGTGATCTGCGTCGGGCGGTGCGCCGCGAGCGCCGTGACCAGCGCGCCCCAGCGGTCGCCGAGCACCACCACCGTGCCGGTCGGCGGGACCTCCCGCTCCGCGAGGTGTCTGAGCAGGTACGCGTCGGACGCGTCCCAGGCACGCAGCGTCTCTCGCGGATCCTCGGGGTGGCGGGCCAGCGTGACCTCGCCCCACGGCGTCGTCATACGGTCGTTCATCGTGCCTCAAGGCTAACCGAGCAGCAGCTCAGGCCCGGTGTCGGACCCATGGCGCAGGATGGGTGCATGGACTCCGAGCTGTTTCCGCGGGAACGGGCGCAGGTCGCGCCGGGCGCGGTGCATGTGCCCGACTGGGTGGACCCGGCACACCAGCGCGAGCTGCTCGAGGCCTGCCGGGACTGGGCCCGCCCGCCGGCCGGCCTGCGCACGGTCCGCACACCCGGCGGCGGCACGATGACCGCCCGGCAGGTCTGCCTGGGCTGGCACTGGTACCCGTACGCCTACGCCCGCACGGTCAGCGACGGTGACGGCGCGCCCGTCAAGCCCTTCCCCGGCTGGCTGGGCGAGCTGGGCCGGCGCGCGGTGGCCGACGCGCTGGGACCCGAGCGGGCCCGGGACGTGGCGTACGACATCGCACTGATCAACTTCTACGACGGCGACGCCCGGATGGGCATGCACCGTGACGCCGACGAGAAGTCCGACGCGCCCGTGGTCTCCCTCAGTCTCGGCGACACCTGCGTCTTCCGCTTCGGCAACCCGCGGACCCGGACCCGGCCCTACACCGACGTCGAGCTGCGCAGCGGCGACCTGTTCGTGTTCGGGGGGCCGTCGCGGCTCGCGTACCACGGGGTGCCGCGGGTCCTGCCGGGCACGGCGCCGCCCGGCCTCGGCCTGACCGGACGGCTGAACATCACCCTGCGGGTGAGCGGCTTCCCCGACGCCAGCTGAGGAACGGATCATGGGAGACTCGCCCTCATGAGCGGCAAGGCGGACCCCCGGCCGGCGGGGGATGGGACCACCTCCAGAGCGCGGCTGGACCGGGGGCGCGGTGCGCTCGGACCCGCGCTGGAGCTCGTGCACACCGGACGGGCGCCCACCCGCGCGGTGCTCACCGCCGAGCTCGGCGTCACCCGTGCCACGGCCGGCGCGGTCGCCGCGGAGCTGGAGGCGCTGGGCCTGATCCGCGTCGACGCACGGCCGGGCGCCGCCGCCGGTTCGCAGGGCCGTCCCTCGCACCGGCTCGAGGTCGCCGAGGAAGGCCCCGTCGCCCTTGCCGCGCAGGTCCACGCCGACGGGTTCCGGGCCGCGCTGGTCGGTCTCGGCGGCCGGATCGTCGCCACCACGCCCAGCTGCGAGACCGTCGACGCCGACCCCGCCAAGGTGCTCGGCGCCGCCGTCGACGCCGGCGCCGACCTGCTGCGGCAGACGGGCCGGACCTGTGTGGGCGCCGGACTCGCGGTGCCGTCCGCGGTCACCGAACCCGAGGGGCTGGCCCTCAACCCCCTCCACCTGGCGTGGCCGGTGGGCGCGCCCGTGCGGGAGATCTTCGCCGAGCGGATCCGGGCCGCAGGTCTGACCGGCCCCGGGTTCGTGGGCAACGACGTCAACCTCGCCGCCCTCGCGGAACACCGGCACGGCGCCGGACGCGGCGCCCGCGACCTGCTGTGCGTGGCCACCGGGCACCGGGGCGTCGGCGGCGCGCTGGTACTGGACGGCCGTCTGCACACGGGCAGTTCGGGCCTCGCCCTGGAGGTCGGCCATCTCACCGTCAACCCCGAGGGCCGCCCCTGCTACTGCGGCGGCCGGGGCTGTCTCGACGTCGAGGCGGACCCGCTCGCCCTTCTCACCACGGCGGGCCGCGAGCCCGGCCCCGAGGGGTCCCTGCTCCAGCAGGCCAACGAGCTGATCCGCGAGGAGTCCGGCGACCCGGTGGTCCGCATGGCCGCCGAGGCCCTGATCGACCGGCTCGGCCTGGGCCTGGCGGGCCTGGTGAACATCCTCAACCCGGACCGCATCATCCTCGGGGGGCTGCACCGCACCCTCCTCGACGCCGACCCCGACCGGCTGCGCGCCGTCGTGGCCGACCGGAGCCTGTGGGGCCGCAGCGGCGGCGTCCCCATCCTGGCCTGCTCCCTCGATCACAACAGCCTGGTCGGCGCTGCCGAGTTGGCCTGGCAGCCGGTGCTGGACGACCCGCTGGGGGCGCTGGGCCCCCTGTGAGACGCGGCGCCGCCCCTCCGCCCGCGCGGTCACCCGTGGGGCCCGCCTACAGCGCGGCCCCGCCGTCGATCACCAGGTCGGCGCCCACGACGGACGCGGCGTCGTCCGAGGCGAGATACAGCACCGCCTGGGCCACCTCCTCGGTCGAGGACACCCGGCCCAGCGGTGACTGCTCCTTCATCCGCAGGGCGCGCTCCTCCTCGGACTCGCCGGGCCGCAGCGACATGGCCGTCCCGGACGGGCCGGGGCTGACGGCGTTGATCCGGACGCCGTCGCCCAGGTGTTCCAGCGCGGCGCCTCGGGTCAGCGAGGTCACGGCCGCCTTGCTCGCGGCGTACGCGGTCAGGCCCGGGATCTGCCGGTGCACGCCGATGTCGGACGACACGTTGACGATCGCGCCGCCGCCCGGCTGCGTCCGCATCTGCCGCACCTCGGCGCGCAGCGCGAGGAAGACGCCGGTCAGGTTGGTGTCGACCATGGACCGCCAGTCCTCCTCGTCGACGTCGGCGAGCGGCCGTCCCGCCCGAAGGATCCCCGCGTTGTTGACGGCGACGTCGAGTGAGCCGAAGCGGTCGACGGCCGCCCGGACGAGCGCGTCCAGGTCCGCGGCGCGCGAGACGTCGGCGACCCGGGCGAGCGCGGTCCCGCCGGCCCGTTCGACGAGCCGGGCCGTCTCGTCGAGCGAGGCGCGGGTACGCCCGGCCACCACGACCCGGGCGCCCTCGGCGGCGAACGCCAGGGCGAGGGCGCGTCCGATGCCGGAGCCACCACCGGTGACGAGCGAGGCGCGGGTACGCCCGGCCACCACGACCCGGGCGCCCTCGGCGGCGAACGCCAGGGCGAGGGCGCGTCCGATGCCGGAGCCACCACCGGTGACGAGCGCGGTGCGGCCGGAGAAGCGGTTCCGAGACATGACAGTCCTTTCAAGACCGATCATTCCAGTATTCGGGCAGGTCGATACGCCCCACGGGCCCCCGCCGGTGCGGGCGGGCCGCTGGGCGGTCAGTCCAGCAGGGTGAGCGCCTGCTCCGCCGCGTCCCGCACCCGCGCGGGATCGGGTGAGGCCTTGCCGACCACCCGCAGTCCCTGGAGCAGGACCAGCAGCATGCGCGCCAGACCGCGCGGATCGCGCCCGGCCGGCAGTTCGCCCTGCGCCCGCGCGCGCACCAGCGCCGACTCCAGCAGCGTCTCCAGATGCTCCCAGCTCCGCTCGACCCGGCGGGCCGACGCGGCGTCGTGCGGGGCCAGTTCCGCCGCCGTGTTGGTGACGAGGCACCCGTACGCCCGGCTCGCCTCGTCCGTCGCCTCCGCGGCGAACCGCCGAACGACCGCACGTACCGCGGGGAGGGCCGGCCCCGGCTGCGACAACTCGTCCAGGAGCAGCGGCTGGTACGTCTCGCCGTACCGGTCCAGCGCCTTCAGGTACAGAGCGTGCTTGTTGCCGAAGGTCGCGTAGAGACTGGCGCGGCCGATGCCCAGGTGTGCGACGAGGTCCGCCATCGACGTGGCCTCGTAGCCGCGCCGCCAGAACAGCTCCAGCGCCGACCGGAGGGCTGCGTCCGGGTCGAATTCCTTGGTCCTGGGCATGGGGTGACGCTAGATCAAACGAGAACGAACGGTCAAGTAAGGCGGCCGGTGCGGTCGGCTGCCTGCGCGAGTCGCTGGTACCGCGGGCGGGCGGGAAGGAGGTGTCCGGCCGTCATCGCCGCCGGCCCACCGTCGTCGGTGCCGGGTCCGTCCCGCCCGTCGCTACCAGTCCCGCGCCGCCGCCCGCAGCCGGTCGCGGACCCGGAGCACATCCGGCTCGGCCTCGCTGCCGGGACGCTGGACCAGGAAGAGCGTGCTGCGCGGCGGCTCCTCGGCCACCAGGCGTGGCTGGACGGCCTGGTCGGCGCCGCGTCGAAGTAGGTTGAGGCCATGACAGACGAACTGACCGTGAGCGTCCTCGGCACCGGCATCATGGGCGCGGCGATGGCCCGCAACCTCGCCCGGGCGGGCCACACCGTGCGCGCCTGGAACCGCACCCGGGCCAAGGCCGAGCCGCTCACCGCGGACGGCGTCACCGTCGTCGACACCCCCGCCGAGGCGGCCGAGGGTGCGGACGTCGTCCTCACCATGCTCTACGACGGCCCCGCTGCCCTGGAGGTCATGCGCGAGGCCGTGCCCGGCCTGCGGGCGGGAGCGGCCTGGGTGCAGTCGACGACCGCCGGGACGGGGGCCATCGGCGACCTGGCGGCCTTTGCCGACGCACACGACCTGGTCTTCTTCGACGCGCCCGTCCTGGGCACCCGGCAACCCGCCGAGGCCGGTCAGCTGACCGTGCTCGCGGCGGGCCCGAGCGAGCACCGCGACGCGGTGGCGCCGGTGTTCGACGCGGTGGGCGCGCGAACGGTGTGGACGGGCGAGGACGGCGGCGAGGGCAGCGCCACGCGCCTGAAACTGGTGGCCAACAGCTGGGTCATCGCGGCCACCGCCGCGGCCGGCGAGGTCCTCGCCCTGGCGCAGTCCCTGGACGTCGACCCGGACGCGTTCTTCGGGCTGATCGCGGGTGGTCCGCTCGACATGGGGTACCTGAAGGCAAAGACCGGCCTGATCCTCGACGACCGGCTCTCGCCGCCGCAGTTCGCGGTCGCGACGGCGGCCAAGGACGCGCGGCTGATCGTCGAGGCCGGTCGTGGGCACGGTGTCCGCCTGGACGTCGCGGCGGCGAGCGCCGAGCGTCTGGAGCGGGCGGCTGCCCAGGGCCACGGCGACGAGGACATGGCCGCCGCCTACTTCGCCAGCTTCGACGAGAACGCCTGAACCGCGAGACACCGCACCGCCGGACACCCCAACCGCGAGACACCCCGACCGCGAGGAGATCCCCGTGTCCAAGCCCCCGCTCCCGCCCGAGGCCGTCGCGTTGCTGGGCGGCCCCCACCCCTGTGTGATGGCGACCCTGCGTTCCGACGGAACCCCCGTCTCCACCCCCACCTGGTACCTCTGGGAGGACGGGCGGGTCCTGATCAGCCTGGACGAGGGCCGGGTCCGTCTGCGGCATCTGCGCCGCGACCCGCGCGTGACCCTCACGGTCCTCGACTCCGACGACTGGTACACGCACGTCACCCTCATCGGACGGGTGGCCGAGCTGCGCGAGGACGAGGGCCTGGCCGACATCGACCGCATCTCCACCCACTACACGGGCAAGCCGTACCCCGACCGGGTCCGCCCCCGTGTCAGCGCCTGGATCGAGATCGACCGCTGGCACGGCTGGGGCGCCCTCAAGGACAGCGACCAGGCGTCCACCTGAACGCCCGCGCCGGGCCCGGCGTCAGCGCCACTCGACGCCGAAGGCCCGTCCCGGGTTCTCCGCCAGGATCCGCGCCACGAGTTCCGCGCCCACGGCGAGCCGGCCGTGGCCTGACCCGGCGGAGCAGATACGGCATGCCGGGGCCGCCGCCGACCGAGCGGGCCGCGGCCGTCGTGGTGTCGCCGCCGAGCGCCGGCCGGTCGCCGAAACCGGCGCCGGCCAGGGCCCGTACGGCGTCCGGCATCCGCCGGTCGGTGGCGTGGTGGGCGCGGGACGGGCCGCCGAAGGCGAGCCGGCAGCCCGCCTCGGCGGCCTGCCGGTGCACCACCGCGTCGGCAGCGCGGTGGTGATGGCCGAGGATCACCCGGTGCACCGGCACGCCCGACTCGCCGCACAGCAGGGCGATCACGTCGAGCGCGCCGGTGCCCGGCTTGAGGTGGACGGCGATCGGCGCGTCCGTCGCGTGATGCGCCTCGGCCGCGGCGGTCATGGTCCAGCGGGTGTGCGCGTCGAGGGGCGTGGAACCCGCCCGCGACCTGGACGAGACCGGCGTGGACCCCCGAGGTCCCGATGCCCTCGGTCGGTTCGGCCACGAACGCCTCGGCGAGCCGGCGCCGCAGACCGCCGGGCGTCGCCGCGTCGTAGTGGACGTCCTGGTGCAGCCCCGTCGCGGCCACCACGTGCCCCCCGGCCCTCCCCGGGACAGCCGCGGCAGATCGGCCGCGCGCCGCCCGAGCCCGTACGGCGTCCACCGCACGACGGCGTCGCCGCCCTGCGCGGAAGGCGGCGAGCTCGGCCAGGGCCGCGGAGCGGCTGTTCAGCTCCTGCCCGGCCGGCCGACGAACAGGTGGTCGTGCGCGTCGCACACGCCGAGCCGCTCCGCCGGCAGGTCCCCCAGCACGGTCCGCGCCGCACTCACCACTGCCGGCCCCCGGGCAGGGCGGTCCGCCCCGGCGCCGACAGGTGCAGCACGCGGAACAGCTCCCCGTCGGCCTTCGGCGTGCCGTGCTCCCAGAGCGAGAAGCTCACGCTCTCCCAGCGGCTCGTGTCCACCGCCGTCGCCGCGAGCACCGCGCCCTCCTCCCGCGCCAGCCGCCCGGCCTCCGCCGCCGCGTCCCGCGCCGCCGCGGACAGCGCGACCCCGTCCGGGAGCGGCACGCGCCGCCGTACGGCGAACAGGGCGGGGGACCCGGCGGCGACGCCCTCCTCGTACGCCAGACCGGTCCACTGACGGACCGTCGGGCGCCCGAAGTCGTCGCTCAGCCGCTGGAAGCCGCCTCCCCAGAGGAAGGCGTTCATACCCTCGACGGTGTTCCAGAGGTAGAACGGCGCGTACTGGTTGACCGGCGAACCGTGCACACCGCGTGCGCGCACCAGGTACGCCTTGAGGCCGAGGCCCTCCCAGTCGTCGAGGAGTCGGCCGACACGGGACACGCGCGCGTGGAGGGTGTCCATGTCGTAGTCGGCGGGCAGCGTGATGTCGTACTGCATGGCGTGCATCGGGCCTCCTACACGGCCGGCCGGGGGGCGAGCAGCGACAGCAGCCCGCGGACAGCCGCGTCGAAGGCGGTCGGCGAACCGGACGCACGGGCCAGCACATAGCCGCCCTGCACGGTCGCGACGACAGTCGCGGCGATCGCCTCGCCGTCCAGCCAGGGCCCGAACCGGCCCTGCTCCTTGCCTTCTTCGACGAGGTGCGCGATCCGTTCCCGGATCCGGTCGATGGTCTCGTCGACGGGCTCGCGCAGCTCGTCGCTCGCGACCACCTCCGGGTCCATCGTGAGCCGCCCGACGGGACAGCCGCGCAGCACGTCCCGCTCACGCGTGAGGTAGGCCTCGATGCGCTCGTACGGCGTGCCCGGCCCGTCGAGTACTCCCTCGGCCGTGGCCCGCATCTCGTCGGCCGTCCGCCGGATCGCCGCCAGGGCGAGGTCGGGCTTGCCCTTGAAGTGGTGGTACATGCTGCCCTGCCCGGCGCCCGCGCGCTCCAGGATCGCCTTGGGGCTGGTCCCCACATAGCCGCGCTCCCAGAGCAGCTCCCGGGTGGACTCGATCAGCCGCTCCGCAGTGCTCATGGGCCGACTGTACATACCAGTAGGTACAGAAGTCGAGCCCGGGGGACGACCCCCGGGGAGCAGCCGGGACACGCGCGCGTACTCCCGCCGGGGTATGCGCAGTGCCGCTGGCCGTACGACGACCCGGACCCCCGCCCGGCGGGACTCTCGAGGCATCACAAGGAATCACCGAGGAGATGACCCGAGATGAACACCCTGGCGAACTGGGACGGCGGCGGACCCGGCCCGTGGATCCTGTTCTTCCCGCTGATCTGGGCGGCCGTGGTCGTGGGCGTCGTCACGCTCCTGCGCCGCACGGCGTGGCGGGGCCGCCGCGGTCCGTGGGGCGCGGTCGGCGACCCCCGGCCCACCGGTGACTCGCCGCTCGCCGTCCTCGGCCGTCGCTTCGCCTCCGGCGAGATCGACGAGGACGAGTACTGGCGCCGGCTGTCCGTCCTGGACGAGCAGTTCGGCCGCACGGGCCGGGGCGGTGGGGCATGAGCACCGCGACCGCCGCCACGGACACGCGCAACGCCGCGCGGGTCGTCGACGCCGTGAAGGTGTACGGCGTCGGCGACACCGCCGTGCGGGCCCTGGACGGGGTGAGCGTGGCCTTCCCGGCCGGGCGGTTCACTGCGATCATGGGCCCGTCGGGGTCGGGCAAGTCCACCCTGATGCACTGCGCCGCCGGCCTGGACACGCTCACCTCGGGCACCGCGTACATCGGCGGCACCGAACTGCGCACGCTCGACGACCGCCGCCTCACCCTGCTGCGCCGCGACCGGGTCGGCTTCGTCTTCCAGGCCTTCAACCTGGTGCCGACCCTGACCGTCGAGGAGAACATCCGGCTCCCGCTGGACCTGGCGGGCGAGCGGGGCGAGTCGGAGTGGATCGACACCCTCGTGGACGTCGTCGGGCTGCGCGACCGGCTCCACCACCGGCCCTCCGAGCTCTCCGGCGGCCAGCAGCAACGCGTCGCCGTGGCACGGGCGTTCGCCGGCCGGCCGGACGTCGTCTTCGCCGACGAGCCCACCGGCAACCTCGACTCCCGCGCCGGGGGAGAGGTGCTCGGCCTGCTCGCCCGCACCGTCCGCAGGACCGGTCGCACGGTCGTCATGGTCACCCATGATCCGGTCGCCGCCGCCCACGCCGACGAGGTCGTCTTCCTCGCCGACGGACGGCTCGTGGACCGGATGGAGTCGCCGACCGCCGACCGCGTCCTGGACCGCTTGAAAGCCTTCGAGGTGCCGTCATGAGCGCGTCCCTGCGGCTGAGCCTCGCGTCCCTGCGCGCCCACCGGCGCCGCTTCGCCGGAACCTTCCTCGCCGTCTTCCTCGGCGTGGCCTTCCTGGCCGGCACCCTGGTCATGGGCGACACCCTGCGCGCCGGCTTCGACTCGATGTTCGGCGACGCGACGACCGGCACCGACGCCGTCGTGCGCGGCGCCGACGCCATCACCACCCCCGGCGAGAGTCAGGGCGTGCGACAGCCCGTCCCGACGGCCCTGGCCGACACCGTCGCGGCCGTCCCCGGCGTCGCGGCCGTCGCCCCCGACATCCAGGGCGCGGGCCAGCTCGTCGGCGGTGACGGCCGACCGATCGGCGGCCAGGGCCCGCCCACCCTCGCCGGCAACTGGATCACCGACACGCAGCTCAACCCCTACCGCCTCGCGGAGGGCCGGGCACCGGCCCGCTCGGGCGAGGTCGTCGTCAACCGGGGCGCCGCCGGGAAGGGCGGCCTGGAGATCGGCGACACCACCACGCTGCGCACCCCCGACCCCGTGCGCGTGACGATCGTCGGACTCGCGACCTTCGGCGGCGAGGACGGCATGGCCCAGGTGACCTTCACCGGCATGACCCGCGCCGACGCCGAGAAGTACCTGACCGCCGGGCCCGGCCGGGCGACGCGCCTCGTCGTGCGCGCCGCCCCGGGACTGAGCCAGGCGGAGCTCGTCGACCGGCTGGCTCCCGTCCTGCCCGACGGCGTCGAGGCCATCACCGGCCAGGAGGCGGCGCAGGAGAACACCGACATGATCGCCGGCCGGTTCCTGACGGTCTTCACCACCTTCCTCCTGGTGTTCTCCGGCGTGGCCCTGCTGGTCGCGACCTTCTCCATCCACAACACGTTCGCGATCGTCGTGGCCCAACGCGCGCGTGAGAACGCCCTGCTGCGTGCGCTGGGCGCCTCCCGCCGGCAGGTCACCGGGGCCACCCTCGTCGAGGCCGCCGCGGTCGCGGTGAGCGCCTCGGCCGCCGGACTCGTCGGCGGCGTCGGCGTCGCCGCCGGTCTCCAGGCGCTGTTCCCGGCCATCGGATTCCCCTTCCCCGAGGGCGACCTGGTCGTCGGCGCCCTGGCGCTGGCCGTCCCCCTCCTGGTCGGCGTCCTGGTCTGCCTGGGGTCCGCGCTGGCGCCCGCCGTGCGGGCCGGCCGCACCGCCCCGCTCGCCGCGCTGCGGGAGACGGCCGTGGACTCCTCCGGCGCCTCCCGCTCCCGCGCCGTCACCGGCGCGGGCCTGCTCGCCCTGGCTGTCGCGGTGGCCCTCGCCGGCGTCCTGGTCGCGCCCTCCGTGTGGCTCGCGGGAGGCGGAGCCGTTCTGGCGCTGATCGCCTTCGTCGTCCTCGGCCCGGTCGCCTCCAGCACCGCCGTGCGCGTCCTCGGCAGCCCGCTGGACCGGCTGCGGGGCGTCCCCGGGGGCCTCGCCCGCCGCAACGCCCTGCGCAGCCCCCAGCGGACGGCGGCCACCGCGGGCGCCCTGATGATCGGCGTCGCCGTGGTCTCCCTCTTCACCGTGTTCGGCGCGTCCCTCAAGGCGACCATGGACCAGACCGTGTCCCGCTCGTTCGCGGGCGACGTGGCCGTCAGCACGCCCTCCTTCGGCGCGGGCGGCAGCGGACTCAGCCCCCGGCTCGCCCCGGCCCTCGGCGAGCTGCCCGAGGTGGACACGGCCGTCGGGCTCGGCCGGGGGGTCGCGGAAGTCGACGGGAAGGGGCGGGCGTTGACCGTCACCGACCCCGTCGCGCTGCGCCGCACCTTCGACCTCGGCACCGTCCGGGGCGACCTGGGCGCCCTCGGGACCGACGGGATCGCGATCACCCGGCAGGAGGCGGACCGCCGCCGTCTGACCACCGGCGACACCGCCCGGCTCGCCTTCGCCGACGGCGACGAGGAAACGTTCACCGTCCGCGCGGTCTACGGCCGCTCCGAGCTCGCCGGCGACTACGTCATCACCCGCGCGGCCTGGGCCCCGCACCGCACCCAGGACGCGGACACGCTGCTCGCGGTGACCTTCGCGGACGGCGTGGACACCGCCGAGGGCAAGGCCGCGGTGGAGAAGGTCACGGCCCGCTACGGCAACCCCGAGGTGCGGACCCGCGACGAGTACGCGCAGTCGTCGGCCGGCGGCATCGACATGATGCTCACCCTGGTCTACGCCCTGCTCGCCCTCGCGGTCCTCATCGCCCTGCTCGGTATCGCCAACACGCTGACCCTGGCGATCCACGAGCGCACCCGCGAACTCGGTCTGCTCCGGGCCGTCGGCCAGACCCGCTCCCAGCTGCGGGCCATGGTCCGCTGGGAGTCGGTCCTGGTCGCCGCGTTCGGCACGGCGGGCGGCCTGGTCCTCGGCGCCTTCCTCGGCTGGGTGCTGGTCCGGGCCTCCGACGGGTCGAGCGACAGCGCCTTCGCCTTCGCGCTGCCGCCCGCGCGACTCGCCGTGGTGGCCCTGGTGGGCGTCGGCGCAGGAGCCCTCGCCGGGCTGCGTCCGGCCCGGCGCGCGGCCCGCCTGGACGTGCTGCGGGCCATCGCCACGGAGTGACCCGCACCCGGACGGCACACACCCCGGGGCGACGCGCGCCCCGGGGGTGACGTCACCGCCCGGTCAGCCGACGACGGCCGACCGGGCGGGGGCATGTGCGGGCCGCAGGTCGTCGACGGACACGACCTCCGTGAACCGCGGCGGGACCTGCTCCCGGGGCGTGCGACGCGGCGGACGCGCCGACAGCTCCCGCGTGGCGACGGGCGCGGGCAGCGTGAACCACACGACCTTGCCGGACTCGCCGTCCGGCCGGGCGCCCCAGCTCTCGCTCACCGCCGCCACCATGGCCAGGCCGCGTCCGCAGGTGGAGAGGGTCTCGTCGTCGACGACGCCCACGACCGGCAGACGCGGGTCGTGGTCGCGCACGGAGACGGTGAGCCGGTCGAGCAGCAGCTCCATCTCCACGACGCACGTCTTGTCGGGCTGCGCATGCAGGTGGACGTTGGTCAACAGCTCCGTCACACCGAGCGCGGCGCGGTCTATGAGCGGATCCATATGCCAGTAGCGCAATTGCGCGGATACGATTCTGCGGACCTGGCCGATCCGCGACGGCAGGGCCTGAAGCTCGACCGTGCAGTGCCTGTTCGGGTTGGTGATCACGGCTGCGACTCCCCGACTTAGGTCCGGAAGAACACGGGATTCGGATCGAGCAGAGCGTCTGCGCAAGGCGTCCGCCTGCTGTCGTGGCCGGCGGGCTGGTTCGCAGCGTTATCGCCGGTAAACCCAGAGTGACGTGAGACCAGAGTGGCGCAGTGGGCTCGGTGCCGCAACTCGCGTCGGCCCGGCCACCCGTCCGGCCCTCGTCGGCGCCGGCTCAGCCGCCGCGCCCCGCCGCCCGGCGCACGGCCTCGATGAAGCGGCGCGCCGCAGGCGGCCCCGGCTCGCCCGGAGCGGGGTCGTGGTCGCCGAGCGTCAGCAGGTACCGCTTGCCGTTGAGGTCGGCCAGCGCCCGGTCCTCCGGCGCGAACCAGGGCCTGGAGGCGCGGACCGCCTGCACGGGCGCGCTGTCGATCTCGCTGCCGTAGCTGGTCAGCAGCTCCAGCCTGCCGTCGCTGATCCGGACCTGGCCGGCTCGGGTGAGCGAACGCAGCCGCTTGCCGATGCGCACGCCCGTAGCCGTGAACTCCGGCTCCGCCATGCCTTCCCGCCCCCTCGTGTGCCTGGGCGAGCCGAACCGTGCACCCGCGTGGGTCGTGATCCAGCCCGCGTCGTGATCGAACCCGTCCTCGGTCCCGTGCGCGCCCCCGTCCGGACCCGCGTCCGGACCGGCGTCATCGCCCCGTCCGGGCCCTCGCCCGACCCGGTGCAGTCTGCCCGCGCCCGCCGTCGAGCACCAGTGCGCACGACGCCTCGGCGGTACCTGTCCGGGAGCATTCGCCGGAATGCGCCCCCACGCGCCCGAAGCCGCCCCCCAGGGTCGGCTTTGAGACACCCAAAGGTGTGTTTATGCAGGTGAGAAGCGTGTGGCCGGTGATTATGATCGGTGTGTCGGCCGCGCGGACCACCGTCGGCGCGAAGCCTGAAGGAGCCCCGCCGTGACCACCTCCCAGCACAGCAGGACCGGCGCCACCCTCGACGTCGACCGCAGCGACACCGCCTACCGTGACTGGCTGAAAGAAGCCGTCCGCAAGGTCCAGGCCGACGCCAACCGCTCGGCCGACACCCATCTCCTGCGCTTCCCGATCCCCGAGAAGTGGGGCATCGACCTGTATCTCAAGGACGAGTCGACCCACCCCACCGGCAGCCTCAAGCACCGGCTCGCCCGCTCCCTCTTCCTGTACGGGCTGTGCAACGGCTGGATCCGGCCGGGCCGCCCGGTGATCGAGGCGTCCAGCGGTTCGACGGCCGTCTCCGAGGCGTACTTCGCCAAGCTGATCGGCGTGCCCTTCATCGCGGTCATGCCGCGCACGACGAGCGCCGAGAAGATCCGCCTGATCGAGTTCCACGGCGGCCAGTGCCACTTCGTGGACGACTCCCGCACGATGTACGAGGAGTCCGCCCGCCTCGCGGCCGACAGCGGCGGCCACTACATGGACCAGTTCACCTACGCCGAACGGGCCACGGACTGGCGCGGAAACAACAACATCGCCGAATCCATCTTCCGCCAACTGGAGTGGGAGCGGTTCCCGGAGCCCGCCTGGATCGTGGCCACGGCCGGCACCGGCGGCACCTCCGCGACCCTCGCCCGGTACGTCCACTACACCCAGCGCAACACCCGCATCTGCGTCGCCGACCCCGAGAACTCCTGCTTCTTCGAGGGCTGGACCACCGGCGATCCGGACGTCACCTGCGACTGCGGCTCGCGCATCGAGGGCATCGGCCGCCCGCGCATGGAACCCAGCTTCGTGCCCGGCGCCGTCGACCGGATGATGAAGGTGCCGGACGCGGCCAGCGTCGCCGCCGTGCGCGCCCTGGAACGGGCCATCGGCCGCAAGGCGGGCGGTTCCACCGGCACGGGACTGTGGAGCGCGTTGAAGATCGTCGCCGAGATGGTGGCCGAGGGACAGCGCGGCAGCGTCGTCACCCTGCTGTGCGACCCGGGCGACCGCTACCTCGACAAGTACTACTCCGACGACTGGCTCGCCGAGCAGGGCCTCGACATCGCCCCGTACACCGCCGCGATCGCATCACTGCTGGCCACCGGCGTGTGGCCGGCCTGACCTGCGGGACTCCCGCGCCGTCGGGCCGGGCCCCTCACGGGGCGAGCCGGCGCTCCAGCTTCGTCACCGCGCCCCGGAACGACCGGCCCAGACCGGCCCGCGCCAGCCGCAGACCCGCCCGGAACGCCCCGTTGCC
Source organism: Streptomyces sp. 3330 (assembly GCF_031456635.1). NCBI lineage: Bacteria > Bacillati > Actinomycetota > Actinomycetes > Kitasatosporales > Streptomycetaceae > Streptomyces > Streptomyces sp. 3330. Next base: position 327,116 of record NZ_JAVDVA010000004.1, read on the forward strand.
GTCGGCGGCGAACGTCCATTGCACCCGGGTCCCCGCCCCGGCCGGAGCCAGCCGCCACTCCTCGACCAGCGCCCGGACGCCCGGCGCGTTGGTCACGTCCACGCGGTAGGCGTACAGCTCCGGCTCCTTCGCCACGAGCACCGTCTCCCGGAAACGCGTGCCGCCCCTGAGCCGTACGTCGCGCCCCGCGCCGTCGTCCAGGGGCCGCACGGACGCCACCGCCGGGAACCACTCCGCCCAGCCGGACACGTCCTCGGCGAGGGCGCGGAAGACGAGCTCAGGGGGAGCGGCCGTCTCCCGGGCGAAGACCAGCCGTACGGGAGCGGTCTCGACGAACGCGAGTCCTTCGGGGCGCAGCCGGTGAGCCATGCGCACAACCCCCAGGGTGAGGAAACGGGTGCGTCACCCTAGCCGCAGGACCGTCAGATGTCTGTACCCTCACCGGGCTCGCCCGCGACCACCAGCCGCCGCAGGTGCTCGGCGACCTCCACGCGCGCCGCCTCCGGCAACCCCTCGTCCGTCACCAGCGTGTCGACCTGCTCCAGCGCCGCGAACGAACTCAGGCCCACCACACCCCACTTGGTGTGGTCCGCGACCACCACGACCCGGCGCGCCGACTGCACCAGGCGCCGGTTGGTCTCGGCCTCCGCGAGGTTCGGCGTCGACAGCCCGGCCTCGGCCGATATCCCGTGCACACCGAGGAACAGCACGTCGAAGTGGAGCGCCGCGATGGCCTGGTCGGCGACCGGACCCACCAGCGAGTCGGAGGGCGTGCGCACCCCGCCGGTCAGCACCACCGTGGCCGCGCCCTGCCGGGGGCCCGAGGTGCGCTGCGCCACGTGGAAGACGTCGGCCACCCGCACCGAGTTGGTCACCACGGTCAGATCGGGCACGTCCACCAGATGGTGCGCCAGCGCGTACGTCGTCGTACCGCCCGACAGTGCGATGGCGCTGCCCGGCGCGACGAGTTCCGCCGCGGCCTTGGCGATGTCCTCCTTGGCGGTCAGTTCGAGACCCGACTTCGCCTCGAAGCCCGGCTCGTGCGTGCTCGCCTCCACGACCGGCACCGCACCGCCGTGCACCTTCTCCAGCACACCCTGGCGCGCCAGCGCGTCGAGGTCGCGGCGCACCGTCATGTCCGACACGCCGAGCTTGCGGGTCAGCTCGTTGACCCGGACACCGCCCCGGCGGCGTACCTCGTCCAGGATCAGGGCGCGGCGCTGCTCCGCGAGGAGGTTCTGATTCTCACTCACGTACGCTCCGGTCCTTTCCCTCGACCCGTCCGCCAGGCCCGCTCACCTGCTCCGACAAGGCCATTCTCGCCGATTCCGGTGCGGGGGCGTCCCATCCTCGCACGGCTTGCTCACAGGTGGTCCACCACCCCGACGCGTGCATGCCACCCCCGTGTGGCGTGGGCGTTCCCCACCCGGTCCGCGGAGGTTCCGTGACGGGAGGTGTATCAAGCCGTCGAAGTGGCGATCCTTATGTCCGCGCGGACACATGTCGAAGGCGTGTCACGGGGGAAGTGCGAACAGTGGAACGTGCCTCAGCCGACAGAACGGCCCTGGAACTCCTGGTCCACGGCGTGGGTGGCGCCACGCCCGAGAAGATGCTCAACGACCCGCGCACCGTGCGGATCACCGGTGACCACACGGCGGCCGTGTTCCGCCGCGCCGACGACGTCACCGCGGACACCGCCGAGGACCGAGGCCGCGACGCGCCGGTCCCCGAGGCCTACGTGTGGTCCAACCTCACCTCCGGCAACGGCACCCGCGCCCTGTGGCTCCTGCTGCTGCCGTTCATGGTCGTCAACCTCGCCCACTGGATGCGCCCCGCCGCACGGGAGGGCAGCCGCGCGGTGCGGCTGTACGGGCTGCTCGTGCGGCTCGCGGCGCTCAGCCTGACGGTGCTGCTGGTCGCCGCGGCCTGCGAGGTCGCCCTCGACCTGACCGCCTGGCAGTGCGCGGGCACGACCGCCTGCGCGGAGCGTCACTCCTGGCTGGGCTTCCTCTCGCCCGCGGTCTCCGACGGCGGCTGGTGGAGCCTGCCGGGCCGCCGGCTCGCCCTCGCCGCCCTGGTCCCGACCGCCCTCGTCGGACTCCTCTGGTACCTGTCCCACCGCACCTGGCGCGCCTACGAGTCCCAGGAGCCCCTCGACCGCGCGTCCGAACCCGAGAACGGCCCCGCCCACACGGCCCTCGGCCGCCCCGGCTTCTGGTACGGGCGCCGGCTGGTGGCCCGTCTGCGCGCGGCGCACACCGCGGCCGGACTGCTGACGGTGGCCGCGGCCGTCGGCACGGCGGCCGTACGCCAGGACCGCCGACCCGGCGGTCCCGCCCTCCTCGACGGTCTCGGCCGGCTGCTGGAGGCGTCCCTGGTGGCGGGCGCGCTGGCCACGGTGTGGGTGGTGTGCCGCAGGGGCCGCAGCGAGCACCGCCTCGACCGCCGCGTCGACGCGCACCTCGTCCACCGGCTGCCGCTGGCCGCCCTCGTCCTGCTCGCCCTCACCCTGGTGTACGCCGGCTGGGAGCGCCCCGGCTGGCACTCCGCGGGCCGCCTCCCGGGCGACGCGACCTTCGGCGGACTCGCTCTCGCCCAGGGCGCCCTGGTGATCGCCCTCGCGGCCGTCGCCCGCGTCCTGCACCACTGTCCGCGGGAGCGCTCCGCGCAGCCGGACCCGGACGGGGCCACCGCCGTCGAGCGCGTCCAGCTCGCCCAGCAGGAGCGCTGCGCCCTGCGCGGGCTCGGCGGGCCCGCCGTCGCGATGCTCGCCTGTGCGCTCGGCGGGGTCATGTCCGGAGGAGTGTCGCAGCGCGTGTCGGACTGGCTGGACGGCACCGGGACGTTCCTCGACGGACCGCCCGTCCTCCTGACCTGGCAGGCTTCCGTCATCCCCGTGCTGCTCGCCGTCCTGCTGTCGCTGTGCGCCCTGCTCGGCCGGCAGACCTGGCTGCTCACCCGGGCCGAGGAGGACGCGGTCGGCCGCGAGTACGGCGTCGGTCCGGGCGACCCGGCCCGCACCCGTCGCATCGCCCGCGCCCGCGCGATGGCCACGCTCACCGACCGCGGCCCGCTCCTCGTCGCCGTCGTCTCCACCGCCACGCTGCTCCTCGGCGCGGGCGCACTCGTCGGTGCCTTCGCCACCGGCAGGACCCCGGTCCGCGCCGGGGACGGGGCCCAGCCCTTCGTCCAGGGCGCCGCCCAGACCGCGCAGGCGATGGGCTCCTGGCTCATCGGCCTCGGCTTCGTCCTCTTCGTCACCTGGGGCAGGCGCGCCTACAAGGACCCCTCCGCGCGGCGCACGATCGGCATCCTCTGGGACGTCGGCACCTTCTGGCCGCGCGCCGCGCATCCCTTCGCCCCGCCCTGCTACGCGGAGCGCGCGGTCCCCGACCTGACCTGGCGGATGGCCAGTTGGACGCGCGCCACGGGAGGACGCCTGGTGATCTCCGGCCACTCCCAGGGCAGCGTCCTCGCGGCGGCCGCGGCCTGGCAGCTGAAACCCTCCGACCGCAGACGGGTCGCCCTGCTCACCTACGGCTCCCCGATCGAGCGCCTCTACGGCCGCTGGTTCCCGGCCCACTTCGGGCCGGCCGCGCTCGCCGCCCTGCACGAGGACATCGCCTGCTGGCGCAACCTGTACCGGCTCACCGACCCCATCGGCGGCCCGGTCCGGCTGGACGGCGACGACTGCGGCCCCCAGGTGGACCGCGAACCCCTCGCGGACCCGCTGGCGTACGGCCGCACCGAGGAGCATCCGCTGCCCGCGCCCGTCCTGGGCCACTCCGACTACCAGGCCGACCCGGCGTTCGCGCAGGAGCGCGAGAAGCTGCTGGGACGGCTGCGACCCGAGCTGCCCCAGCAGCGCGCCTGAACGCTCAGGGCAGCTCGGGCAGGTCCTCCGCGTACAGCAGGGTCAGGTCGTCCGTGCTCGGTTCGGTCACCTGGGCGACCCGGCCGGCGTGCCGCTCCACCATCGCCTCGAACGTCTGGCGCGCGGTGCGGCCGTTGCCGAACGCGGGCCCCTTGGGCAGCTGGGTGAAGTACTTCAGCAGAGCGTCCGCGGTGCCCGGAGCGAGCCGGTACTCGTGCTCCTCGGCCTGCTGCTCCACGATCCGCAGCAGCTCGTCGGGGCCGTAGTCGCCGAAGGTGATGGTCCGGGAGAAACGGGACGCCACACCGGGGTTGACCGAGAGGAAGCGCTCCATCTCCGCCGTGTAGCCCGCCACGATCACCACCACGGAGTCCCGCTGGTCCTCCATCAGCTTCACCAGGGTGTCGATCGCCTCCTTGCCGAAGTCGCGGCCCGCGTCCTCCGGCGACAGCGCGTACGCCTCGTCGATGAACAGCACACCGCCGTGCGCCCGTTGGAAGGCCTCCTGGGTGCGGATCGCCGTCGAGCCGATGTGCTCGCCGACCAGGTCGACGCGGGACACCTCGACGAGATGGCCCTTCTCCAGCACGTCCAGGGCGGCGAGGATCTCGCCGTAGAGCCGGGCGACCGTCGTCTTGCCGGTGCCGGGGGAGCCGGTGAAGACCAGATGGCGCTTGACGGACGCCGCCTTGAGCCCCGCCTGCTGACGGCGCCGGCCCACCTCGATCATGTCGATGAGGGCCCGCACCTCGCGCTTGACGCTCTCCAGGCCCACCAGCGTGTCCAACTCGCCGAGCACGTCCTTCGAGGTCCGCACCGGCCTGTCCGCCTCACCGGAGGCCTGCTGGGGCTCCGGCGCGGTGACCCGCTGCCCGGGGACCGAACCCAGCAGACCGGGCGACTGGACGGTCGTCTGCACCGCCGGTTCCGGGGCCGCCGCGGCCCCGGGCGTCCGCACGCCCGCGCTCTCGTCGCTGGTGCAGTCCTCGACCACGGGACCGGAGCCCGGGCCCGCGTCCGCGCCGGCGTCGGCGAACTCGTAACCGCCGCGCGCGCAGCGCTCCGTGCGGCACTTGCGCAACGTCGTACGGCTGCCGTCTATGACGTGGAAGCCGTAGCCGCCGCTGTTCGTCACCCGGCAGTTCAGGAAGGTGCCGCGGCCGCCGGCCGACACGTAGAACCCGGCCTCGGCGGGGGAGTCGACGGTGCAGCGCTCGACGGTGGGGTCGGCGCCCTTGGTGACGATCACGCCGGTCTGGGTGCTGTCCACGGTGCAGTTGTTGAGGGTGCCGCCGCTGCCGTGGTCGCGGAACCACGCGCCGGTCGCCGCGTCCCTGATCCGGCAGTCGTCGAGCTGGGCGGTCGCCCCGTCGCTCACCGACACGGCCGTGTTGCGCACCTGGGACAGGTCGCTGTCGACGACGTCCGCGCGCGAGCCCCGGTCGAGGACGAACAGGGCGTCGGGCACGTCGTGCACCCGGCAGGAGTCGAGGACCGCGGTGGCGCCGTCACTGACCCAGACGGCCGGGTAGTCACCGGTGCTGTCGAAGATCTCGCACTGGTTGGCGTCCACCCGTGTGCCCGGGTCCCACACCGACAGTCCGTTGCGGCCGAACTGACGCACCGTCGTGCGGGTCAGCGTCAGCACGGAGCGCGAACGCAGGTCGACCGCGTTCTCCGGGATGTCGTGGATCCGGCAGTCGGCCAGGGTGAGCACGGCGTCCGTGTCGAGCGTGACGCCGTCGGAGGTCGTGCGGTGCACATCGCAGTCGGTGAGGTGCGCGGTGGCCCGGGCGGTGATCTGGACACCGCTGCCCCTGACCTCGTAGACCTCGCAGCCGACCGCCTCCAGGGAGGAGTTGTCGCCGGTCGCGCTCAGACCCGCGCCCGACGTGTGGTGCACCCGGCAGCGCTCCAGCCGGGGGTGGGCGCCGCCGCGCACCGAGACGCCGGCCTGACCCGCCGCGACGACCTCGCACTCCTCGAAGACACCGCCGCCGCCGTCGACCACGGCGATGCCGATGCCCGCCGGATTGTCCACGGTGCACCGGCGCACCGTCGGGCGGGCGTCGCCGCGCACCTCGATGCCCGCCGCGGACCGCGTGACGATCCGTACGTCCAGCAGCTCCGGTGTGCCGTCCTCGACGAGCACCGCGGGCGCGGCCGCGTCCTGGCCCTCGACGTGCAGGTCCTGTACCACCGCCGAGGCCCGTACGGTCAACGGCACCCCGTCCAGGGGCGCGAGACGCACGGAACCGGGCGAGCCCTCGGGGCCGCGCAGCGTCACCGACCGCTCGACGACCAGGTTCTCCCGGTAGGTCCCGGGAGCGATGGTGAGGACGTCACCCTCGGCCGCGGCCTCCAGGGCGGCGGCGAGCGATGCGTACTCACCCGTGCGGCGCCGCCACCTCGATGTGCCGGTGTGCGTCACCTGGACCGTGCCCTGTGCCATGGCGTTGATGTGCCCCCACCTCGTGGTACGCGGGTTGATGCCGAATGCTTCGGCCGGACCACCGTAGCGTGCGCGCGGGTGGTGGGTTGACCAGAGACGGAAGGCCGTCAGCTGCCGGTGCCGGTGCGCCCCCAGTCCGGGCCCGCCCGGTCCCAGGCCTGGTCCCAACGGGCGTACCGGCGACGGACCAGACGCCAGACGATCAGCCGTCTGGCGCCCTCGACGGCGGCCGCGGTGAGCAGGGCCGCGCCGAAGCCCGCGAGCACGGCGTGCGTCGTCGCCGTGGCGGAGTCCAGCGGGCGGCCCACCGGAGTGCCGTGCCCGTCCGTCCACATCGCGAAGTGGTCGCCGCCGCGCGGGGCCTTGAGGCCCGCCAGGACCGTGCCGTGCCGTGCCGTGCCGTCCGGCGCCGTCCAGTTCGCGACGACCCGTGCGCGGGCCTCCCGGCCGGTGGTCGTCTCCGGTTCCACGTCCAGCGGCGAACCGGCCACCTGCCGCACCACGGTGGCCGTGACCTGGTGACGGGACTGCCGCTGCTCGTGGACCGACTGCTGGAGGACGTCCTGCGCCACGGCGCCGACGAGGGAACCCACCACGGGCGCGACGAGAAGGATCAGCGACAAGGCGGACAAGGCCACCCACGCCTCGACCAGATCCGTCGTACGGCGCAGCGGGTTGTGTCGCCAGCGCCAGATTCCGCCGATCGCTCGCACCGCCCGCACCCCCTTCCCGCTCCGTGATAACCCCCGTCGGAGCCGTTCACGCGCGAGCCCGGGGAAAGAGAGAGCGACATCACCAGGGCCCGGGACCTCTCATGAACTTCTCACCCCGTCTCAACGCCCCGGGACCGGGCGGGGGTTCCCACGGATCGCCAAGGCCTTTGAACCAGGCCGGAACTATGCGATGACGCGCACCGCGTCGCCGACTCTGATCGTGCCGCGACCGAGCGGCACCAGGTTCTGTCCGAAGATCAGCTTGCCGTCGAGTCGCCGGTGCCGGCCCAGGGTGTGGAGCGGTTCCTTGCCGCGGGTCGCGGTGTCCTGGTCGGTGGTGGTCACGACGCAGCGGCCGCACGGCTTGGCGACCCGGAATTCGACCTCGCCGACGGCGAGGCGCGACCAGCCGTCCTCCGCCCACGCGTCGGCGCCCGTCAGGACCAGGTTGGGCCGGAAGCGGTTCATCGGCAGCGGACCCTCCTCGGCGTGATCGCCCTGCGCGATCAGCGAGTTGAGGGCGTCGAGGGACGCGGTCGTGGTGGCCAGCAGCGGATATCCGTCGGCGAAGGCGACGGTCTCGCCGGGCCGCGCGTGGCCGGGGTCGACGGGCCGGCGGGTCGCGGGGTCGTCCATGTGCACCAACCGCACGTCGGCGCCGAGATACGCGCTGCACCAGGCGTGCGCGGCGTCGTCGGCGAGGACCCCCTCCACCTTGTCCCGGAAGATCTCCATCGACACCGTGCCCACCGGCTCGGGCACCGGCACGGTCAGCGGCTCCAGACCGGGCGCCGACAGCCGTACGCCGCCGCCGGGCAGGAGCTCGGCGGCGGCCAGTGCGAGGCGCGGCTGCTGACGTTGGGTGACGACCTTTCCCCCGTGGTCGATCAGCGCCCAGCGTCGGTCCCCGGCCGGCCCCCAGGGCTCCACGACGACCTCCTGGGGAGCCTGGCCCCGGAACGCCTTGACCGGATGAACGTGTATCGACAGCAGCTGTACATGCCCCATGGGGTCATCCTGCCAGGTGGCGCCGACGACCCCGTGGGCTCAGTACCCCCGGTACTGCTGGTTGTACGGGTCCTGGTACTGGGGCGCGGCGGGCCGGGGAGCGGCCGGGCGCATGGCGTCGTAGCCCGTGCCGGGGCCCGCCGGGCGCGGCTGCTGCTGCGCCTGGGGTCCGGGATAGCCGCGCGGCGCGGCGGCCTGCTGCGGGATGTACGCGGCCGGAGCCTGCTGCAACGGCGCGGGCTGCTGCGCCTGCGGGTAGCCGTACGGGGAGGGGCCGGCCGGGAGGGCGGGCAGTGCCGACGGCAGCGCGGGCAGGTTGCTGCTGCCCATGTCGTACGCGGCGGGGACCCGGATCGGGGCGATCTGCGGGGTGCCCCGCTCGGCCACGAGCGAGTCGTAGATCGGAGTGTCCGGGAAGGAGGCGTAGTAGCCGCCGCCATAGGTGGAGCGGGGGGAGGTCATGGCACATAAGTTAAGCCCACGATGTGCTGGTTGGGGAGACCGATAAGAGGGTTGATTTCCGTGTCCGCAGTGGCCTGGGACCCCCAATGCGAGCGAACTTGGGAAAAAAGGACGGCGAGCGTGCTTCCGATCGTGTAAAAACCGAGTTCCGAGCGGGTTACCGGCGGTCGGCCCGGGCTGATCCTGCGCTCCCGATGGGCGTTCACCGTCACGCGCAATAGGTTGGCCGGAAAGACAACCCGAGGGTGCCGAGGCGTGCGGCCTGGTGCACTGACACGCGATGGGGGCGTACATGTCAATGTCGAAGGGGTCCAATGCTCCGGTGCCGACCACGGCACTGCGGGTCGAACTGGGCTGGCGCTCGGGAACGGGCGTCCCGGACACGGACGCGTCGGCGCTGCTGCTGGTGGGCGGCAAGGTCCGTTCCGACGCGGACTTCGTCTTCTACAACCAGCCGGCCCACTCCTCAGGAGCCGTCCGTCACGAGGGCAAGCGCGACGCCGGGGGCCGGGTGACCGACAGCCTGCTCGTCGACCTCGCGCGCGTGGAGCCCGCGATCGAGACCGTCGTCCTGGCGGCCTCGACCGACGGCGGCTCGTTCGGTCAGGTGCCGGACCTCTACATCGAGGTACGGGACGCGGGGCAGGGCACCGTGGTGGCCCGGTTCGACAGCGCCGGCGCGACGGTGGAGACGGCTTTCGTGCTGGGGGAGTTCTACCGCCGTCAGGGCGCCTGGAAGTTCCGGGCGGTCGGGCAGGGCTACAGCAGCGGCCTCGAAGGCCTGGCCACCGATTTCGGGATCACCGTGGACGAGCCGCAGCGGGCGCCCGCCCCGGCCCCGGCCCCGGCTCCTGCCCCGGCGACCTGGCAGGCCCCTCCGTCGCCGCCGTCCCAGCAGCCGACCATGCCCGCCTTCCCGGCCACGGTGCCCCCGCCCGTCCACCAGGCCCCGCCGCCTCCGCCGCCGGCGCCGCCCGTCGCTCCGGTCCGGCTGACCAAGGTGACCCTGACCAAGTCCGCCCCGTCGGTGTCCCTGAGCAAGCAGGGCGGCACGTCGGGCGCCCTGCGCGTGAACCTGAACTGGGAGGTGCGCAAGCAGTTCTCGGGGTGGGGCAGCAAGCGCGGCCGCGCGGTCGCCCTGCACAACGACCTCGACCTCGACCTGTGCGCCCTGTTCGAGCTCGCCGACGGACGCAAGGGCGTGGTCCAGGCCCTCGGCAACGCCTTCGGCGCCCTGCACCAACCGCCGTTCATCCACCTCGACGGCGACGACCGCACCGGCGCCGTGGCGAGCGGTGAGAACCTCACCGTGAACCTCGACCACAAGAACGACTTCCGGCGGATCCTCGTCTTCGTGACCATCTACGAGGGCGCCCGTTCCTTCGCCGACCTGCACGCCACGGTCACGCTGCAACCGCAGTTCGGCGCCGCGATCGACTTCTCCCTGGACGAGTGCACGGTCCCCTCGACCGTCTGCGCGCTCGCGCTGATCACCAACAACGGGGGCGACCTCGTCGTCCAGCGCGAGGCCCGTTACCTGGTGCCCGAGCGCGGGGTGAGCCCGCAGCGGACCGTCGACTACGCCTACGGATGGGGCATGAACTGGACGCCGGGCCGGAAGTAGCGGTCCTGTCGGTCCACCGGGGCCCTGTGCGCGGGGTCCCCGGTGCGACGGCTCAGCCCTCGTCGGCGACGGCGTCCGGCCGGGCGTAGGTGCGGCCCTTCCAGGCCGCGCCGCGTCCCCGCTGGTGCTGGACCGCGGAGTCGACCGTCATCAGCAGATAGAGGAACGCGGTGAACGGCAGCAGGGGGGCGAGCCACAGCGGCTGACGGTAGTAGCGCAGCATCGGGACGTACGTCCCGGTCATCACCAGCCACGCCGCACCGCCGCACACCGCGGTGGCCGTGCTGCCGGCGGCGAGCCCGCCGAGCAGGGCGAGCGGAGGGGCCAGGTACACCAGCGCGAGGCCGAGGACCGTGCCGGCCAGCAGGAGCGGACTGTGCCGCAGCTGCGCGTAGGCGCTGCGCGAGACCATCCGCCACAGGTCGCGCAGCGCCGGGTACGGCCGCACGCTGTCCACCCGGTCGGCCAGTCCCAGCCAGATGTGGCCGCCCGCCCCCTTCACCGCCCGCGCGAGCGCCACGTCGTCGATGACGGCGTGCCGGATGGCGTCCGGGATCCGCGCCCGCTCGGCCGCGTCCGCGCGCAGCAGGACGCAGCCGCCCGCGGCGGCCGCCGTCCGCGCGCCACGTCGGCCGATCCGCCGGAAGGGGTAGAGCTGCGCGAAGAAGTAGACGAAGGCGGGTACCACCAGCCGTTCCCACAGGCTCTCCACCCGCAGCCGGGCCATCTGCGACACGACGTCGAACCCGCCGGTGCGCGCGGCCGCCACCAGCTCCCGCAGACTGTCGGGCGCGTGCGCGATGTCGGCGTCGGTGAGGAGGAGGTACTCGGGCTCACGCGCGCGTGCCAGGCCGATGCCGTGACGCACCGCCCACAGCTTCCCGGTCCAGCCCGCGGGAGGCGCGCCGGGCGAGGCCACGGTGAGCGGGAGCCCGCCCCGCTGCCGCGCGAGCGTGCGCGCCAGCTCTCCCGTGCCGTCCGAACTGCCGTCGTCGACGAGGAAGATCTCCGCCCGCCCCGGGTAGTCCTGCGCGAGCAGTGAGGGCAGGCTCGCGGGCAGCACCGCCGCCTCGTCGCGCGCGGGGACGACGACACAGACGGAGGGCCACTCCCGCGGTTCCTCCCGGTGGGGGAGCCTGACGTCCGTGCGCCAGAAGAAGCCCTGACAGAGCAACAGCCACAGCCAGGCGGCCGGGGTGACGGCGGCGATCCACACGATGGCGCTCACGCGCGCAGTCTGCCCCACGCCATCGGGCCGCGAGAGCACATCGTCTATGGTGGCCGGGTGAAGATCGCGCTCATGGACTCCGGAATCGGCCTGCTGGCGGCCACCGCCGCGGTACGGCGCCTGCGCCCCGACGCCGATCTCGTGCTCTCCCTCGACCCCGACGGCATGCCCTGGGGGCCCCGCACCCCGCAGGACCTCACCGAGCGTGCCGTGGCCGTCGCCGAGGCCGCCGCCGCGCACCGGCCCGAGGCCCTCATCGTCGGCTGCAACACGGCGACCGTGCACGCCCTGCCCGCGCTGCGGTCCCTCCTCGAACCCGGCATCCCGGTGATCGGCACCGTCCCGGCGATCAAGCCGGCCGCGGCCGGCGGCGGTCCCGTCGCGATCTGGGCCACGCCCGCCACCACCGGCAGCCCCTACCAGCGCAACCTCATCGAGGACTTCGCCGGTGACGTCACGGTCGCCGAGGTGCCCTGCTGGGGACTGGCGGAAGCGGTCGAGCACGCGGACGAGGCGGCGATCGACGCGGCGGTCGCCGCGGCCGCCGCGCTCACCCCCGAGGAAGTGACGACCGTCGTCCTGGGCTGCACCCATTACGAACTGGTCGCCGACCGGATCCGCGCCGCCGTGCAGCAGCCCGGGCGGCCGCCGCTCGTCCTGCACGGCTCGGCGGGCGCCGTGGCCGCGCAGGCACTCCGCCGGATCGGCGCGAGCCCGGCGCCCGAGGCGGCGGCGCTCGGCACCGTGACCATCCTCCTCAGCGGCCGCCCAGGCGCTCTCCCGGCGCCGGCCCTCTCCTACGCGGAAGGGCGACTGCTGGAGGCGGTCAGCCCCGCTCAGTGACCGAGGGGCCCGGCCCGGCATCTCGCACCGGCCCCTCAGGGCGTCCGCCGCCCGGGCGGAGCAGTCACCCTGCGCGACGAGCTACCGCCGCAGCGAAACCTGAGTAATCTCATGGATATGAGGGACCACCCCCACGACGAGAGCATCCCGCTTCCCGACGTCCCGCATGCCGACGCCCCGCATCCCGACGTCTGGACCGGGCGCGCCACCAACCGGTTCCAGTGGGTGCTCGCGCTCGTCGGCGCCGCCTGTATGGCACTCGGCATCGAACTGGCCGTCGAATCCGCGTGGACGTCCGGCGCCGCCCCGCTCGCGATGTCCGTCGTCGGCTGCATCGCCGCCGGGCTGCTGGTGCTCTTCGGCACCCTCGCCTTCGTCCACGTCGACCTGAAGCTGGACAAGGAGTCGCTGGAAGTGCGCTGCGGCCACATCGGGCTGCCGCGTCGGCGGATCCCGCTGGCCCATGTCGCCGGGGCCGACTTCGTCCCGCTCGTCACCCCGCGCCACTGGGGCGGCTGGGGCTATCGCTGGCGGCCGGAGAAGGGCACGGCCGTCGTGGTCCGCCGCGGCGAGGGCGTGCTGCTGCGGCTCTGGGACGGTCACACGTTCACGATCACCGTGGACGACGCGGAGTCCGCGGTGCGCGTCATCAGGGACCGCCTGCGGGCGGGCGCCCCGGACGCCACACCCTGACCCCCGCGCCCGGCACGCGCCGAGGTCAGGCGGCCGGGTGGTCGTCGTGGCGCAGGTCCCGGCCGAACTCGGGACGGAAGGCGGGCGCCTCCGGTTCCTCGGCGAGCGGCCGGGCCGTCGCCAGACCGGCGAGCAGTCCCGCGCCGACCGACACCGCGGTGAAACTCAGCGCGTTGCCGATCGCGGCGACCGCGGCCAGGCAAGTGAGCGTGGCACCCGTGGTGAGGACGACCGGCGTGGGGCGCGGCGCGCGCCACAGGGCGAACAGCACCCAGCAGAAGGCCGCGGCGAGCAGGAGCACGCCGACGACACCCTGCTCCGCCGCCAGCTGGAGCGGCGCCGAGTGCGGCTTGCCGTCGGACAGCGCCGACTGCGCCGCCGTGCCGCTCAGCTCCCCGAAGCGCCCGGGGCCCACGCCGAGTCCCGCCTCCCGCCGGGCCATGCCCAGGGCGTCCCGCCACAGATCGACCCGGTGCGCCGTCAGCCGGTCCGTCAGCGAACGGGCGAGGCCACCGGACAGCACGTTCCCGGCGACCGCCCAGGTCAGACCCGTCACCAGGGCGGCGCCCACCGCCAGGGCCGCGAGCGTCGGCCCCCGGCGCATCCGGCCGGCGGCCAGGGAGCACAGCAGCACCGCGCAGCAGGTCAGCACGGCGGTGGTCGAGCCCAGGCAGGCCCCCGCGGCCGCGATGCCTGCGGCGAGCACCCACAGCCCGAGCCGGAGCGCGGGCGCGGTCGTCGCCCGGGCCGCGCAGCACGCGGCCCCTGCCGACAGGGTCAGCACCGCGGCGGTGGCGCCCGCGTGGCCCAGCGGCTCGACGGTCTCGGGGCCCGGGGCGAGCCGGGGCCGGGCCACCGACAGGGTCAGCCCCGCCAGTGCCGCGGCACAGGGCGCGGCGACCGGCAGCAGCACGCCCAGGATCCGTCCCGCCGCGTAGCCGGCCGCGACCGCCAGCACCGCGAGCAGGACGCCCTCGGGGCGTCCGTCGTGCACGGCCGCGGTGACCAGGGACCAGGCGGCGCAGGCCCCGAGCACGGCTACGCCCGCCGCGTCAGAAACGTTTCGTCTTTCCCGGTCCGCGGCGGCGCCGACCGCGGACGTCATCCCTGTGGAACCCACCCGTCCCCCCGAACCCGGTCGCCCCCCGACCGTGACGGCCCTGCATTCCGACGGCCCTGCATCGTGACGGACCCCTGCCGCCCGCGTGACGGACCCCTGCCGCCCGCGCGTGACCGGAGCACGGGCACACCGTAACCGCTGATGGGCGGTTTGTGGATGAGTTGCACCGGGTTGCGCGGACGGCGAGGCCCCCCCACGGACTGCGCTGTCGGCCAAAAGGTCACTCGCCGTACACTCCCGGAGTGACCGTCACCGCAACTTCCGTGGGCCAGCCGGACCAGCTGGAGCCCCCGACCGCGCGGGCCTCGCGCGGCGCGCGGCTCCTGCGCCTCGTCCCGGCCGCCGCTGCGGCGCTCTCCGGAGTGCTGCTCTACGTCAGTTTCCCGCCGCGCACCCTGTGGTGGCTGGCGCTCCCGGCCTTCGCCATCCTCGGCTGGGTGCTGCGCGGGCGCAGCTGGAAGGCGGCCCTCGGTCTCGGCTACCTCTTCGGCCTGGGTTTCCTGCTGCCGCTCCTGGTGTGGACCGGCGTCGAGGTCGGCCCCGGCCCCTGGATCGCCCTGGTGGTCATCGAGGCGGTCTTCGTCGCGCTGGTCGGCGTGGGCGTGGCGGCGGTGTCCAGGCTGCCGGCCTGGCCGCTGTGGGCGGCGGCGCTCTGGGTCGCCGGTGAGGCGGCACGCGCGCGTGTGCCCTTCCGCGGCTTCCCCTGGGGCAAGATCGCCTTCGGTCAGGCGGACGGCGTCTTCCTGCCGCTCGCCGCGGTCGGCGGCACCCCCGTCCTCGGCTTCGCCGTCGTCCTGTGCGGTTTCGGCCTGTACGAGGTCGTGCGCCTCGTGCAGGAGCGGCGCCGCTCGGGCGAGGTGCGGCGGTCGGCGGCCGCCCTGGCGCTGCTGAGCGTGGCCGTCCCGGTGGTCGCCGCGGTGGCCGCTCGTTCGCTGGTCAGCGACAAGGCGCAGGACGGCACCGCGACGGTCGCCGTCATCCAGGGCAACGTGCCCCGGCTGGGTCTGGAGTTCAACGCCCAGCGCCGGGCCGTGCTGGACTACCACGCGCGCGAGACGGAACGGCTGGCCGCCGAGGTCGAGGCGGGCAAGGTCGCCCGGCCCGACTTCGTGCTGTGGCCCGAGAACTCCTCCGACATCGACCCCTTCGCCTACGCCGACGCCGCCGCCGTCATCGACAAGGCCGCCAAGGCGATCGGCGCGCCCATCTCGGTCGGCGGCGTGGTCGAGCGGGACGGCAAGCTCTACAACGAGCAGATCCTGTGGGACCCGGTGAAGGGACCCACCCAGACGTACGACAAGCGGCAGGTCCAGCCGTTCGGCGAGTACCTCCCGCTGCGCTCGTTCATCGGAGCCATCAACGAGAACTGGACCTCCATGGTCGGCCAGGACTTCAGCCGGGGCGCCGAGCCGGGTGTGTTCGACATGGACGGGACCGAGGTCGGCCTCGCCACCTGCTACGAGGCGGCCTTCGACTGGGCCGTGCGCGACACGGTCACCCACGGCGCCCAGCTGATCTCCGTGCCCAGCAACAACGCCACCTTCGACCGCAGCGAGATGACCTACCAGCAGCTGGCCATGTCGCGGGTCCGCGCCGTCGAGCACAGCCGTACCGTGACGGTGCCCGTCACCAGCGGCGTCAGCGCGATCATCATGCCGGACGGGAAGATCACCCAGAAGACCGGGATGTTCGTCGCGGACTCCCTGGTGCAGAAGGTGCCCCTGCGCTCCTCCGAGACGCCGGCGACGAAGCTCGGCATCCTGCCCGAGGTCGCCCTGGTGCTCGTCGCCGCGGGCGGCCTGGGCTGGGCGATCGGCGCCGGGGTGCGGGCCCGACGGAGCACCACCGACTGACCGGGCGGCCCCGATAGGCTCGCCGCATGCCGACTCCTGACTTCATCACCGAGATCCGGGCCTCCGCGGGCCACCAACTGCTCTGGCTCCCCGGCGTCAGCGCCGTCGTCTTCGACGACGAGGGGCGGGTGCTGCTCGGCCGACGCGCGGACAACCACGAATGGTGCGTGATCTCGGGCATCCCGGAGCCCGGCGAGCAGCCCGCGGACTGCGCGGTCCGGGAGGTCCACGAGGAGACGGGCGTGCGGTGCGTTCCCGAACGCGTCGTCCTGATCCGCGCCGGCCGACGGGTCGAGTATCCGAACGGCGACGCCTGCCAGTTCATGGACGTCACCTTCCGCTGCCGGGCGGTGGGCGGCGAGGCGCGGGTCAACGACGACGAGTCCGTCGAGGTGGGCTGGTTCGCGCTGGACACGCTGCCGACGATGCGGGACCGGCAGCTGTTCCGCATCAAGCAGGCGCTCGCCGACGAACCCACGTGGTTCGAGACCACGCCTTAGGTCGGAAGTATGGGCGGCGACCACATGGGGCGAGGACCGGGCTCTGCCTAGGCTCGACGCATGACTTCGCCCCAGGTCGCCGCTCCCCTTCCCGCCGCCCCCTCGCTCGACCTCGGCGGGCGCACCGCCCTCGTCACCGGCGCGGCCGGCGGCATCGGACGGGCCTGCGCGCTGCGGCTCGCGGCCGCCGGGGCCAAGGTCCGCGCCGTCGACCGGGACCCGGCGGGACTGGAGACGCTCGCCGCGAGCGCGGCCGGTCTGCCCGGCTCGGTCGAACCGTACGTCCTGGACCTCACCGACCTGGACGCCGCCGAACTCGCGGCCGCCGGAGCCGACGTCCTGGTCAACAACGCCGGGCTCCAGCGGGTCGCCCCGCTGCAGGAGTACCCGCCGGACGTCTTCCACACGGTGCTCACCGTGATGCTGGAGGCGCCGTTCCGCCTCATCCGTGGCGCCCTGCCCCACATGTACGGGCAGGGCTGGGGCCGCATCGTCAACGTCTCCTCCGTGCACGGACTGCGCGCCTCCGCCTACAAGTCGGCGTACGTCGCCGCCAAGCACGGACTCGAGGGCCTCTCCAAGACCGCCGCCCTCGAAGGCGCGCCCCACGGGGTGACCTCCAACTGTGTGAACCCCGCCTATGTGCGCACCCCGCTCGTGCAGCGGCAGCTCGCCGACCAGGCACGGACGCACGGCGTGCCCGAGGAGCGCGTGCTGACCGACGTACTGCTGCGCGACAGCGCCGTCAAACGGCTCATCGAACCGGAGGAGGTCGCCGAGGCCGTCGCCTACCTGTGCGGCCCGCAGGCGTCCTTCGTGACGGGCACCTCGCTGGTCCTCGACGGCGGCTGGACCGCGCACTGAGCGCACCGGACACCCCGCCCGGCCGTGTCGGGGCGCCCCGGCGGCGGAGTTGTCCACAGGGCTGACGGGGCGGCCCGGCGATGAGGAATCCTGTGAGCATGTCCCGCGATCACCTGAAGGGCGCCACGGCGGCACCCGGCCCCGCCCACGACGCCGACGCGCCGTTCCTCGAACTGCTCGCCCGGGGCGCGGCCGCCGAGGCCTACGACCGGCCCGTGCTGCTCGCCCGCGCCGAGGGAGGGCCGGGCGAGCGGATCGCGGCGCTCGAACACGCCAAGCTGCTCGCGCTGCGGGTCCGCTCCGAGCTGGAGGGCCGACGCAGGCGGGAGGCCGAGCTGTCCGCCCTCTTCGAGACCGCCCACGACCTCGCGGGCCCCCGTGACGTGGACGCCGTGCTCCAGGCCATCGTGCAGCGCGCCCGCTCCCTGCTCGGCACCGACATCGCCTACCTCAGCCTGCACGACCCGGCCAGGGGCGACACGTACATGAGGGTCACCGAGGGGTCGGTCGCCGCCCGCTTCCAGCAACTGCGCCTCGGCATGGGGGAGGGGCTCGGCGGCCTGGTCGCCCAGACGGCCCGTCCCTACGTCACCGACGACTACTTCCGCGACGACCGCTTCCGGCACACGACGACCATCGACGCGGGCGTACGCGACGAGGGGCTGGTCGCGATCCTCGGCGTTCCGCTCATGCTGGGTCCCCATGTCATCGGGGTGCTGTTCGCCGCGGACCGGCGCGCCCGGGTCTTCGAACGGGAGCAGATCGCCCTGCTCGGATCCTTCGCGGCCCTCGCCGCGGCCGCCATCGACACCGCCAACCTGCTCACCGAGACCCGCTCCGCGCTGGCCGGCCTCGAGCGCGCCAACGAGATCATCCGGGACCGCAGCGCGGTCATCGAACGCGCCTCGGAGGTCCACGACCGGCTCGCCGAGCTGGTCCTGCGCGGCGGCGGGGTCCACGACGTGGCCGCCGCGGTGTCCCAGGTGCTCGACGGCACCGTGGAGTTCCTGGAGACCGCGCCCGCCGCCGCAGTGGCGGCCTCCCGCGCGGAGGGCCACGCCGTACGCCATGGACACGACTGGATCGCTGCCGTCGCGGCCGGCGGGGAACTGCTCGGCGCCCTGGTGCTGCGCGGTCACCCGGACCTCGACCCGGTCGACCAGCGGACCCTGGAGCGGGCCGCGATGGTCACCTCCCTGCTGCTCCTGGCCAGACGCTCCGCCGCCGAGGCCGAACAGCGCGTGCGCGGCGAGCTCCTGGACGACCTGCTCGAGGCCCGCGACCGTGACCCGCGCCTGCTGCGCGAGCGCGCCACCCGGCTGCACGCCGACCTCGACGCGACCCATGTCGTCCTGGCGGCCCGCCTCGACGCCGCCGCACCCGACGCCGACCAGGAGGCGGCCGCGCGCCGCCGTCTGTGGTCCGCCGCCTCCCACCTCGCCGCCACCCGGCACGGTCTGGCCGCCGCCCGCGACGGCGGCACCGTCCTGCTGCTGCCCCTCGAACACGGCGACACCGCGACGGAGTTGGCCCGCCGTACCGCGCTGCACCTCGGCACCGCCGTCCACGAAGCGGTCACCGTCGGCGCGTCCGCCCCGGTGCGGGGCCTCGCCGCCGACCCGGACAGGGTGGTCGCCGCCTACGCGGAAGGCCGGCGCTGTCTCGACGCCCTGCGGCTGCTCGGCCGTTCCGGCGACGGGGCGGCCGCCGAGGACTTCGGCTTCCTGGGGCTCCTCCTCGCCGGCGACCGGGACGTGGCGGGCTTCGTGGAGCGCACCATGGGCCGGGTCGTCGCCTACGACGAACGGCGCGGCACCGACCTGGTGCGCACCCTCGACGCCTACTTCGCCTCGGGCATGAGCCCGGCCCGCACCAAGGACGAACTCCACGTCCACGTCAACACGGTGGCCCAGCGCCTCGAACGCGTCGGCCGCCTCCTGGGCGACGACTGGCAGAGCCCCGCCCGCGCCCTGGAGATCCAGCTCGCCCTGCGCCTGCACCGGTTGGCGACCCCGGCACCGCACTGACCCGCCCCCGTACGCGCGGACGGCGTACGGGGGCGGGGGCGGGGGCGGGCCGGAGCGGCGGGCACGGCGACGGGATCAGACGGCGCGCGCGTCCGTCGTCGGCGTCCGCGGGTGCTCCGCCTCCGCGCCGGGACCGCCGTCGGCCAGGTCGCCCGCGGCCAGGTCACGGTGGCGGGTCTCCTTGGCCACCCCCACGGCGACGACCGTCAGCACGGCCGCGGCGATCACGTAGAGGGCGATCGGGGTGGAGCTGTCGTAGTCGGCCAGCAGCGCGGTGGCGATCAGCGGCGCGGGCGCGCCCGCCGCGACCGAGGCGAACTGGGCGCCGATCGAGGCGCCGGAGTAGCGCATCCGGGTCGCGAACATCTCGGAGAAGAAGGCGGCCTGCGGCGCGTACATCGCCCCGTGCAGTACCAGGCCCACCGTCACGGCGAGGACGAGACTCCCGAAGGTGCCGGTGTCGACGAGCGCGAAGAACGGGAACATCCACAGCCCGATCCCGACCGCGCCCAGCAGATACACCGGCCGCCGCCCGACCCGGTCGGACAGCGCACCCCAGGCCGGGATCACCGCGAAGTGCACGGCGGAGGCGATGAGCACGGCGTTGAGCGCGGTCTGCTTGGAGACTCCGGCCGAGGTCGTCGCGTAGACGAGGATGAACGCGGTGATGACGTAGTAGGAGATGTTCTCCGCCATCCGCGCGCCCATCGCGACCAGCACGTCACGCCAGTGGTGCCGCAGCACCGACACCAGCGGCAGCTGCTCCGCCTGTGCCCGCTCCTGCGCCGAGCGCGCCGCCTTGCGGGCCTCGGCCCGCGCCAACGCCTGCCGGAACACGGGCGATTCGTCGACGGACAGACGAATCCACAGACCGACGATCACCAGAACCCCGGAGAGCAGGAAGGGGATCCGCCAGCCCCAGGAGGCGAAGGCGGCGTCCGAGAGCACGGCCGTGAGCAGGGACAGCACGCCGGTCGCCAGCAACTGCCCGGCGGGAGCGCCCGTCTGCGGCCACGAGGCCCAGAAGCCGCGCCGCCGCGCGTCCCCGTGCTCGGAGACCAGCAGCACGGCTCCGCCCCACTCGCCGCCGAGCGCGAACCCCTGGATCAGCCGCAGCACGGTCAGCAGCACCGGGGCGGCGCTCCCGACGGTCGCATGGGTCGGCAGCAGGCCGATCGCGAAGGTCGCCCCGCCCATCAGCAGCAGGCTCAGCACCAGCAGCCTCTTGCGCCCGAGCCGGTCACCGTAGTGCCCGAAGACCAGCGCACCGAGCGGCCGCGCGGCGAAACCGACGGCGTACGTCAGGAACGACAGGAGCGTGCCGACGAGCGGGTCGGAGTCCGGGAAGAACAGCTTGTTGAAGACGAGAGCGGCGGCCGAGCCGTAGAGGAAGAAGTCGTACCACTCGATGGTGGTGCCGATGAGACTGGCGGCGACGATGCGCTTGAGGCTGGCTGGGGTGCCCGGGGACGGGGGAGCGGTCGCGGGGGAGGACATCGGTACCACTTCCAAGCGGTTGGCGGGGACGTTCCGTGTCGCCATACCGTAGGAATCCGCAGGTCAAGGGCACATGTGGTGGGACACCATAGTTCTGTGCGCTGAGGTGCGTGCGACCACCATGGCGAGGCCCTGTTCGGCGGGGACCGGGGCGGGCGCCGACGGGACCGGGACCGTGATGTGCCGGTGAAAACCCTGTGGAAGTGGTGTCGGTGGGGCCGTTTAAGCTGCCCCGGACGATCACGCGGGACCAGGGGAGGACGCGGCATGTTCGGCAAGCTGTTCGGCAGGGGCGCGGAGAGACCGGTGGCGGATCCGTACGCCCTTCCCGTTCCGCGCAGACAGAACGGAGTCCACCAGCTGCACGCGCTCGGGGACACCCGGGTGCTCGCGCTGGTGGAGGCCGCCCGGGCGGGCGACTGGGAGACGGTCAGGGCGGTGCCGGCCCCGTTCGACCTCGGCCGCGACCACCAGGTGCTCGGCGTGCTCGCCGAGGTGGCCGGGGTGCAGGACTGGATCGGCCGGGCCGTGCAGGAGGACAAGGAGCACCGGGCGACCGCCCTGCTCATATCCGGGGCCCGCCACATCGTCTGGGGCTGGGAGGCGCGCACCGCCGCCCGTGCCGTGGACGTCACACAGGAGCAGTGGCGCGTCTTCCACGAGCGGCTCGCCGTCGCCGAGGAACAGCTGCTGGAGGCCGCCGAGTTGCGGCCGGAGTGGGTGACGCCGTGGCGTCGCCTCCTCACCTCCGGCCGCGGGATGTCGCTGGGCTCCGTCGTCAACGAGACCCGGCGGGACGCCGCTCTGCGGCGCGACCCGCTGGACCTGGAGACCCACATCGAGTGGGTGTCGCACCTCCAGCCCCGCTGGAGCGGCGAGCCCGGCCAGGCCCTGGCGTTCGCCCGGAAGGCCTTCGCCGCCGCGCCCGACGGGCACCGCCTCGGCTGCGTGATCGCCATGGCCCACATCGAGGAGTGGGTGGAGTCGGAGCGTCAGGGCCATCTCGACACACCGGCCACCCAGGAGGAGCTGCGGCAGGCGGCCCGACGCAGCATCCTCCATCCCGCCTACGAGCGGCGTCCGGGCTGGCAGGAGGACTTCAACATCTTCGCCATGGCCCTGGCCCTGTCCGCCGAGAGCGTCGTGGCCCCGCGCGTCTTCCACGAGCTGGGCGGCGCCTGGACCCCGTGGCCCTGGAAGTACATGGCACAGCCGGAGAAGGCGTACGCCCGTTTCCGGCGCCGCGCCTGACGCCGGCCCCGGCCTCCGCCGAGCACCTCGCCCCGCCTTCTCCGAACACCTCACCCCGGACTGCCCGATGACTCTGCACGACACCCCCGTGAGCCCGGCCGGCGCCGACCGCACCTTCCAGGTGGACCTGCGCGGCCTCGTCGATCTCCTCTCCCACCACCTCTACTCCAGCCCACGCGTCTACCTGCGCGAACTCCTCCAGAACGCGGTGGACGCGCTGACCGCCCGGCACCGCCTCGAACCGGCCGCTCCCGCCGACGCCTTCGGGATCCGGCTGTACGCCGACGCCTCGGTCGTCCGCGTCGAGGACGACGGCGTCGGCCTCACCGAGGCGGACGTGCACACCTTCCTCGCGACGATCGGCCGCAGCAGCAAGCGCGCCGAGGGCATCGCCGAGCAACGCGGCGACTTCATCGGCCAGTTCGGCATCGGCCTGCTCTCCTGCTTCCTGGTCGCGGACGAGATCCACGTCCTGAGCCGCTCCGCCCGCACCCCCGACGCCCCCGCCGTGGAATGGCGGGGACGCGGCGACGGCAGCTACACCGTCCGCACCCTGCCCGCCTCCGCCCGCCCCCGGCCCGGCACCACCGTCACGCTGACGCCGCGCGCCGACGCGCGCGAGTGGACCCGCCCGGCGCAGGTGCACACGCTGGCCCGGCACTTCGGCTCGCTGCTGCGCCACCCGGTGACCTTCGACGACGGCACGGGCGGCCCGGGCTCGCCCGTCAACCCCGAGCCCGCCCCCTGGGCCCGTACGTATCCCACACCGGGATCCCGGTCCCGCGCGCTGGCCGCCTACGGCGCGGACGTCCTCGGTTTCACGCCGCTGGACACCATCGAGCTGGACCTGCCGGCCGTGGGCCTCAAGGGCATCGCGTGCGTGCTGCCCGAGGCGGTCCCGGCCGGGCGACGACACGGGCATCGCGTCCACGTCAAGGGCATGCTGCTGTCCGAGCAGGCCGAGGAGATCCTGCCGGAGTGGGCCTTCTTCGTCCGCTGCGTCGTCGACGCCGAGAGCCTGCGCCCGACGGCGTCGCGGGAGTCCCTGTACGAGGACGACACCCTCGCCGCCGTCCGCGACGCCCTCGCCGAGCGGCTGCGCGCGTGGATGGCCAGGGTCGCCGCCAGCGACCCGGACCTGCTCGCCCGCTTCCTCCAGGCACACCACCTGGCCGTGAAGTCGCTCGCCGTGCACGACGACGAGATCCTCCGGATGCTGCTGCCCTGGCTGCCGTTCGAGACCACCGACGGGCACTGCACCCTCGACGAGTTCGCGCGCACCCACCGCACCGTGCTCGTCACGTCGAGCGTGGAGGAATTCCGCCAGGTCGCGGCGATCGCCTCGGCCGCCGGGCTCGGCGTCGTCAACGGCGGCTACACCTACGACCGCGAACTGGTCCACCGGCTGCCGGAGATCAGGCCCGAGGCCGTCGTCGCCGACCTCGACCCGGGGACCCTCACCGCCCACCTGGACCCCGTCGACCGGGAGACGGAACTGGCCGCGGCCGCCTACCTGGCCCAGGCCCGCGACGCCCTCTCGGTCTTCGACTGCGACGTCGCGCTGCGCACCTTCCAGCCCGCCTCCGCCCCCGCCCTCCTCGTCGACAGCCGCGAGGCACGTCATGAGCGCACCCGCTCCCAGCTCGCCCGTGAGCAGGAGGGCGGCGTGTGGGGCGACATCCTCGGCGCCCTGCGCCAGGAGGCGCCGCGGGCCCAGCTGATCCTCAACCAGCTCAACCCGCTGGTCCGCACCGCCGTCACCATCGACGAGCCCGAGCTGGCCCGCACCAGCGCCGAAGCCCTCTACGGGCAGGCCGCGATGCTGTCCCGGCGCCCGCTGAGGCCCGCCGAGTCGAGCCTGATCAACCGCTCCTTCCTCAACCTGCTCGCCCACGCCCTCCGCAAGGACAGCTGACGATGCCGACCGCCGCACCCCAGACCACCGACGAGCTGTACCGGGCGCTCGAGGAGAACGACCGGCGCCCCTACGGCCGTACCCGCACGCTCACCGCCGAGGAACTCGTCGACGCCGCCGAGCAGTTCGCGGAGCCGCTCCCCCTCGTCCACGCACTCCTCGAACTCCAGGAGGCGTACACCTACGGCTCCGAACCCCGGAAGTCGCCCGTCGTCTTCGCCCGCCTGCTGACCCTCTTCGACGAGCAGCCCGACGTCTTCGACGAGCGCCTGCGCCACCTGCTGTTCTGGCGGTTCAAGTGGGTGGCCGGCGCGTTGCGCGCACTGCCGGAGATACCGCTCGCGAGCCTGCGCCAGTGGCTGACGGAGATGCGCGACCGGTACGAGAAGGCCGGCCTGGGCCTCCAGCCGTACTACGGACAGGCGTACCAACTGGCCACCCACACAGGCGAGGACACCGCCCTCGCCTACGAACTGTGGGCGGGCCGCTCCCGCACCCGGCTCAGCGACTGCGAGGCCTGCGAGATCTGCGAGCGCGCACTGCACCACCTCGCGGCGGGCGACGACGAGCGGGCGCTGCACATCTGGGAGCCCGTCCTGGAGGGGAAGGAATCCTGCCAGGAGGAACCGGCCCGATCCGTCTCGTACGCGCTGCTGCCCCTGCTGCGCACCGGCCGCACCGACCGGGCACGCGAACTGCACCTCGCCGGCTACCGCAGCTGCCGCCGCAACCCCTCGATGTCCCAGGAGGTCGGGCGGCACCTGGAGTTCTGCGCGCTCACCGGCAACGAGGCACGCGGCCTGGAGCTGCTCGCCGAGAACCGGGGGCTCTTCGACGAGGTCGACTCGCCGCTGGACCTGCTCGGCTTCCTCACCGGCGTGGAGGTGCTCCTCCAGCGGGTCGAGCTGCTCGGCCGCGGTGACCTGCCCGCCGCCGGACACGCGGGCCGCACCTGGACGGTGGCCGGGCTGCTCGCCGAGGTGCGCGGCAGCGCGGACGACCTCGCCGCCCGCTTCGACGCCCGCAACGGCACCTCGGCCCACGCCGACCGCCGCAGGGCCCGTCTCGACCGTGCCCCTTTCCTGGACGCGCTGGAACTGACCCTGCGCACCCGCAGCCTCGACGACGTGGCCCCGGCGGCACCGGCCGCCGCCCCCGCCGCCCCCGTCCCGCGTGCGGCGACCGCAGTCCCCGACTCGCTGCCCGAACTCGTGCGGCGAGCAAGGGACTTGGAGGAACAGGGGCACCCGGAAGCTCAGGCCTGCTGGGCACGGCTGCGCGTCCTCGTCGCCGCCCACGACTACACCCACCCCGACGACCCCGCCCTCGGCCCGGTCGCGCAACTGCGCGCGGACCTGCTGTCCGACGAGGCGAACCGGGCGGACGAGAAGGACGGGCCCGCCGGCGCCACCGCCCTCCACGAGGAGGCCGCCGCCCTCTACGACGAGGCCGGACTGCCGGGGCACGCGGCGCTCGCCCGGGCCTGCGCCCTGCTCACCGCCGCCGAGTCCGCGGCCGAGGGCGTCGAGGGCGCGGAGGCGAAGGCCGCCGCCCTGACCGCCGCCCACGCGGCCACGGTCCGTCTGCACGAGGAGACGTCCGGCCTCGCCCCGTTCCAGGAGGCCCGCCTGCTGCGGCTGCGGGCAACCGCGCTCGGCCTGCGCCTGCAGACCACGGGGGACGAGGGACACGCCGCCCCGGTGCTCGCCGAGGTCGGACAGCTGCAGGCGTTCGCCACCCGGCACGACCTGGCCGGGCAGATCTCCGGCGCCCTGCTGCTGCGGGCCAGCACGTACGCCATCTCCGGCGACCTGCCCGCCGCGGTCACCGAGATCGACGCCCTCCTCGACCGGCTGAAGGCGCACGGCCCCGCCTGGCACCTGCCCCGCACGCTCGGACTGCGCGGCCGGCTCCAGCTCGTCCTGCAGGACCCGCAGACCGCCCACGCGAACCTGACCGAAGGCCTGCGACTGGCCGCCGACTGGCCCGCCGACACGGTCGACACCACCCGCCTGCACGCTGATCTCGCCGAGGCCTGCATGCACCTGGGCCGCCCCGAAGAGGCCCTGCGCCACCTGACGCGCCATGCGGAGCTGGAGCTCCGCCGCGGCAGCCGGGCGGACGCGTTCGGCGCGTACAGCAACGTGGCCCGGCTCAGCCTCGACCTGGGCCGCGTCGAGGACTGCATCGCGCTGCTCGACTCCCTGCTGGCGGAACCGGACGTCACCTCCGGGGAGATGAACGGCCGGCTCGTCGCCCAACTGCGCCTGACCCGGGCCCGGGCGCTGCGTGAGGGGGACGATCTCAAGGCCGCCACGGCGGAGTTCGTCGCCCTCGCGGCCGAGTCGGCGGGCTGGGACGACGATCCGGACAGCCATGTCATGATCGCCGCGGAGACGGCCGTCCTCCTGGGCGAGACCGGCGAGTTCGGCCGGGCCCGCGAAGCGGTCGATCAGGCGCTCCTCGCCCACGCCAAGGCGCCGGGCTACGAACGGCTCAGCAACTGCCTGCGCGAACTGGCCCGTCTGCAGGCGCAGCAGCAGGGCCCCGACGGCCTGGCCGAGGCCCTCGCCTTCCTCGACGACGCCGGCCGGATCGCCGACGAGGCCCGCGCCGCCGGACACCAGGCCCGCGGCCGCTCCCTGGACACCGCCCTGGCCTACGAGCACGGACGGGTCAACGCCCACGCCGGCGAGTTCGCCACCTCCCTGGCAGCCCTCGAAAAGGCCCTCGCCCTGCTCGGCGAGCCGGGGGAGGGCGACGACCGTGCCGGCGAGTGGGCCGAGTGCGTGCGCCTCGCCTGCGTCGTGGAGGGCGTCTACCTGGAACGCACCGCCCCCGCCCTCACCCGCCTCGACGCGGCGATCACCCGCCTGACCGCCCTGGGCCACACCGAGGAGAGCGAGACGCTGCGCTCCCTGGCGGCCCGGCTGCGCGACGAGGCGTGACGAGCCGGTGCCGGGGCGAGGCCCGCCCCGGCACCGGTACGGGCCACCTCCGGGGCCGTCGACGGGCGGCCGCCGGGTGCGCGAGCGCGCGCGACGACGTGAACGCCGCGCCGGTCCCGCCGACTTCGGCGAGCCGCCGGGCGGGCGCACCCTGGACGAAGCGTGCCCGGACGCGGGGCGCCGCCGTTCCCCGGGTGACGCCCGGGGCCGGCACGTCACACCCCCGCCACACGCGGAGCGGGCGCGTTCCGGTGCGGAGGAGCGATCGCACCGTCGGCCGGCGGGCCGAGTGACGCGGGCGGCCGCCTGGCCGGGGCCGCCTCGCACGGGCCCTCCGACCGCGCGCCGCCGCCGTCGGCGGCACGTGCCCGGACCCGGTGGGCGAATGGCCTGACGGTACGTCAGTCAAGGTCTGGGGAACCGGTCGCCCCGAGAGGCCCCTGTTGTGGCGGTGTGTGCCGTATCACGCACCTTGAATGCCGCCCAAGTTGTCTGGGTCACAGCGGAAATGTCCATTTGGCGTCCATGCTCGACAGGACAGCGACTCCCGCAGCGGAGCCCCTCGCCCCGGGCGTGACGTTCCAAAGTCGCCCATGCAGCAGCCCTCGTGACGTTTCTCCTGTTCCCCTGGAAAGGTGCCCCCTCATGGCCGCTTACCTCTGTCCCCCTGCCGTGATTCACGGTGAGCACGCGGTGGAGACCAGCCGGATCGTGGCGGAGGTGCGCGATCGGCATCCGCATGCGGCATGGGCGCCGCGGATCGACGGCATCGCGGCCGGCACGGGCATCGAGACCCGCGGGTGGATGCTGCCGCTGGAGACCGCGGTCGCGCCCGGCGAGGGCGGCGGCCTGCGGGAGGTCGGCGTCGGACCCGCCCAAGAGGCGCTGGCGCGCGACGGGTTCACCCAGCAGGACGTGGACCGCGTCATCGCCGCGCTCGAGGCGATACCCGCGCCGCAGACCGCCCAGGAGCGCACCGCGCCGGCCTGGGAGGCCGTGCAGGCCTACGGGGAGCGCGCGGCGCGCGGAGCGCTGCAGATCGCCGGACTCGACGCCTCGGACGTCGACTGCCTGATCACCAGTCACTCCACCACCCCCGCGCTGCCCGGCCTGGACGTCTCCCTGGCCAACCGGCTCCCGCTGCGCGGTGACGCGATGCTGCTGCCGGCCACGCAGTGGGCCTGTGTCGCGGGGACCCGTTCCCTGGCCCTGGCGGCGGAGCTCGTGGCCGCGGACCCCGACCGGGTGGTCCTGGTCGTGATCGCCGAGGCGCTGAGCACGACCTACCAGCCCGCGGACGACACCCTCGAGTCCCTGATCGTCCGGTTGCTGTTCGCGGACACCGCGGTCGCCGCGGTGGTCACGGGCCGCCCGAGGCCGGAGTCGGTGCTGCGGCTGGACGCCGCCTGGCACCACACCCTGCCCGGCACCCAGGACCTGCACCGCCTGGAGACGCGTGCGGACGGCGCCCACTTCGTGATGGACCGGCGCGGGCCGCGCGCCGTGCAGGAGACGGTCACCGCGATGTGGGAGTGGCTGCGGCTGCGGTACGAGGACGACCCCGACTCCTGGCACCCCGACGTGCTGCTCGCGCACCCCGGCGGGACCAGGGTGCTGGAGTACATGGAGCAGACGATGCCCGACGGGTGGCCGTCGGGGCTGCTCGACCACAGCCGGGACAGCTACACCAGCGGCAACCGCGGCGGCGCCGCCGTGTTCGACATCCTGCGGCGGGCGCACGACGCGGGGCAGAAGCCGGGCAGCCGGGCCGTCCTGTACGCGGCGGCGCCGGGCCTCACCGCCACCGCCCTGGAAGGGGAGTGGCTCTAGCCGGCCGGCCGGCGGGCCCGTCCCGCCACCCGGCCGCGTGCTGACGTCGAGCCGGTCGCCTCACCTCGCGATCTCCGCCCAGACCACCTTGCCGGTGTCCGTCCACCGCACCCCCCACCGGGTGGTGAGCCGGTGCACGATGTGCAGGCCGCGCCCGCCGTCGTCGAGGAGGCCGCCCCGGCTCAGCCGCGGCCTGCCGTTGCCGGTGTCGCCGACCTCGCACAGCAGGCCGTGACCGGCCCTGATCAGCCGTACCGTGACGGGGCCGGTGGCGAAGCGCACCGCGTTCGTGACCAGCTCGCTGACCAGCAGCCGCACGTCGTCCCGGGTGTCCGTCCGGGTGCGCCACTGCCGCAGCAGCGCGCAGACGTGAGCCCGGGCGCGGGCGGGCGCGTCGTCGCGGGCGGGCAGCCGCCAGGTCGCGGTGTCCCCCTTGCGGTAGCCGATCATGCGCACGAGCAGCAGGGTCACGTCGTCGCGCTGGCGCGCGGGCGCCAGCGTGGAGACGACGTGCCGTGCGGCCTGCTGCAGGGTGTCCCACGGGTGCACCGTGGCCAGGGTGTCCGCCAGCCTGCCGATGCCCTCGTCGATCGACAGGGCAGGATCCTCCACCAGGCCGTCGGTGTAGAGGGCGAGCAGGGAGCCCGGGGGCACACCGAACGTGTACACGTGGAACGGCTCCCGCAGCGCGAACTCGGCGCCCAGACCGGGGTGCGGGCTGACCGCGAGCGGGCTCGCCCGGCCGTTCGGAAGCACCAGGACCGGGGGGAGGTGGCCGGCGCTGGAGAGCGCGACCTGGTGGGTGACGGGGTCGTAGAGGGCGATGCAGCAGGTGGAGCCGAGGGCGCTGTAGCCGGCCGCCAGCCCGGACTCCGCGTCGTCCAGCAGTGTCACGGTCGCGTCCAGGTGCTCCAGCACCTCGTCGGGCGCCAGCCCCGCGGACAGCAGCGCGCGGGCCTCCATGCTCAGCTGGCCCATGGTCGCCGCCGCTCCCAGGCCGTGCCCGACGACGTCGCCGACCACCAGCGCGGTCCGGCCGTCCGGCAGCGGGAAGCTGTTCACCCAGTCGCCGCCGACGCCCGCGCTGTCCGGGGTGGCGGGCTGGTAGACGCTGGCGATCTCGATGGTGTGGCCGCCCGTCCGGGGCAGCAGCCGGCGCTGCAACGCCAGCACCTGGGTGTGCTCGCGCTGGTGCTGCCGGGCCAGGTCGACGTGATGGGCGGTCCGGGCCACCAGTTCCTGCAGGTCGAACAACTCGCTGTCGCGGAACGGACGGTCCACGCGCCGCCAGACCTCCGCCACGCCCAGCACGACGGGCGGCGTTCCGTCCAGGACCAGCGGAATGCACGCCACGCTCGCCGACAGGTCACCGGGCACCAGGGCGCGGATCACCCGGGGGCTGCCGAGCAGCCGCTCGATCGCCGCCCGGTCCGGCACGACGAGGGCCTGCGGGGCGTCGTCGCGCCGGACCGCCTGCGCCAGCAGTCGGCTCGCGTCGCTCGGAAGATCCTCGCCCGGAGTCACGTAACCCTCGGGCCACACCCGGTCCGGCACCAGCGCCGCCCGCCGGAGCCGGATACGCCCCTGCGCCTGCCCGACGACTCCCTCGCCCGTCCACACGGCGAAGTCGAGATCGACGGCGGCCACGTCCCCCCAGGCCAGCAGGGACTCGGCCAGCGACTGCGCGGTCTCGCCGACGTCCAGCGAGGTGCCGATCGCGGTCTCGGCCGCGTACAGGTGCAACCTCCTGGCCATGGCGATCAGGGAGACGGTCAAGCCCTCCTGCGGCGCGGCGGCGGGCAGGATGCTCATCGAGACCACCAGCTCCGAGCCGTCCCCGCGCCGCAGGCGCTGGATGCGGGCGACATGCGCCTCGCCGATCTCCAGGACCTGCCGCAGCCGCCGGGTGACCGTCGGTACGTCCCCGGCGGGCAGGAGATCGGCGAAGAGGGTCCCGGGCGCGGCGTCCAGACCCGCGAACACGGCGGCGTCCAGATTGGACCGGGTGATCCTCAGATCCCGGTCCAGGTTGACCACGCCGAGAATCTGATCGTGACGGTCGTCCGTCGGGTCGTCGGGTGCGCTCCGGGGCGTGGCGCGGTCGCCCCGCGACTGGGCGGGACCGGTGTCCGCCGTCTGTCCGCCGCTCGGGATGTATCGCCCCAGGGCGCTGCTGACCAGGTTGAACGGCGACGAGGGCGGGGGTGAGGGCGTAGAGTCCATGAGGCTCTCTCGGCAGTCCCCGGCGCGACGCCGGGGTCGTTACTCCGACCCGTGCGGCGGGGCCCCGAGATCCCTGACGCACACCTCATTGAATACCACCCGTGGACGCTTCGCCCACACCAGCGGATCGCCCGGTGAACACCGGCAGCCCGGGGAAAGCCGCGGAATGCCGCGGCCGGCGGAGCCGCGCGCACCGGGGCATACGGGCCGCGATCACCCTGCCCGGGGAACTGCGCTCGCCCCGCCGGCCCCCCCCGGGGCTCGGCCGACGCGCGATCGCCGGTGGCCGGTGTCACGCTGAAAAGCCACAGGACCTGCGAAGGGAACAGCCGTGATCACGACCGAACTCACTCCCGGCGCGCCCTGCTGGCTCGACCTGGGCGCGCCCGATGTCCCGGCCGCGGCGGCCTTCTACGGCTCGGTGCTCGGCTGGGACTACGAGCCCATGGGCGGGAACGAAGGCGGGGACATGGAGGGCGGCATGTTCCGGAAGGACGGCAGGACCGTCGCCGGGCTGGGCAAGCTGTCCGAGGAGGGTGCCCGGTCGGCCTGGATGATCTACTACTGCGTCACCGACGCGGACTCCGTCAGCCGGGCGGTGGAGGTCGCGGGCGGCGCGGTCCGGGTGCCCCCGAGGGACCTCGGGGAGTGGGGGCGGATGGCGCAGTACACCGACCCGTCGGGTGGCCAGTTCGCGGTCTGGCAGCCGGGGAAGAACGCGGGCTTCGAGCTGGCCGACGAGCCCGGCTCACTGTCCTGGACCGAGTTGTACACGAGCGACGCCACGGCCGCGAGGGAGTTCTACGGCGCGGTCCTCGGCTGGCGGTTCAGCGACATGGAGATGCCGGGCGGCGGAGGCGCCTACACCCTGATCACCCCGTCCGGGCTTCCCGAGGAGCGTATGCAGGGCGGCCTGATGCAGGTTCGTGCGGAGGACCTCGCCCTGGCGGGTGGACGGGCGTACTGGCACCCGGTGTTCGCCGTCGCCGACTGTGACGCCGCCGTCGCCGCGGTCACCGGGAACGGTGGCAGCGTGCAGATGGGCCCGACGGACGCGGAGGGCGTCGGCCGGCTCGCCGTCTGCCTCGATCCGTCCGGAGCCGACTTCGTGGTGCTGACCCCGTCCTCCCCGAGCTGAGGACTCCGGCTCGATCGGCGGGCCTCAGCCGCGGGCGGGGAGGTCGCCCCAGTCGAGGCGGAGCACGGCGAGGTCGTCGGAGTGGCGTCCGGCGTTCAGCTCGTGGGTCTCCTTGATGAGCAGGTCGACATGCGTGGCCGGGTCCGCCGACGGCAGGTTGCCGATCAGCGTGAGCAGTCCTTCGACGCCGAGCCGTTCGTTCGTCGCCCCGTTGTGCCCCTCGGTGAGACCGTCGGTGTAGAGGGTCAGGGCCCCGGTGTCCGGGAGCGGCAGGACGGTGGAGGGCCAGCTGTGCAGCCCCGGGACGATGCCCAGGGCGATGCCGTGCGCGGCGCTGAGTTCCCGCGTGCCCTCGGCCGTGGTGAGGAGGGGCTCGTGATGGCCGGCGAGATGGAGGGTGGCGGTGCCGGCGTCCTGGTCGAGGGTGAGGAGGGTGCAGGTGGCGAACAACTGCTGGCTGCCGCGTTCGGCGATCAGGATGCGCTCCATCAGGTGCAGCAGGTCCTCGCCGCGGTGTCCGCCGAGCACGAGCGAGCGCCAGGCGATGCGCAGGCAGACACCGAGCGCGGCGGCGTCCGGGCCGTGGCCGCTGACGTCGCCGACGACGGCGTGCAGCAGCCCGTCGTCCCCCTCCACCACGTCGAGGAAGTCCCCGCCGAGCAGGGCCATCGCGGCGCCGGGCAGATAGCGGGAGGTCACCCGGACGGTGGAGGTGTCGAGCATCGGCTGGGGCAGCAGGCCGCGCTCCAGGCGCGCGTTCTCCTCGGCCCGGAGCCGGGTGGCCTGGGCCTCGGCGCTCGCGCGTTCGGTCTGGCTGCGGTAGACGGCGTAGCGCACCGTCCGGTGCAGCAGATCCGCTTCGACCTTGCCCTTGACGAGGTAGTCCTGAGCTCCGGCCGCCATGGCGTCGGTGCCCGCCTGGGCCTCGGACAGCCCGGTCAGGACGATGACCGCGGTGTGCGGGGCCAGCGCCCGCACGGCGGCGACCGCGTCGATGCCCGACACGTCGGGCAGGTGCAGGTCGAGGAGGACGCAGTCGATCGGGGCGCCGGCCAGTTCGGTGCGGGCCTCCGCCAGCGTGGTGCGGATCGTCAGCTCGAACCGCAGCCCCGTGTCGAACAGGAGCTCCTCGACCAGCAGGGCGTCGCCCTCGTCGTCCTCGATCAGGAGGATGCGGTACATCGGATCGTCGGACGCGGCGTCCGGGCCGGTCGTCATCGCCGTGGTCATCGTGTCTGCTCGGTTCCGGAGCGGTCGGCCTCCGGCAGCGTGGACGGGCCCGGGCTCGCCGGCGGCTCGGGTGCCAGGGTGAAGGCGATGCGCGTGCCGTCCTGGTAGGCGGTGTCGACGCCGATGGTACCGCCGTGGAACTCGACGATCTTCTTGCACATCGCGAGGCCGATGCCGCTGCCGGAGTAGGTGTCCTTGGTGTGCAGCCGCTGGAAGATCACGAAGACCTTGTCGGCGTACTCCGGAGCGATGCCGATGCCGTTGTCGGTGACGGTGAACCGCCAGAGCTCGCCTTCCGGGGCCGCTGTGACATGGATCTCGGGCGCCTCGTCGGGGCGGCGGAACTTGACGGCGTTGCCGATCAGGTTCTGCCAGAGCATGCCCATCTGGGTCGGGTCGGCGACCAGGGTCGGCAGCGGATCGTGGGTGACCGTCGCTCCGGCCTCCTCGATGCCGACGCTGAGCGCGGACAGGGTCCGCTCCAGCACCTTGTCCAGGTCGACGCTCTGGTGCGTCTTGTGCATCCGTCCGACCCGGGAGAAGTCGAGCAGGTCGTTGATGAGGACCTGCATGCGGTTCGCCCCGTCGACCGCGAAGTCGATGTACTGGTCGGCCTTGGCGTCCAGCTGCCCCCCGTAGCGCCGCTGGAGGAGCTGGGTGAAGCTGGAGACCTTGCGCAGCGGCTCCTGGAGGTCGTGGGAGGCGACGTACGCGAACTGCTCCAGCTCCGCGTTGGAACGCTGAAGGTCCGCGGCCTGCGCGTCGAGACGCTGCCGGGCCTCCTCGCTGAAGGCCAGTTCCCGTACGAGACGGCGGCGCATGAACTCGATCTCGCCGCTGAGGCGCCGCAGATCGGCCGGGCCGGTCGGGGTGATGGCGTGTTCGAAGTCACCGTCCGCGATGGTGCGGGCGTCCGCGCCGAGCCGGTCGAGCGGCCTGGTGATGCCGCGGCGCAGTCCTTCGAAGACGAAGGCGGTGAGGACGAGCACGAGCACCGCCGCGGCACTGAACACCACGTTCCGCAGGGCCATTGTGTGCATCAGGTCGTCCCTGGCCCGGACGCGGTCCGCGCGCAGCCGCTCCTGCTGTGCGCTCAGGGCGGCCCGTACGGCGTCGAACTCCTTCTTGCCCTCCGCGGCCCGCTCGGCGGCCAGCGCCGAGGGGGCGCCGGCCGGCGCGGCCGCGATCGGCCGCGCGATCCTCTCCTGCCACGTGTCCAGCGCGTCCTGCACGGTCTTCAGGTCGGCCAGGCGGCCCCGGTCGCCGGTCAGCAGCTCGCCGAGCAGCGCGACGCTCGTCTTCTGCTCGGCGAGCCCCTCCTCGTACGGCGTGAGGAAGTCCGGGGTGCCGGTGATCCCGTAGCCGCGGATCCCGGTCTCCTGGTCGAGCAGGGCCGACTCCAGACGGATCGCCGTGGTCAGCGCGGGCGAGCGCACGTCCACGAGGTCCCTGCTGATCGTCTCGGTGCGTGCAAGGATCCACGCTCCCGTGACACCGAGGAGAGCCAGCACCGCCAAGGACGCGGCCGCCCCGACGCGGAGCCACCGCCGGGTCGTCCACGTGGAAAGCCACCGCGTACGCGGTGGTCTCTCACTGCCGGTCATTCTGTGGGACTCCTCGCTGCGAACACTTGCCCGAAGGCAACGGTCAGCACACTCTAGACGGCGACAACGCTTGTTGTCGCGAACTGCTCCAGGACCATAGAGTGCCAGGCATGCCAGGCAAGAACTTCGATCTGCGGACCACTCCGCAGGAGACGGCCGTCATCGCGGACGCCGCGGTCGGCGACCTTGCCCAGCGCCTCGCGCACCGGCTGCTGGAGGACCCCCCGCACCCGGCACCGGACGATCCGGCACAGGCCCTGGCACTGCTCCATCTGCTGAACCAACTCCAACAGGCCGCCGAACGGCTCCAGCGGACGGCGGCCGTGGCCGCCGCCCGGGCGGGAGCGGGCTACCCGCAGCTCGGCGCCGCCTGCGGCCTGACCCGGCAAGGCGCCCGGCGCCGCTGGCCGGGGCTCTTCGACCACTCTGACGAGACACCCACGGAGCATCCGATGATGACCACCCCTGCCCGCCCCTTCGACGTCCTGCTCGTCGAGGACGACGTCGCCGACGCGATGCTCATCGAGGAAGCCCTCTCCGAGCGCGGAGCGCGCAACCTGGTCCAGGTCACCGACGGAGTCGCCGCGCTGGAGCACCTGCGCACCCCGGGCAACCCGCGGCCCGACCTCATCGTCCTCGACCTGAACATGCCCCGCATGAACGGCCGTGAGCTGCTGAAGGTCCTCAAGAACGACGAGGACCTGCAGACCATCCCGGTGGTCGTCCTCACCACGTCCACCGCCCCCGGCGACGTGACCGACGCCTACAGCAGCCACGCCAACGCCTACGTGACGAAGCCCGTCAACCTGGACGAGTTCGAGCGGGCCGTCCAGAGCATCGACGCCTTCTACCTCGACACCGCCACCCGGCCCCGCCCCTGAGGCACCCGCGTCCCCGAGCCCCCACCACACCTCGTCCACCGGAAACCAGGTGCCGACGGCCGGTGTGGTGGTATGTCGTCGGGGGATGGCGACAGTGCCGCGCGAGCCGGGTGTCGAGGGGCTGGGCGAGGCCGTGGGGGTGCTGCGGGAGTGGCGGTGCGACGGGGCGCCGGCGCAACTGCATCCGGGGGATCTGGGCTGGTTCTGGCGGTTCGGCGCGCGGGCGACGGCCGCGGCGGTCCGGACCTGGAGCCGGGACGGACGCGTTCTCGCCGTCGGCCTGCTGGACGAGCCCCGGCCGCTGCGGCTGACGATCGCTCCGGACGCCCGGCGGGACCGGGAGCCGGCGCGGCGACCGCTCGACGACCTGACCGACCCGGAGCGCGGCGTACTGGCCGCGGGCGAGGCGTCCGTCGAGGCGCCGACGGGCGCCCTGCTCCGGGACCTGCTGTCCGGGAACGGCCGGCGGGCCGGCGAACCCTGGACGCCGCTGCGCCGTGACCTCACGCGGCCGGTGCCGGACCCGGGCGTACGGATCGAGGTGGCCGGCCCGCGGCACGTCCGTGCGCGGACCGCCGTACAGCGGGCGGCGTTCGACAGGTCGACGTGCACGGAGGAGCAAAGGCACGCGATGGCGGCGGGAGCGCCGTCCGCCGACGCCCGGTGCCTGATCGCGCACGACGCCAGGGGCCAGGCGGTGGCGGCGGTGACGGTGTGGTCGGCCGGTCCGGGCAGGCCCGGGTTGCTCGAGCCGATGGGCGTGCACCGGGAACATCGCCGTCGGGGCCACGGACAGGCGATCGCCGTCGCCGCGGCGGCCGCGCTCAGGGAACTCGGCTCGTCGAGCGCGATCGTGTGCACCCCGAGCGCGAACGCCGGCGCGGTCGCCGCCTACGAGTCGGCCGGCTTCCGGCGGCTTCCCCAGACCCGGGACCTGTGCCGGGACGCCTCAGCCGCCTCCCTTCGCGCGCCCCCGTCGGCCCGGACCGATCGGGCCGGCCCGGTGAGCACAGCGCCGCCGACGGGCGGGCGCGCACCTCCGGGCGGGTCTCGTGGTCACGGAAACTTTCGGGCCCGGCGCGGTGATTGACACCGGACGGTGCGCCACGCCTACTCGATCGTGATCGTCGATCTCCACCACCGAACGGGCCGGCCCGGCCGTGCCGGTGCCGTTGGCACGGTGCACCAGGGTCACCGGGGATCGCACCACGGAAAGGACCTGATGAGGGTGTCGAGCAAGCCCGAGAAGGCCAGGACCATCGCCAACCCGGTGATTCCGGGCTTCCATCCCGATCCGTCCGTCTGCCGGGTCGGCGACGACTACTATCTGGCCTGCTCCAGCTTCGAGTACTTCCCCGGGGTGCCCGTCTTCCACAGCCGGGACCTGGTGCACTGGACGCAGATCGGCAACGCCCTCGACCGGCCGAGCCAGTTGCGCCTGCCCCTCGGCACCCCGTCCTCCGGCGGCGTCTACGCCCCCACCCTCCGCCACCACGACGGCCTGTTCTGGCTGATCGTCACGAACGTGAGCGCCGACGGGAATCTGCTGTTCACGGCCACCGACCCGGCCGGCCCCTGGTCCGACCCCGTCCGGCTGCCCGGCGTGCACGGCATCGACCCGGACCTCGCCTGGGACGAGGACGGCGCCTGCTGGTGCACCACCGCCGGGGTCGGGCAGGTCCGCATCGATCCCCGCACCGGGGAGACGTTCGGCCCGCGGCGCCGGCTCTGGTCCGGCAGCCCGGGCGCCAAGGCTCCGGAGGCGCCGCACCTCTACCGGATCGGCGACCACTGGTACCTGCTCATCGCCGAAGGCGGCACCGAGCGCTGCCACAGCGTCTCGATCGCCCGTGGCCGCACGCCCACGGGCCCGTTCGAGCCGTGCCCGGCCAACCCGATCCTGACCCACCGGGGCACCGACCACCCCCTCCAGAACACCGGTCACGCGGACCTCGTCCAGGCGCCCGACGGCTCGTGGTGGATGGTGCTGCTCGCCGTGCGGCCGGGCGGAGGCAGCCCGGGCTGGCACGTGCTCGGCCGGGAGACCTGTCTGGCGCCGGTCGCGTGGGTGGACGGCTGGCCGGTCGTCGGCGAACTGTCGGCCTCCATGCCCGCGCCCGCCTGGCCGCTGGTGCCCCGGGCGGCCGCGCCGGACCGGGACGACTTCGGGTCGAGTGAACTCGCCCCGTTCTGGGTCTCGTTGCGGCACCGGCCGGCGGAGGTCTGCACCACCGGGGAGAGGCCCGGCTGGCTCACGCTCCGCGCTCGCGGCGGATCGCTCGACGAGAGCGACGCGACCTTCGTCGGACGGCGGCAGCAGCACTTGTCGTGCCGGGTGCGGGCCCTGGTCGACGCGGCGGACGGTCGCGGTGGCCTCGCGGTCCGCCTCGACGAGCGGCATCACTACGACATCGAGACCTCGGCCGGCGAGGTACGGGTGATGGCCCGGATCGGTCCGGCCAAGACCGTGCTCGCCTCCCGGCCGGCGTCCCCCGGCCCGGTGGTCCTCCGCATCGAGACGGCCGCCGCGCACACCCCGGACGACGCCCGCACCGGCCCGGACACCGTCACGCTCGGCGTCGAGGAGCCGGACGGCGCCTTCGTCGAACTGGCCGCGCTGGACGGGCGGTACCTCTCCACGGAGGTCGCCGGCGGCTTCACCGGCCGGGTGATCGGCATGTTCGCCGGCGGCGGCTCCGTCCACTTCGACTGGTTCGCGTACGAGCCGGCCGACCGCTGACCCGTCACGGGCCGGTCAGGCGACGAGTCCGGGCAGGAGCCGGTCCGCGCCCAGCGGGACGGACAGCGCTCGTCCGGCGAGGTCGGCGGGCACCTCGGGGTGCTCGGGGTCGACCCGGACGAGTCGGGCCCGCGGGGTGTGGCGCACCAGGTTCTCCATGGGCCGGCGGATCACGCCCGGGGTGTTGAACCCGGCGCCGATCTCCACGACGAGCAGCCCCTCGTCCGCCGGGTTCCGGTCGAGCCACTCGGCCAGGCGCCGCCCGGCGGGCAGATGGAGGT
The DNA here is from genome assembly GCF_031456635.1 of Streptomyces sp. 3330. Classification (NCBI taxonomy): domain Bacteria; kingdom Bacillati; phylum Actinomycetota; class Actinomycetes; order Kitasatosporales; family Streptomycetaceae; genus Streptomyces; species Streptomyces sp. 3330. Next base: position 365,915 of record NZ_JAVDVA010000004.1, read on the forward strand.
CGTCGACGAACCCGGGGCCGACCCGGACGTCGGGGAAGAGGTCCGCGCCGCAGCGGGGGCAGCGCGGCAGGGCCGCCTCGTCACGCACGCGACCGCTCTCCCGGTCGTACGCCGCGAGGACCGCGTCGAGGAACGGCCTGCTCGACCAGGTCTCCCGGGTGCAGGGCACGGTGCACTGGAGACGGCCGTAGTCGCCCTGCGGGGTGAAGACACGGTCCGCCGCGAAGCCGTTGCGGACGAACAGCGCGTCGACGTTCGACGTCATCACCCGGTGGTCGCGCTCACCGACCAGCTCGCGCAGCCGCCGGTAGAGCGCGTTCGGGGCGGCGCCGTAGCGGATGTCGTCGATGTGGACGGCCCAGTAGCCCCACATCATGTCCTTCGGCAGCGGCACCCCGAGCAGGTACCGCGAGCGCAGGCCGAGGCGGTGCAGCGCGGGGAGCAGCTGCCCGAAACGCTCGGCGTCGCCGTAGTCGTAGCCGGCCGCCGCGCTCAGACCGGCGCCGGCCGCGACCAGGATCCGGTCAGCCTCGCCCCACCAGGCGCGGAACGTGTCGGCGGCCCGGACCGCGGAGCGCGGGAGCTTGCTCGTGGTACTCACGGGTGCGGCGTTCCTTCCTTCGCACGGCCTTGTCCTTTTCCGTCACGCGAGGCGTCCCTGCCCGCGCGACCCCTTCAACGTACGAGGAGGGGCAGGTGCCGTCGGGATACACTTCTGACTGATGATGGCCAAAAACCGACAGGATGCCTCGCGGCGGATTCCCGAGGTCCTCTTCGCCGCGCCGGCCGGGACGCCCGCCGGTGTCGAGGTCATGTCGGCGGCCGACCTGCGGCGGCGGGTGCCGGAGCGCGTCCTCGCCCAGCCGCAGCGTCCCGACTTCCACCATCTGCTCGTCCTGACGTCGGGGGAACTCCGGCACACGGTGGACTTCGCCGCTCACGTCCTGCGGCCGGGCTCCTGGCTGTGGGTGCGCCCCGGGCAGGTGCAGCAGTGGGGCGACCTGACCGGGGCCGAGGGCACCCTGGTCCTGTTCCGGCAGGAGTTCCTCGACGCGGCCACCGCGACGGCGGCCCGCGTCGACGACCCGCACGCACCCGTCGTCAGCACACCCGTCGCCGAGGACGCCGAGGCGCTCGACCTGGCGCTGGAGCACCTGGGCCGCGAGTTCCGCGCACTCGGCCACCTGCCGCTGGACGTCCATCTGGCCGCCCTCCGCCATCTCCTGTCGGTCCTCGTGCTGCGCCTGGCGCACCTCACGGTCCCGGTCGGCAGCCCCGCCCCGGAGCCGGACGAGACATACCTGCGGTTCCGGGACGCCGTCGAGCGCAACTTCACCCGGACCCGGCGTGTGGAGGACTACGCCGGGATGCTCGGCTACTCGGCGCGCACGCTCGCCCGGGCCACCCTGACCGCCGCCGGGATCAGTGCCAAGGAGTTCGTGGACCGCCGGGTCGTCCTGGAGGCTAAACGGCTGCTCGCGCACAGCGACCGGACCGCGGCCCAGGTGTCGGATCAGCTGGGTTTCGCCCGTCCGTCCCAGTTCAGCAAGTACTTCCTGCACCGGGTCGGCCGGTCCCCGATCGACTTCCGCGAGCAGGTCCGCGGCCGTGCCGAGGACCAGGGGCCGGTGTGAGCCCACGCGGTTCCCGACGGGCTCGGCGCCCTACCGGCGGGCGCCCGCGGGGCGCGTCGGCGGGAGTCGGCCGAGGGCACGGCGGTACGCCGTCTCGTCGGCGTCCGCGAAGACGGTGAACACGACGCGGTCGAACCGGCCGGGATGTCCGTCGAGCCAGTCCGCGACCGTGCGCAGGGCCACCGGGGCCGCCTCGTCCTTGGGGTAGCCGAAGACGCCGGTGCTCACCGCGCACAGGGCGACGGTGCGGATCGTCCCGACCTCGGCCGCCAGGTCAAGACAGGCGCGGTACGACGAGGCCAGGGCTCGCGCGTCACCGGCGCCCGGCCGACCGTCGATGATCGGGCCGACGGTGTGCAGGACGTGGCGGGCGGGGAGATGGTAGCCGCGAGTGATCTTGGCGCCGCCGGTCGGCTCGGCGTCTCCCTGCAGGGTGACGAGGCTGTGGCAGTCGTCGCGCAGCCGGGGCCCGGCGGCGTGGTGGACGGCGTTGTCGATGCAGGCGTGCAGGGGCTGGAAGCAGCCGAGCAGCGCGCTGTTGGCGGCGTTGACGACGGCGTCCGCCGCGAGCGCGGTGATGTCGCCCCGCCACAGCGTCGTCCGCCGGGCCGCCGGAAAGGCAGTGCCGGGGAACTCCTCCGCGATCGTGGGCAGTTGATCTACCCGGACACCGGGCCGCAGGAGGCGTTCCGCGCCGAGGACGCGGTCCACGGCCTCCTCGGCGCCCTCGGGCAGCGGCCCGGGAGGGCGGACGGTCAGCACGGCACGCAGGAGCCGGCGCGCCGTGACCGCGTCGGCGTGCCGGAGATCCCGCAGCGAGCCGGGCGGCAGGCCCCGCCGCGACACTGCCCGGTCGGTGCCGAGCAGACGCAGCGCCGTGCGCACGTGCAGGTCCAGCCGGTCGGCCCGGGCGGGGGCCGCGGACGGCCGGAAGGGTTCGTCCAGGGCGACGGCCTCACGGTAGGCGGCCAGCGGCAACGCCGAGGGGCGGCCCCCGCTCCCGGCCCCTGACCCGGCGCGTGTCCCGGCCCCGGAACGGGCCCGCGAATCGGCCCCGTTGTCGGTCGAGGTGTCGGTCGATGTCCGGGGTCGGGTGTCGGCGGGGGAATCGGTCGACGTCCGGGCCCGGGTGCCGGCTCGGGCGTCCGGCCGGGCGGGATCGCTGAACTGCGGCCGCGACGTGGTCATGGAACGGCTCCGGGTGGGGCGGCGGATCGGTGAACGGAAGGCGGCGGGGAGTGCCCCGGCCCGGCATGGGCGCGGCGGCGCGCTCACGCCGGGCCGGGGTGCGGACCTCGCCGGAGCGGACCCTTGCCGGAACGGGCCGCCGGCGGCGGGGCGGTCGCGGCGGCGGTCAGAACAGGCCGTTGGTGTGGGGGAGTTCGGCCGGAACGGGAGCGATGACGTCCCAGTGCTCGACGATCTTGCCGTCGGCGACGCGGAAGAGGTCGTAGTAGGCGACCGGCACCCCGAACTCGCCCTCGGACTGCACCAGCACGAGATCCCCCTCGGCGATGACCCGGTGGACCTCGGTGTAGTGGAGGTTCCTGCCCTGCCCGGCCCATCGCGCGGCGGCCGCGCCGAAGCCGTCCAGCCCGTCGGCGGCCTCCGGGTTGTGCTGGTGGTAGGTCTCGGTGGAGATGTAGTCGGTCAGGACCGCGTAGTCGGCGCCGACGAGCACCTTCGCCGCGAACTCCGCCACCAGCGCGCGGTTGGCCTCGGTCCGGCCGGCGTCGGTGGCCTCGGCGGGACCGTCGGTCTGGGAGCGGCCCGAGACGGTGTCCTTCACGAACGGGGTCAGGGCGTCCCAGTGCTCGGCGAGCCTGCCGTCGGCCACCCGGAAGATGTCGAAGCCGACGAGCGGGTCCGGGCCGAAGCCGTGGTAGGTGCCGTGCAGGGCGACCAGGTCGCCGTCGGCGATGACCCGGGCGCCCTCGTAGCGGAAGTCGGCGCCGAGACCGGCGACCAGCCCGCGCAGCGCTTCGGGACCGTCGGCCGCGAGGGAGCTGTGCTGCGTGTAGTCGGCGGCGACCCAGCGGTCCACGGCGGAGGGGTCCTTGTCGCCGAACAGTTCGGTGGCGGCCTGCAGGACCGTGTTCTTGGCGTTGCTCATGGCTGTCTTCCTTGTCGGCGGTCGAACGGGGTGATGTGTTCAAACTAGGCCGACGAGGAAGGGATGCTGTCGCCTTTTGGCGACCTCTGATAGTCAAAAACCGACATCACCGCGGTCCGGGGCCCCGGTGACGCCGACGGCAGGCGCCCGCGCCGGTCAGCCCCGGCTCGCGCGGACGACGTCGGCGAGCGGGGTGGCGGGGCGGCCGGTGAGGCGGGGCACGGCCTCGCCGACCCCGTCGAGCTCACCGGCGGCGACGGCCGTGTAGGTCGACACCCAGGCGTCGAGCTGCCAGCGCGGGGCGCCGTAGGAGGCGCGGGAGGCGTACGCCTCGTCGACCGTCTCGGGCTGATAGGTCACGGTGCGGCCCTGCGCCTCGGACAGGATCGCCGCGGCCTCGGCGAACGTCAGCGAGGCGGGCCCGGTCAGGTCGTACACCCGGTCGGCGTGCCCGGCGGGTCGGGTCAGCACGGCGGTGGCGACGTCGGCGACGTCGTCCTGCGACACGAACGCGGCACGTCCCTGCCCGGCCGGACCACGGATGACGCCGTCCGCACCGGCAAGTTCGGGGACGAACTCCGCGTACAGGTTGTCGCGCAGGAACGTGTACGACAGACCGCGCGCACGGATGTGTTCCTCGGTGTGGAAGTGGTCGCGGGCGAGGGTGAAGGTGGCGTCGGGCGCCGCGCCGAAGAAGGACAGGTACACGAGGTGCTCGACGCCCGCCTCGGCCGCGGCGTCCACGAAGGTCCGGTGCTGGACGAGCCGGTCGGGGCTCTCCGAGGCCGACACCATGAACACGGTCTTCGCGCCCTCCAGGCCGCGGACGACGGCGTCTCGGTCGCCGTAGGCGCCCTGGACCGGTGTGGCGTCGGGCAGCCTCGGAGCCCGTTCGGGGCTGCGGACCAGCAGCCGCTGGGCCACTCCCCGCGCGGCCAGGCGGCGGGCGACGCGACCGCCGATCCGGCCCGTGGCTCCGGTGACCACCAGGGTCGGTCGGGATGATCCGGTCATGCTGACATCACTTCCGTCAGGTCGGTGGGTGACGCCGGTGTGGGGAAACCGGCGCCGGCCGCCCGCCCGGCGGGCAGGCGCGCCCGTGCGGTGCGCGGGGGACGAGGAGGCCGATGACGATCGGACCGTGCGTCGATGATGATCGAACCATGCGCCGGTCCGCGATGCGTCGGTCCGCGTCACTTCGGGGTGGTGCGCGGTCGGCCGGTTCCGCGCCTCCGGCCGCTCCCGGCGGCGGGGAAATCGGTGGCGCCCCGTGACGTGAGACGTTAACTTCCGCCGGAGCCAGGCGAGTTACGGGCGCGACCGTGAGGGGAGCCAGCCATGGAGACCGAGGGCACGCCACCCGGCCGTCTGGGGCCACTGCTCGACCAGTTCGACCAGGCCCGGGAGATGGCCCGGGTGCGGCTGACGGGACTCGGTGACGAGGAGTACCTGTGGGAGCCCGCGCCCGGCAGCTGGTCGATCAGGCGCCGGGACGAGGCGGTGACGCCCAGGGCCTTCGGACCGGGCGAGTGGGTGCTCGACCTGGGCGCCGCGGACATCCCGGCGAACGAGTACGACGAGGTCGCCCGGCAGGCCGCCGACGGGATGAGCGTCGCCAGGATCGCCGAGGACTGGAGCGTGAGCGTCGAACGGGTCGAGCAGATCCTCGCCCGCACCGGCCCCCCGGAGCCCGACACGACGCCGATCACGACCATCGCGTGGCGGCTGGGACACCTGCACTTCGAGTTCGCGGGCGCGTGGGAGTGGACCTTCGGCGAGCGGCGGCGGGACCCGAAGCTGATGGTCGACTTCAGCCCCTCCGCCGCTCCGACCCTGGAGCGCTTCTGGGCGGTCATCGACCGCTGGCGGGACAGCGTCGCCGGCGTCACCGACGAGCAGCTCGACACCGTCGGGCTGTCGCAGTACCCGTACAGCAACGACGGCGACTACCCGTACATCGGCGTACTGGCGTCGGCGAACCTCGAGTTCATCCACCACATGGCCGAGATCGCGTTGCTGCGCGACCTGTGGCGGTTCCGCCGCACCCCGCCCGGCTAGCCGCACCCCGCCCGGCTGGCCGCACCCCGCCCGGCTGGCAGCACCCCGCCCGGCTGGCCGGGCGCCGGGCCGGTTGCGGCGAAGGCCGGCGGGGTGCGGTCCGGAAGCCGACGACGTCACGCTCACGTCCGGGGCCGTGCGCCCGGCCCCAGCCGGGCGGTGACCTCCCCGGGGCCGAGGGCGGAGTGTTCCGCGGAACACTCGACGACGACGCGGAGCGGGGCGCCGCAGTCGGTGTGGCGCACGTCCAGCACGGGGCCGTCGGAGTCGAGGGTGTACGCCTCGCCCCACTGGCTCAGCGCCATCAGGACGGGCCACAGGTCCCAGCCCTTGCGGGTCAGGCGGTACTCGTTGCGGGGGCGGCTGCCCGGTTCCCGGTACGGGACGGTCCTCAGGACGCCGGCCGCGGTCAGCTTGCGGAGGCGATCGCTGAGGACGGCCTCCGACAGGCCGATATGGCGGTGGAAGTCGTCGAAGCGACGGACTCCGTTGACGGCGTCGCGCAGGATCAGCAAGGTCCACTTCTCCCCGATCACGTCGAGCGTGCGCTGGACGGGGCAGTTCTCCGTGCTCGCCTCAAGCCACTTCATCCCGCCATCGTAGGACCCTGGCTTCGTCATTGACAGTCAGCTGAGGCGAAGGCTAGCTTCACTTGCAAAAGTCAGAGGGAGGCGCTCGGCTGTGGGACGCACACGTACGTATCACTGGGAAGACCCGGCGATCCTGGCGGACGCCGCCGGAGGCATGGCGGGTATCGACTTCCTGCGCGAAGTCCGGGCGGGACGGCTTCCGGCACCGCCGATCGGCCGCACCGTCGACTTCACCCTGGACGAGGTGGAGCCCGGCAGGGCCGTCTTCTCCATGACGCCGGGTGAGGAGCACTACAACCCGATCGGCAGCGTCCACGGCGGCGTCTTCGCCACCCTGCTCGACTCGGCGGCGGGGTGCGCGGTCCAGTCCACCCTCCCGGAGGGCATGGCCTACACCTCCCTCGACCTGACGGTGAAGTTCCTGCGGCGGATCACCGCGGACACGGGCACCGTCCGCGCCATCGGCACGCTGGTCAGCGGCGGCCGTCGGACCGCCCTGGCCCAGGCGCAGCTGCTGGACGCGTCGGACCGGCTCCTCGCCCACGCCACCAGCAGCTGCCTGATCTTCCCGGTGCCTCGCCCTCAGGGGTGACCCAGCTCCCCGTGGGGCCTGACCGTCCGGCGCACCCCCGTCATGCCGCGGTCGGCGCCGCGGCGAGACCCTGCTTGACGTACCGGGTCGTCTCGTCGGCGAGGATCTCCGGCAGACCCTTCTCGAGGCCGGCGAGCGCCTGGGCGGCGACGTCGGCGGGGTCCGCCTTCTGGTCGGCGGGTACGGCGGCGGCCATGTCGGTGTCCATGTACCCGACGTGCAGCGCGGACACGGAGATGCCGCGCGGTGCCAGCTCCTCCCGGGTCGCGTTGGTGAGCGCCCATGCGGCGGCCTTGGTCGCCGCGTAGGAGCCGAGGCCGGCCGGGTGCAGCCAGGAGAGCACGGACAGCACGTTGAGCACGGCTCCGCCGCCGTTGCGTTCGATGACCGGGGCGAAGGCGCGGGTCACGGCGAGCGGCCCGAAGAAGTTCGTCGCCATCTCCAGGCGCACCGCGTCCAGGCCGCCCGCGATGAGGGAGGTCCCGGTCGAGATGCCGGCGTTGTTGACCAGCAGGGTCGCGTCGGAGGCCACGCGGGCCGCGGACCGGATGGACTCCTCGTCCGTGACGTCCAGACGGAGCGGGGTCGCGCCGGCCAGGTCGATGGTCTCCGGGCGGCGCGCTGCCGCGTACACCTTCGCGCCGCGTTCCAGGAACTGCGCGGCCAGCTCGCGGCCCAGCCCCCGGTTGGCGCCGGTGACCACTACGACGGCGTCCTTGAGTTCCATGTCCGCTCCCAGTACTGAGGGCCCCGGGCGAGGGGCCGCTTTTAGATTACGATTGCAATCTAACGTGAGCATAGAATAGATTGCAACCGACATTCAACTGAGGAGGGCCGATGGGTCGTGTGTCACAGGCACAGGCGCGGGAGAACCGCGAGCGGGTCGTGCGAACCGCCTCCCGGCTCTTCCGGGAGCAGGGCACGCACATCAGCGTCGCCGACCTGATGAAGGCCGCCGGCCTGACCCACGGGGGCTTCTACAAGCAGTTCGCGTCCAAAGAGGCGCTCATCGACGAAGCCACCGCGCATGCCTTCGGGGAACTCGCCGAGCGTCGCGCGGACGCCCTCGGGCAGGGCACCGGGCGGCGCGCCGCCGCCCAGCGGGCGCTGATCGACGCCTATCTGTCCGTGGAGCACCGCGACAACCCGGCGGAAGGCTGTCCCACCGCCGCGCTCGCCCACGACATGGCCCGCGAACCCGGCGCCGAAGAGGCGCACCGGGTCTACACCGAAGGGGTGGGCGACTTCGCCGAGTGGCTCGCCACCGAGGACGAGGACGGCATCGCCCGGCTGTGCACGATGATCGGCGCACTCGTCCTGGCCCGGGCCACCAAGGACTCGCCGCTCTCCGAGAAGATCCTCGCCACCGCGCGGGCGGCCCTGACGGAAGCCGACTGAGGCCGCCCGGCGGGGACTCGCCTTGTACGACCGGGGCTCGCCTCGCAGGGTCGGGGGTCACCTCGTGAGGCTGGGGGCTTGCGTCGTGCGACGGCGTCCGCGTGCGGGCCGGGTCCGCTTCACGTGTGGGGACGTGCGGCGGACTTCGGACGGGGACACGGACGCATGCGTGTACGCGTGCGCCGGTCAGTCCACGGGGGTGGTGCGGATCGCGGCGATGTCGAACTGGAGCCGCACCTTCTCGCTCACCATCGCGCCGCCCTCGGCCAGTCGCGCGTTGTACGTCAGACCCCATTCCGAACGGTTGATGGTGGTGGTGCCGTCGAAACCGGCCCGTTCATAGCCGAACGGGTCGGTGACATGCCCTAGGTAGGTGAGTTCAAGGGCCACGGGACGGGTGGTCTCCTTGATGGTGAGATCGCCGGTCATGCGGTAGACGTCCGGGCCCGCGAGCTGCACGGCGGTACTGATGAAACGCATCCGCGGATATCTCGCGGCGTCCAGGAAGTCACGGCCGACCAGATGCGCGTCGCGCTGCTCCACGCCCGTGTCGACGCTCGCGGTGGACAAAAGGATCTCGGCCCGTGAACGGGCCGGGTTGCGGCCGTCGAAGTAGAGCCGGCTCTGATACTCCGTGAAAGCCCCGCGCACGGTGGTGACCAGCGCGTGCCGGACGGAGAAGCCGATACGGCTGTGCGCCGGGTCGATCATCCAGTCACCGGTCAGCGCCGCGAGGGCGGGACTCGGCAGACCGGCGCCGGGAGCGGAGGGCGAGTCGGTGGTGCGTGGCGGAGCTGTGGGGGGAGCCGGGCGTCGGGGGGATGCGCCGCGGGTGAACAGGTTCATGGTTCACGTAGTTACTCCACGCCGGATATCGCCGCAAGCCTTCCTCTCGGGCGACGGCGGATCGAATGGGTACCGAAAGGCTGATACGCCGTCACCGAATGTCCGGTGGGTACAACACCCGCACATTCCCGTCACTCCATGGCCAAGTCGATCCACGGACTTCGGTGGGGAGTTCCGTACCGGAAATGCGCGAAGAAATCCCGGGAAAACACCGGCGGTCCGCATCTCGAAGACCCGTGATCGGGAGGCCGGGAGGCCGGGAGGCCGGGAGGCCGGGAATTCGGGAGGTCGGGAGGCCGGGAAGTCGGGAGGCTGGGGCGCAGGGCGGCCACCGGCTTGCGCGGTTCGGCAGCGTCGTCGGAGCGCACCTGGTTCACACCGTCGGTCTGGCCGAACCGCGCCGCGAGGGCGTGGACTTCGACGAGGGTCGTCACAGGTCATCGCCTCCCTCGACGCGATGACCCGTGACATCCATGTCCCCGCCGAGCCCTTCGACGCCGGTGCCGACGCCGGCGCCTGCGCCCGCGACGCCGACGCCGACGTCCACTCGGTCGGACCGGTCGGACCGAGGGCAACCCTGCTCGCGCGCGACCGAGGGCGACCCCGCTCGCCGGTCCTGTTTCGGCGGTTCGGGATCTGCCGCTGGCCGCGGCCCCCGCGGTGTCGGCGAGGAAGTTGATCAGCAGCCGGTTCCACGCGGTCGGCTGCTCCCAGTGCGGGTTGTGGCCCGCCTCGCGGACGACATGCGTCGCTGGTGTACTCGTCCGGCCTCGCTTCATGTCTCCTCGTTTCTCCGGTGACTCGGGACCGCGTCGGAACCCGTCGTCGACGTCCACGTCGCTTACGTCGACTGTTCCGCCGCCATTTCCGCCGCCATTTCCGCCGACGTTTGTGTCGGCTTCCGGGGCGAACCGCCGTATCGGCCCTGTCTGTCGACAGGAGCCGGAGGATCTCCGGTGCAGACCACCCCGGGGGCGATCCGGGGTGAGATGATGTCGACACCGTTGCGTCGGCTGTGAGCCCGGACAGGCAGGGAGAAGTGCCGCATGACCGATCAGGACACGCGCCTCGTGCTGGAGCGCCTCCTGAGGCTGCGGGACCGGCGGGAACCGCTGGTCGCGCAGATCGCCGAATGGGTCGGCGCGGGCATCATCGAGGGTCGGCTGGAGCCCGGTCAGGACCTCAACAGCGTCGATCTGTCACGCCGCTTCGAGACCAGCCGTACACCCGTCCGCGAGGCGCTGATGCTCCTCGAACAGGAGGGCCTGGTCGAGATGAGGGCGCGCCGCCGCCCCCGGGTGGCCGCACCGACCCCGCAGGACATCCGCGACATCTACCAGGTGCGCAAGAACCTTCTGTCCATGCTCGCGGGCCTGCTGGTGGAGCGAGCCGACGACGAGGAGCTCGCCGAGCTGCGCACCCGGGTCGAACGGATGCGCAAGCTCGCCGACGACGGTGACGTGGACGGGTACTTCTGGAACCACGTCCTGCTTCAGGAGCGGATGACCGAGATCGTCGGCAACCCCACGCTGAAGCAGATCCTGGACTCGCTCGCCCTGCGCACGCTGATGCTGCGGCACCTCAGCCTGACCCGGGTCGGCCGGCTGGCGCACAGCGTCGACGACCAGGAACGACTGCTCCAGGCCTGCGAGGAACGCGACGGGGAGCTGGCCTCCGCCCTGATCGCGGGGGCGACCGTACGGGCGCAGCGGGCCGTGGAGGAGCAGTTGGAGCAGGACGGCGCGGCACGCGGCCGCAAGCCCGCCCGCAGCCGCCGCGCCGCTTCGTAGCGCTCGCCGCGAGGCCCGCCGGGCCACTCACTTGGCCAGCACCCCGCCGTCGACGGGAAGTTGCCGCCCGTCACCCAGGCCGACTCGTCCGACGCCGGGTCCACCGCGCACCAGACGATGTCCTCGGGCGTCCCGACGACCCGGCCGAGCGGGATCCGCGCCAGCAGCGCCTCCCGGGCCGCGCCGTCGTGGGCCCCGGCGGACTCGGTCGCGGGCGTCCGCACCATGCCGGGGGAGATGGTGTAGGCGCGGATGCCCGACGGGCCTCCCTCGACGGCGAGTTGACGGGTCAGACCGAGCACGGCCGACTTGCCCGCGCAGTGCCCGAACGTCCCGAAGGTCCCGCTGCTCCGGAAGGCGTTCACCGAGGCGCAGTTGACGATCGACCCGCCCCCCGAGGCCGCCAGGTGCCACCATGCGGCCTGTACGGCAGGAAGAGCACAGCCGCTTCGCCGTTCGAGGTCGGCGACCACTGGGTGCCGACGTCCATCTCGGCGGCCGTCGCCATGTGCGGGGCGATGGCCCCGGCCGTCACCAGGACGTCGATCCGGCCGTGGCGTTCGGCCGTCTCGTCGGCGAAGCGACGGGCGTCGGCCGGGACGGTCATGTCGAGCGGCGCGAGCACCTCGACGGACAGCCCCCGGTCGGCGGTCGCCTTGCGGGTCCGCTCGGCCGCCGCCGGGTCGAGGTCGCAGTCGACGACGGTCGCGCCCTGTTCGGCGAAGAGCAGCGCGCAGCCCTGACCGATCCCGGCGCCCGCGCCGGTGACGAGGGCGACTTTCCCGGAGAGCCTGACGGTCACATGCGCCCCTTCCGCAAGGCGGTCTCGGCAGTCGTGCACGACCGCGACGCGGTACGCCCTCCCTCCTGGTGTCGACACCAGGGCTTGGTCAAGGGGTCGGTGGGGCACAGGAAGCAGCTCTGTCGACAGTAATGCCGTGTTGCGCGCCCTCCCGCATCCGGGCGGACACGGCTCGGACGGCCGGGAGGTCGCCGCGCCGGTGCGGCGGACGACAGCTCCGCGGTCCCGGGGGCCCTCCCGGGAGCGGGCGTGGCGCTGCGCGAGGTCTTGACGTGTACTTGACGTGGTGGCTTCATGGGAGCGCTCCCACACGCCACCCCCCGCACCCCTCGGCACCCCCACCCCCCTCTGCCGCCTGAGTTTCTTGGCCTCACTTATGGAGTCGCAGTGAGAAGAACAAGGAGCACGACAACGAGCACGGCAAGGAGCGCGACCCGAAGCGCGTCACGAGCGCGTCCGCTCGGCATGCTGCTGACCGGACTCGCGGCCCTCCTCGGCCTGGTCCTCGTCGGCGCCCTCTGCCCCGCCGCCGCCCAGGCGCAGACCCGATCGCCCGACGCCCTCGCCACCGGCCTGCACATCAGCGACGGCCGGCTGGTCGAGGGCAACGGGAACGACTTCGTCATGCGCGGCGTGAACCACGCGCACACCTGGTATCCCGGCAGGACGCAGCAGTCCCTCGCCGACATCAAGGCGATGGGCGCCAACGCGGTGCGCGTCGTGCTCGCCGACGGCCACCGCTGGAGCGCCAACAGCGCGTCGGACGTGGCGACCGTCATCGCGCAGTGCAAGGCCAACCGGCTCATCTGCGTACTGGAGGTGCACGACACCACCGGGTACGGCGAGGACACCGCCGCCGGCACGCTCGACCAGGCGGCCGACTACTGGATCGGCCTCAAGGACGTGCTGGCCGGCCAGGAGGACTACATCATCGTCAACATCGGCAACGAGCCCTGGGGCAACACCGATCCGGCGGGCTGGACCGATCCGACCATCGCCGCGATCAAGAAGCTGCGCAACGCCGGTTTCCAGCACACGATCATGGTGGACGCGCCCAACTGGGGCCAGGACTGGCAGGGCGTCATGCGCGCCAACGCCCAGTCCGTGTACGCCGCCGACACCACCGGCAACCTGATCTTCTCGATCCACATGTACAGCGTCTTCGACACCGGGGCGGAGATCACCGACTATCTGAACGCCTTCGTCGACGCCCGGCTCCCCATCCTCATCGGCGAGTTCGGCGGCCCCGCGGACCAGTGGGGCGACCCCGACGAGGACACCATGATGGCCACCGCCCAGCAGCTCGACCTGGGCTACCTCGCCTGGTCCTGGAGCGGGAACACCGACCCGATCCTCGACCTGACGATCAACTTCGATCCCACGCAGCTCAGTTCATGGGGCCAACGCATCTTCAACGGCGTCGACGGCATCGCCCAGACCGCCGAGGAGGCCACGATCTTCGGCAGCGGCACCCCGGGTGACACCCAGGCCCCCAGCACCCCGGGCGCCCCCACCGCCGCCACGGTGACGGCCGGCTCCGCGACGCTCACCTGGACGGCCGCCACGGACAATGTCGGCGTCACCGGCTACGACGTCGTACGGATCAGCGGCACCACCGAGACCGGCGTCGCCGCCTCGACCACCAACTCCGCCACCGTGACAGGCCTCACCGCGAACACCGCCTACACCTTCGCCGTCTATGCCCGCGACGCCGCCGGGAACCGCTCCGCCCGCTCCGCCCCGGTGAACGTCACCACCGGCAGCGCGCCCGCCGTGGCGTGCTCCGTCGGCTACCGGATCGTGGGGGAGTGGCCCGGCGGCTTCCAGGGCGACATCACCCTGCGCAACACGGGCACCACCGCCATCACCGGATGGAAACTGGCCTTCGCCTTCGCCGACGGTCAGACCGTCACCAACATGTGGGGCGGGACCGCGACCCAGAGCGGTGGCTCGGTCAGTGTCGCCCCCGCCGCGTACACGTCCACCGTCCCCGCCGGCGGTTCGGTCACCGTCGGCTTCATCGGCAGCAAGGGCGCCACCAACACCGCACCGACCGCGTTCACGCTCAACGGCGGTTCTTGCGCGACCACTTGACCGACCGCCTCACCGGCCGGCGGAGGAAGCCGGTACCTCCGCCGACCGGTGGTGCGCAGTGTGAAAGGGCGTTCCGCCCGGTCCGGTCGCGCGCCCGGACCGGGTGTCGCGCGGCTCCACCTGCCGGGCCGCTCCACCCGCGGGGCCGGTCCGGGTGTCGCGCCGCTCCACCTGTCGGGCTGTTCCAGCGGTCCGCCGACCCCAGCGGTCCGCCGGCCCCAGCGGTCCGCCGGCCCCAGCGGTCCGCCCGCCCCGGGCGGTCCACCGCCCCAGCCGTCCACCGCCCCGGGCCTTCACCGCCCCAGCCGTCCGCCGTCTCTGCGGGCTGTCCGTTTTCGCTGGTCCGGGTGTTCCGGCTCCTCGGGTGCACAGGGCCCACGCCGTAGGGTGTGCCCATGTCCACGACCCCCCGCTGGCTCAACGCCGACGAACGACGAGCCTGGCTGGCCTATGTCGACTTCTCCACGCTGCTCGCCGACCACCTCAACCGGCAGCTGCGTCGTGACGCGGGGATGACGCACGCGGACTACAGCGTGCTGGCCTACCTCTCCGCGGCCCCGGACGGGGCCCTCGGCATGTCCGAGCTCGCCCAGCGCCTGAAGATCACCCGCAGTCGGCTCACCCACGCGGTGAACCGGCTGCGCGAGGACGGTCTCGTGGACCGCCGGGAGGACCCCGCCGACGGCCGGGGCCAGCTCGCCTTCCTCACCGAGCAGGGCAGGTCCCTGCTGGAGGAGGTCGCCCCGGGGCACGTGGAAGCCGTACGGCGGGCGGTGTTCGACGCCCTCACGCCCGAACAGGTGCGCCAGTTCGCGGACATCGGCGAGGCCATCAGCGCGGCCCTCGTCCGGGCCGAGAACACCGAGGCCGACCCCGCGGGGCTGCCCTGGCGACGCCGGTAGCGGTCGGTCCCGCCCGTCGGTCCCGCCCGGTCGGGGCGGCTCGGTCCGGCCCGACCGGCTCACGGACACGCCGATCGCGGCAAGGAATCGGTGACCGATCGAGAAGAACAGGCCGACGGTCCGTACCTGGGGGTACCGGGGGGCCGCCCGCCCCTTCGACCACGCCACCGATCCTAGGGACGTACCTCGTGAACGCAACCGCCGCCATCGGCGTCACCGGCCTCGGCGTGATGGGCCGCAACCTCGCGCGCAACTTCGCCCGCAACGGCTACACCGTCGCCGTCCACAACCGTTCCGCCGGTCGCACCCGCGCGCTCGTCGAGGAGTTCGGCCACGAGGGCGCCTTCGTCCCCGCCGAGTCGGCCACGGACTTCGTGGCCGCGCTGGAACGTCCCCGCCGACTGATGATCATGGTGCAGGCGGGCGCGGTCACCGACGCGGTCATCGACGAGTTCGCCCCGCTCCTGGAGCCCGGCGACATGATCATCGACGGTGGCAACGCCCACTACGCCGACACCCGCCGCCGCGAGGAGGCCCTGCGAGAGCGCGGTCTGCACTTCGTCGGCGCCGGTGTCTCCGGCGGCGAGGAGGGCGCGCTGAACGGGCCGGCCGTGATGGTGGGCGGCTCGAACGAGTCGTACGACGTCCTCGGTCCGATGTTCGAGTCCATCAGCGCGAAGGTCGGCGGCGAGCCCTGCGCCACGCACATCGGCACGGACGGCGCCGGGCACTTCGTCAAGATGGTGCACAACGGCATCGAGTACGCCGACATGCAGCTCATCGCCGAGGCGTACGACCTGCTGCGCCAGGTCGCCGGCTACACCCCGGCGGAGATCGCCGGCATCTTCCGGACCTGGAACGAGGGCCGCCTCGGCTCCTACCTCATCGAGATCACCGCCGAGGTCCTCGCGCACACCGACGCCACCACCGGCCTGGCGTTCGTCGACGTCGTCGCCGACGCCGCCGGCCAGAAGGGCACCGGGCGCTGGACCGTGCAGACCGCCCTGGACCTGGGCTCCCCGGTCACTGCCATCGCCCAGGCCACCTTCGCGCGCGCCTCCTCCGGCCAGAGCGCGCTGCGCGCCGCCTACGCCGGCCTCCCCGGCGGCACCACGCCTGCGCTCAGCCGTACCGAGGCCACCCGCTTCACCTCGCAGGTCGAGCACGCCCTGTACGCCTCGAAGGTCATCGCCTACGACCAGGGCTGGAAGATGATCCAGGACGCGGCCGGCGAGTTCGGCTGGAAGATCGACCTCGGTGCGGTCGCCCGGATCTGGCGCGGCGGCTGCATCATCCGCGCCTCGTTCCTCGACCGCATCCGTGCCGCGTACGCCGCCGACCCGGACCTGGTCAGCCTGCTCGGCGAGATGGAGTTCGCCATGGAGATCACGGACGCGCAGGTGCCCTGGCGCGAGACCGTGGCCTCGGCCGCGCGCCGTGGCATCCCGGTGCCCGCCTTCTCGGCCGCGCTCGCCCACTACGACACCCTGCGCGCCGAGCGCCTGCCCGCCGCCCTTCTCCAGGGCCAGCGCGACTACTTCGGCGCCCACACCTACCAGCGCACGGACCGTCCCGGCGCCTTCCACACCCACTGGGCCGAGGCCGGCCGTCCGGAGACGTCGGCCTGACACAGGGGAGTGGGGCGCCCTCGGCCCAGGGCGCCCCACTCCTTTCGTGCCGTCGTTCTCCGACGCGTGCCGTCGGTCTCAGACGCCCGTCGCCGGGTACGTCGGGTACTCCACCCCGGAGACGTGCTGGACGACACGGACGACCTGGCAGGAGTAGCCGAACTCGTTGTCGTACCAGAGGTAGAGGATCGCGTTGTCGCCGTCGACCTTGGTGGCGCCGGCGTCGATGATCGACGAGTGACGCGAGCCGATGAAGTCCATCGAGACCGCGTCAGGCGCCGTGGTGAAGTCGATCTGGCGCCTGAGCGGCGAGGTCAGCGACACCTCGCGGAGGTGGTCGAGGACCTCCTCGCGGGTGGTCTCCCGGCCGAGCCGCAGGCTGAGGATCGCGATCGAGACGTCCGGCACCGGCACGCGGATCGAGCTGCCGGTGATGGGCGCCTTGAGGTCGGGCAGCGCCTTGGCGACGGCGGAGGCGGCACCGGTCTCGGTGATGACCATGTTCAGCGGCGCGGAACGGCCGCGACGGTCGGCCTTGTGGTAGTTGTCCAGCAGGTTCTGGTCGTTGGTGAACGAGTGGACGGTCTCCACGTGGCCGCGCAGCACACCGAACTCGTCGGCCATCGCCTTCAGCGGCGGGACGATCGCGTTGGTGGTGCACGAAGCGCAGGACAGGATCTGCTCGTCCGGCTTGATGGTGTCGTGGTTGACGCCGTGCACGATGTTCGGCACATCGCCCTTGCCGGGCGCGGTCAGCACGACCTTGTCGACACCCGGCCGCAGGTGCTTGGCGAGGCCCTCGCGGTCGCGCCACTTGCCGGTGTTGTCGATGAGGATGGCGTTGCGGACGCCGTACGCCGTGTAGTCGACCTGGCTGGGGTCGTCGGCGTAGATCACCGTGATCTCGTTGCCGTTGGCGATGATCTTGTTGTTGGCCTCGTCGACCGTGATCGTGCCCTGGAACTGGCCGTGCACCGAGTCGCGGCGCAGCAGGGACGCGCGCTTGACCAGGTCCTGCTCGCCGCCGCCGCGCACCACGATGGCACGCAGCCGCAGGCCGTTGCCCGAGCCGGACTTCTCGATGAGCAACCGGGCGACGAGCCGGCCGATGCGGCCGAAGCCGTACAGGACGACATCGCGCGGCTCACGCCGGTCGATCTTGTTCGCGCCGGTAGCGCCGGCCACGGCCTCGGCGGTGAACTCCGCCACCGACAGACCCCGGTCGTCGGCCCGGTAGGTCGCGGCGAGCATGCCGAGGTCGATCTGCGACGGGCCGAGGTCGAGCGCGGTGAGCGCCTCGAGGAACGGCAGCGTCTCGGTGACCGAGAGCTCCTCGCCCGCGATCTGGCGGGCGAACCGGTGGGTCTTGAGGATGCTGACCACCGACTTGTTCACCAGGGAGCGGCTGTGCAGCAGGACGGTCACGTCCCGCTCGCGGTGCAGCTTCCCGATCATCGGGATCATCGACTCCGCGATCTCCTCGCGGTTCTTCCAGTTGGTGAACGAATCGTCGTTGAGCGTCACGGGCCTATCTTTCGAGCTAGGTGGCGCTCATATGCTAACCCTCCGGGAATTCGATCATTCAAGCGGGCCCGCGCTCAGCTGTGCACCCCGTGCCGGCACGGCTGGAGGGGGGGAGCGGGCAACGCCGGACGTTCCTGTTCGGCGGGCCGTCGCCGGGCCCCCACCCGCCGACAGGCAGGGGGGTCGGTGGTTCGGTCGTCGGCGGGGGGATTGAGCCACTGCCGGTCGGGTACGCGTGGCCGAACCGCCGCTACCAGGGGAGACCGTCATGGAGACACCCGCGCACGACCGCACCGACAACCCCGCCGCGCTGGCGCTGGACGCGCTGGCCCGGGACACCGAGGACACCGCCGCCCTGGACACGCTCGCGCACTGCGACGTGCTCGTGCCCGTGCCCGACGACGCCACGGACGAGGACATCACCAATCCGGCCACCGTCGCGCTGCCCGTCCTGGAACAGCCCGGGGGCGCGCCCGTGGTGCCGGTGTTCACCTCCGAACCGGAGATGGTGGATCTGCTGCCGGAGGTCGCCCGCTACCGGCTCGTGCCGCTCGGCGCGCTCGCCGCGCAGTGGCCGACCGGTGAGCTGTCCCTGTCCATCGACGCGGCCGGCGACCATCCGCTGACGCTCACCTCGGAAGGGGTCCGCACCCTGCTGGTCCGCTGACCCGCGGGCGCTTCCCGCATCGGGCTCCCCCGAGGGCCGGGGGAGCCGGGAGGCCTAGGAGTCGGCCAGCATCCGGCCCAGCACCGCCCGCTGGAGCGGCAGCACCTCGGTGTGCAGGTCGCGGCCCTTGCGGGTGAGGGCCACCCATACCCCGCGCCGGTCCTCCACGCAGACGGAGCGCTCCACCAGGCCGTCCTTCTCCAGCCGGCCGATGAGGCGGGACAGCGCGCTCTGGCTGAGGTGCACCCGGCCGACCAGGTTCTGCACCCGGCACTGGTCGCCCTCCCGGGGCGCCTCGGAGGCGAGGATGTCGAGCACTTCGAAGTCACTCGCTCCGAGGCCGTGCGGGTGCAGCGCGCGATCGATCTCGCACATCGTGCGCGCGTGCACCGACAGGATGTCCCGCCACCGATCCTCGAGGCCCGCCCCGGCCGTCTTCGCTGCCATACCCGCACGGTAACACCAAAAAGGCGAATCATTGAGTGTGCAACTAGTGCGGGTGCAAGCGGTTCCCCGGGAGCCTCAGGCGGCCGGATCCTGGAGCAGCCCCACCAGGTTGCCGTCCGCGTCCTTCACGAAGGCGATCAGCCTGCCGCCGCCGACGTCCTGCGCGTCCTGCAGCAGCTCGGCCCCGGCCGCGACCAGCGCCGCGAGCCGCTCGCGCAGGTCCGTGACGTGCCAGTAGGGGACCGGCCCGGTCATGCCCTTCGCGTGGCCGTTCGGGTCGAGACCGATGTCCTGCCCTGCGGCCTTGAAACCGACGTAGTAGGGCTCGTCGGCGTACGGCTCGACCTCCAGCAGCGCGCTGAACAGGGCCTTCGCCCGGGCGAGGTCCTTGACGGGGTAGATGATCGTCTGCATGCCGGCGCTCATGGCGTTCTCCTCGGTGAGGTGCGGTAGGGGCGAACGGGTCCGTGTCGCTCCCCACTGCTCACGCTAGGCCGGGAAGCCGCTCACGGCTTCTCCGATCCTGACCGCTTCGGCGCGCGGTCCCGGGGGTTCCTCACGTCGACTCCCGCTCGACCAGCTCCGTCGGCAGGATCACCGCCGCCGGGTCCTCGCCGCCTATCTGGGCGAGCAGCACCCGGACCATCTCGTTGCTGATCCGGTCCCAGGGCTGGCGGATCGTGGTGAGCGAGGGGCTGGCCGCGGTGGCTGCGGGGGAGTCGTCGAAGCCGCCGACCGCGACGTCCTCGGGCACCCGCCGGCCGGCCCGGTGCAGCGCCGTCAGCACGCCCTGCGCCATCAGGTCGGACGCGACGAACACCGCGTCGAGGTCCGGCGCCTGCGCCAGCAGCCGCTCGCCGCCCGCCTCGCCGCTGGCCCGGCTGTAGTCACCGGAGACGACGATCCGCTCGTCGTAGTCGACGCCCGCCTCGGCGAGCACCTCACGGTAGCCCGCGAGCCGCTCCACACCGCCGGGGGTGTCCAGCGGTCCGGTGACCACGCCGACCCGCCGGCGGCCCTGGGCCAGCAGATGGCGCACCATGTCCCGGGCGCCGTCGCGGTCGTCGGCCGCCACGTAGCTCACCTTGGAGCCGATGCCGATCGGCTTGCCGCACGCGACCAGCGGGACGCCCGCCTCGCGCAGCTCCGTGGCGACCGGGTCCCCGGAGTGGCTGGACACCAGCAGCACCCCGTCGACATGCCCGGCGGTGATGTACCGCGTGATGCGCCGCCGCTCGTCCTCGGTCCCGGCGATCATCAGCAGGAGGGGGATGTCGTGCGCGGCCAGCGCCTGCGTACAGCCGCGCAGCAGGACGTTGAAGTTGGGGTCCTCGAAGAACCGCTCCTGGGGCTCCGTCAGCAGGAAGCCCACCGAGTCGGAACGGCCGGTGATCAGGGAGCGGGCGTGCCGGTTCACGACGTAACCCGTCTTGCGGATGGCGGCGTTGACCGCCTCGGCCGCGCTGGGGCTGACGTAGTGTCCACCGTTGAGCACCCGTGAGACGGTGCCCCGCGAGACTCCCGCCTCCCGCGCCACGTCGTGGATGGTCGGCGGTCTGCGCCGGCCCCCCGCACCATTGTTCATGGTCATGACTTTACGGCTCCGGACAGCAGATCCAGGCTCCAGAACCGCTGAATGACCAGGAACAGCGCCACCAGCGGGATCACCGCGAGGAAGGCGCCGGTGATCACCAGCGTGTAGAGCGCCGGGGTGTTGGCGCCCTGTTCGAGGAGCGTGAACAGGCCGAGCGTGATCGGGAACTTCTCGTCGTCGCTGAGCATGATGTACGGCAGCAGGAAGTTGTTCCAGATCGCCACGAACTGGAACAGGAACACCGTGACCATGCCGGGCACCATCATCGGCAGCGCGATCCGGGTGAAGATCCGCCACTCGCTCGCCCCGTCCATCCGCCCGGCCTCGACCACGTCGCCCGGCACGGCCGCGGCCGCGTAGATGCGCGAGAGGTAGACGCCGTACGGGGAGAGGATCTGCGGCAGCAGCACGGACCAGTAGGAGTCCGTGAGGTCCGCCTGCGCCATCAGCAGGTACTGGGGGACGGCGAGGATGATCGGCGGCATCAGCACGCCCGCGAGCAGCACGTTGAACAGCGCCTCGCGGCCCGGGAAGCGGTACGTCGCCAGCGCGTAGCCGCTGAACGCCGACACGCAGGTCGACAGCAGCGCGCCGAGCACCGCGTACAGGCCGGAGTTGGTCATCCACTGCCAGTAGATGCCGTCGCGGTAGGCGTTGAGGTCGTGCACGTTGTCGGTGAAGCCGCTGCCCGGCAGGAACGTGAACGTGGAGAACAGCTCACTGCCGGATTTGGTGGACGCGATCACCACCCAGGCCACCGGGAGCAGGCAGTAGACGGCGCCCAGGAGCAGCGTGAGCGTCGGCACGAGGGCGATCCGGCCGCGCAGCGGCGGACGGCTGCGGGCGGTGCCGGCGGCGCCGGCCGCCGAGGGGGCCTTGTGGACGGCAAGAGAACTCATCGGGCCCCTCCCTGACTGACGTCCCGCCTGTTGCGGCGGTTCGCGGCCCGCAGGAAGCCGAACGACAGCACCAGCGTGGCGAAAGCGATGATCACGGCCTCGGCGGCCGCCTGGTAGATGTCCCCGGTGCCGAACGCGTCCCGGTACACCTTCATGAGCGGACTCCAGGTCGTGGAGACGGAGTTGGTGAGCGGCTTGAGGGTGGTCGGCTCGTTGAAGACCTGGAGCGTGGCGATGATCGAGAAGAAGAAGGTCAGCACCAGCGAGGGCGCCACCATCGGGATCTTGATCCGCAGCGCGATCTGCGTCGGGGTGGCGCCGTCCAGCTTCGCCGCCTCGTACACCTCGGCCGGGATGGCCTGCAGCGAGGTGTAGATGACGATCATGTTGAAGCCGGTGCCGCCCCAGACCGCGATGTTCGACAGGGCGAGGTACAGCGGACCGCCGTCCAGCAGGTCCGGCTGCGGCATGCCCAGCTTCTCGAGCACGTAGTAGAAGGGGCTGACGTCGGGGAGGTACAGGAATCCCCACAGCAGCGCCGCCACCACGCCGGGGATGGCGTACGGCAGGAAGATCGCGAGCCGGGTGAACGAGGTGAGCCGCACCTTCTCGGAGTCGAGCATCAGCGCGAACAGCAGCGCCAGGCCCAGCATCACCGGGACGACGATGCAGCCGTAGCCGAGGACGCGCAGCGCGCCGTCGAGCAGCTCGCTGTCGGTGAGGGCGGCGGTGTAGTTCTCGAGGCCGGCCCAGACCTCCTTGCGCGCACCCGAGCCGAGGCCCAGGCCGGAGACGTGCACCTTGCGGAAGCTGAGCCACATCGCGTATCCGATGGGCAGCGCGAAGAACAGGGCGAAGAGGATCGCCGCGGGGAGGAGGAAGGCGTACGGGGCCCCCTTGACCCCGTACGCCCTCCGGCGGTGTGCGGTGGTCACTCGGAGACCTCGAAGCCCTGCTTCTTCATGTCGGCGACGGTGTCCGCCTGCATCTTGTCCAGGGCGGCGGAGAAGTCCGACTTGTCCTTCGCGGCGGCGCCGAACGCGTCCTTGAAGGTCGTGTAGGCGACGTTGACGTTCGGGCCCCAGGCCGAGGGCGCCGTGGTCTTCGCGATCCTGGCGGCCGTGGTGTAGAAGTCCGCCTGGTTCGAGAAGTAGTCCGGCGGGGTGGTGAAGGCGCCGCTGAGCTGGGCGGAGGTGGAGGCCGGGTAGATGCCGCTCTCCTTGGCCAGGGCGTTCAGGGCGTCGCCGTCGGTGTTCAGCCAGGCGGCGAACCGGGCGGCGGCCTCCTTGTGCTTCGAGTCCGTCGTCACGGCGGTGGAGGATCCGCCCCAGCTGCCGGTGACGTCCTCGCTGTTCGACCACTGGGGGAGCGGGGCCATGGACCACTTGCCCTTGGTGTCGGGCGCGGCGGTGGTCAGGGTGCCGGGGGCCCACACGGCGGAGACCCAGGCGATCTGCTTGCCGGTGTTGAGCGCCTTGTTCCAGGCCGGGGTGTACATCGGCTGGTTGTCGATGGCGCCCTCCTTGACGAGGCCGCCCCAGAAGTCGGCGACCTTCTTGGTGGCCGCGTCGTTGATGCCGACGTTCCACTTGTCGCCGGAGGTGGTCCACCACTTGGCGCCGGCCTGCTGGGCGAGGCCCGCGAAGAGACCGGAGTCGTTGGCGGAGAAGGTGGTGAGGTCCGTGTCCGGAGCCTTCTCCTTCAGCGTCCGGGCGGTCGCCGCGAACTGCTCCCAGGTCGTGGGGACCGTCAGGCCGTACTTCTCGAAGAGGTCCGCGCGGTAGTAGAACATCATCGGGCCGATGTCCTGCGGCACCGCGTAGACGGCGTCCGTGCCCAGCGTCGTCTGCTGCCAGACACCGTCGGCGAACTTGGCCTTCGCGTCGCCGACGTTCTTCGCTATGTCCGCCAGCGCGTCGTTGCTGACCAGTGTCGGGAGTGCCTGGTACTCGGCCTGGACCAGGTCGGGACCCTTGCCGGCCTTGTGCGCGGTGAGGATCTTGGTGACCAGCGTGTCGCCGGACGCCTGCTTCTTCACCGTGACGGTGATCTGGTCCTTCTTGCCCTCGCCCTTGTTCCACAGGTCCACGACCTTGTCCATACCGGGCGTCCACGTCCAGTACGTGAGCGAGACAGGACCGGACTCGGCGCTGTCCTCGTCGGACGAGCCGCAGGCGGTGAGTGCGGTGGCGCCGAGGGCGACGGCGAGGGTGGCAGCCGCACTTCTGACAACGAGCCGCCGGCGCTTCGTGTTGGGCATGGATCTCTCCCCTGACCTGGGTCTTCGCCCGGTGCGAAAACCTGCCATGCGATCGCAGGAGCGGGCTCCCCGCCCGTCGCGAGAAGCTGCTCTGCTGTCTGTGAGCGTTCACAGTAGAGAAACATCCCGGACACTTGTCAATGGTTGTTGCTGTGCGGTTATGTTGGTCTCCGAACGCCGCCGCTGTGTGTGCACGTTCCCAAATGATCGACTAAACGGGAGACATCCATGCCGGAGACCAACCCCAAGGGCCTCACCCGGCTCGCCTTCGGTGGGGACTACAACCCCGAGCAGTGGCCGGAAAGCGTCTGGCAGGACGACGTCCGGCTGATGCGCGAGGCCGGCGTCACGATGGTGAGTGTCGGGATCTTCTCCTGGGCCCTGCTGGAGCCCTCGCCCGGGGAGTACGACTTCGGCTGGCTGGACCGCGTCCTCGGCCTGCTGCACGACAACGGCATCCGCGTCGACCTCGGCACCCCCACCGTCGCGCCCCCGGTCTGGTTCTACCGAAACCATCCCGACGCGCTGCCCGTGTCCGCCGACGGCGTGCGCTACGAGTTCGGCTCCCGCGGCGCGCTGTGCCACAGCAACGCGGACTACCGCGCCGCCGCGGCGAACATCACCACGCGCCTCGCCGAGCGCTACGGCGACCACCCGGCGCTGGCGATGTGGCACGTGCACAACGAGTACGGTGTGCCCGTCTCCGCCTGCTACTGCGACTCCTGCGCCGCCCACTTCCGCCGCTGGCTGGAGACCACGTACGGCACCGTCGCCGCGGTCAACGAGGCCTGGGGCACCGCCTTCTGGGGCCAGCGCTACGCGAGCTTCGAGGACGTCAACCCGCCGCGCACGACCCCGACCGTGGGCAACCCGGGACAGGCGCTGGACTACCGGCGCTTCGCCGACGCCACCATGCGCGAGAACTTCTGCGCGGAGCGGGACATCCTGCACCGCCTCGCGCCGGGCCTCCCGGTGACGACCAACTTCATGACCGCCCTCAGCCAGTGCGACTCGGTCGACTACTGGGCCTGGGGCCGCGAGGTCGACATCGTCACCAACGACCACTACCTGATCACCGACGGCCGCCGCACCCACGTCAACCTCGCGATGGCCGCCGACCTCACCCGCTCCGTCGCCGCCGGCGCCCCCTGGATCCTTCTGGAGCACTCCACCTCGGGCGTCAACTGGCAGCCGCGCAACCCCGCCAAGGCACCCGGCCAGATGGCCCGCAACTCCCTGGCCCACGTGGCCCGCGGTTCCGAGGGCGCCATGTTCTTCCAGTGGCGGCAGTCCCGGCGCGGCGCCGAGAAGTTCCACTCGGCGATGGTCCCGCACGGCGGCACCGGCACCCGCGTGTGGCGCGAGGTCGTCGAACTCGGCGCCTCCCTCGACTCGCTCGGCCCGATCCGCGGCACCCGCACCGACGCCGACGTCGCGGTCCTGTGGGACTGGCACTCCTGGTGGGCGCAGAACCTCGACTGGCGGCCCAGCGAGGACGCCGACCCGCGCGAGCGGGCCGACGCCTTCTACGAGGCCCTCTACGACCGCCACCTCACCGTCGACTTCGCGCATCCCGAGGCCGACCTCACGCGCTACCCGATGGTCGTGGTGCCCGCCCTGTACCTGATGACGGAGGCGGCCGGGAACAACCTCAGGGACTACGTCGCCGGCGGCGGCACCCTGGTCGTGTCGTACTTCTCCGGCATCGTCGACGAGCACGACGCCGTCCACGAGGGCGCCTACCCCGGCGCGCTGCGCGACGTACTGGGCCTGACGGTCGAGGAGTTCTCGCCGCTGCTCCAGGGCGAGAGCGTGCGCGTCACCGGCCCCGGCGGCGAGCTCGCCGGCGACGTGTGGACGGAGTTCGTCGTGCCGCGCGGCGCCGAGACCGTGTGGACCTACGCCGACGGCCTCACCGCCGGCCACCCGGCCGTCACCCGGCACCGGCTCGGCGAGGGCACCGCCTGGTACGTCTCCACCCGCCTCGGCCCCGAGGGCCTGGACGCGCTGCTCGGCCGGGCGGCCGAGGACGCGGCGATCGCCCCGCGCGCCGACCTGCCGCGCGACGTGGAGGTCGTGCGCCGCTCCGGCGGGACGGGCAGCTACCTCTTCGCGATCAACCACACCACGGCCGACGCCAAGGTGCCGCTGGAGAGCTCCGGCACCGAACTGCTGACGGGCGAACGCGCCGCCGGCCGCCTCGCGGTCCCGGCGGGAGCCGTACGGGTCGTACGACTCGACGGCTGAGCCGACTCCCCCTTCGCCCGTGGAGCCGCGAGCCGCGGGCGGAGGGGGCCCTCGCCCCACGAGGGAATCCCCATCCAACATGTCGAAGGGACGACGGACGACGATGTTCCATCCCAGACGCACGCTCAGGACCCTGCTGCTGCCGCTCGCCGCGGGGCTCGCCCTCACCGTCCTGCCCGCACCGAGCGCGCAGGCGGCCACCACGCTGACCAACGGCGGCTTCGAGACCGACGGCGCCGGCACCGCGGCACCGTCCGGCTGGACGACGTACTCGGCGGCCGGCCAGAACGCCGCCTCCTACACCGAGTCCGGCGGCCACACGGGCGGTTACCGCCTCTCGCACTACTCGGCCTCCGCCTACAAGGTCGAGACGTACCAGTACCTGTCCGGCCTCTCCAACGGGACCTACACGCTCACCGCCTGGGTGCGTTCCGGCGGCGGCCAGAACTCCGCCTACATCGCGCTGAAGAACTGCGGCAGCGCCGAGCAGCGCACCGCCCTGCCGGTGTCCTCCAGCGGCTGGATCCGCATCGTCACCTCCATCGCGGTGACGAACAACCAGTGCACGATCAGCGTCAACTCCGACGCCAACGCCGGGAACTGGATCAACGTCGACGACCTGACCTTCGCGTCGGGCTCCACCGGCCTGTCCGTCAAGGGCTCGGACGTGTCGTCGCTCATCAAGAGCGAGGCCCTCGGCGGCGTCTACAAGAACAGCTCCGGCACCACCCAGGACGCGCTCGCCGTCCTGAAGAACGCCGGGCAGAACTACGCGCGCGTCAAGGTCTGGGTGAACCCCGCCGACGGCTACAACAACAAGGCGCGGGTCCTGGCGGCCGCCAAGCGCATCAAGGCGCAGGGCACGAAGCTCCTGGTGGACTTCCACTACTCGGACACCTGGGCCGACCCGGGGGCGCAGACCGTGCCCGCCGCGTGGGCGGGACACTCGTACAGCCGGCTGAAGACGGACGTCTACAACCACACCTACGACGTCCTCAACGCCCTCAAGGCGCAGGGCACCACCGCCGACATGGTGCAGGTCGGCAACGAGATCAACGGCGGCATGCTGTGGTCCACGGGTTCCACCGACAACTGGTCGCAGCTCGCCGGACTGCTCAACTCCGGCTACGACGCGGTCAAGGCCGTCAACTCCGGTACGAGCGTGGCGCTGCACCTCGCCAAGGGCGGTGACCTGGCCGGCACCCGCTGGTGGTTCGACAACGCGGTCTCCAACGGCGTGAAGTTCGACGTCATCGGCCTGTCGTACTACGGGTACTGGCACGGCACGCTCGCCGACTTCCAGACCACCCTCGACGACGCCGCCTCCCGTTACGCCAAGCCGGTGTTCGTCGCCGAGACGGCGTACCCCTTCCGGCTGGACAGCGAGGACTCGACCGAGAACATCATCGACCTCTCGAGCGAACTGGTCTCCGGCTACCCGGCGACCGTCGCCGGCCAGACCCGGTGGATGAACGACGTGGCGAGCATCGTGGAGGCCGTCCCGAACGGCCGCGGGCTCGGCCTCTTCTACTGGGAGTCCACCTGGACCGCGGTCACCGGCAACGGCTGGGACCCGACCGACGCCACCTCCGGCAACGGCTGGGAGAACCAGGCCCTGTTCGGCTACGACGACAAGGCCCTGTCCTCCATGTCGTGGTTCAGCCACCGCTGATCCGCCCCGCACTCCCGAACCGGAGGCCCGGCCGCACCCGCGGCCGGGCCTCCGGCCCTTCACCCGCAGTTAGCGCGAACGCCCTTGTGTGGCAAGGGTGTTCGATCCCGGCCAAGGCTCGCGGAGTCCGGGACACGGCGGCCCCGGCTGCGGAACAGTGGGACGACGCGGTACCGGGGGAGCCCCGACCACAGGGACGGAGGGCACGACGATGCTGAGGACTCCCGTCAGTGAGAGGCGACTGGAAATACTGGAGTGGCTGAAGGAGCCGGCTCGGCATTTCCCGCCGCAGCGGCACGGCGACCTCGTCGAGGACGGCGTCACGGCGGACGTCGTCGCGGCGAAGCTGGGCGTGGGCCGCCAGGTGGCGGGCACCCACCTCAGCCTGCTCGCCGGCATCGGTGTGCTGCGCGCCAAGCGGATCAGGCGCCGCACCTACTACCGGCGCGACGAGATGCGCATCGCCGAAGTGGCGCGCATGTTCGAGAAGGGGTGGTAGGGGACTTCGGGAAGGGGCGCCGGGGAACGGAGATCCCACCCTCCGGAAAGGCCCGGCAAAGGACCATCGCCACGCCCCGTCGACACCGTGCCCGCCTGGGAGGATGGCCGCCTCCTCAAGAAGGGCGGCCCATATGGACCGTAGGACGCCTCTCGTCCCCCTCAGGTTCATCACCCTCCCCGGGCACGGTCCCGAAGACGTCGTCGCCGACCCCAGAGGGCGGGTGCTGACCGGGGTGTCGGACGGGCGGATCCTGCGTGTCGACGGTCTGGACGACCCGCCCGCCGCCCGGATCGAGCACGTCGCCGAGATCGGCGGCCGTCCGCTGGGCCTCGAACTCCTACCGGACGGCGACCTGTTGGTGTGCTGCGCCGACGGCGCGCTGCTGCGCGTCGACCCCGACGGCGGCCCCGGCAACGTCCGCGTCCTGACCGAGTCGGCGGCGGGGGAGCGGCTGCGCTTCTGCAGCAACGCCGTCGCGCTGCCCGACGGAACCGTCTACTTCACCGTGTCCAGCCGGGTCCACCCCCTGCGCGACTGGATCGGCGACCTCGTCGAACACACCGGCACCGGACGCCTGTTGCGCCTCGACCCCGGCGCCCGGGAGGCCGAAGTCGTCCTGGAGGGGCTGCAGTTCGCCAACGGTCTCGCGCGCGCCGCCGACGACTCCTTCCTGATCGTCGCCGAGACCGGGGCCCGCCGGCTCACCCGCTACCGGCTCACCGGCCCTGGGGCCGGCACGGCCGAACCCCTTGTCGAGCAGCTGCCGGGGTTCCCGGACAACCTCTGGCGCGGCGCGCCCGGCGGCCCGGTCTGGGTGGCGCTGGCCGGCCCGCGCGTCCCCCCGCTCGACCTCCTGCACCGCGCCGGTCCCGCCGTACGCCGCCGCGCCGCTCGCCTCGCCCTGCACGTGCCGTACCGCCCGTCCGGCACGACGGGGGTGCTGGCGGTCGACGACGACGGCCGGATCGTCCACCACCTCACCCGCCGCCGCTCGGGGTTCCGCATGGTCACCAGCGTCTGCGAGACCGGCGGCCGGCTGGTCCTGGGCAGTCTCCACGAGCGCGGCATCGCGGTCTGCGAGGCGCCCGTGGGCACGTAGCGGCGGCGTTACGCTGGTGCCGGTGGTGATCACTCCGATGAGGCGGGACGGTCCGGCCCCGGGCAGGAGACGTACGACATGACAGTTCCGGAGGCCGACAGCCTCCGCGCCGGCGCGGTACGGAGGGCCACCGGGACGGGTCAGCTCCCGGTGGTCGCCGTCGTGGCCGTCGGCGGCGGGATCGGCGCCGTCGCCCGGTACGCGGCCTCGCTGTGGTGGCCCACGCAGTCCGGCGGCTTCCCCTGGACGACCTTCTGGGTGAACGTCGTCGGCTGTGCCGTGATCGGTGTCTTCCTGGTGGTGATCACCGAGGCGGTCACCACCCACCGGCTCGTGCGCCCTTTCTTCGGCACCGGGGTGCTGGGCGGGTTCACCACCTTCTCGACGTACGCCGTCGACATCCGCAAGCTGTTCGGCGAGGACCGTCCCGGCACGGCCCTGGCCTACCTCGCCGCGACCCTGCTCGCGGCGCTCCTCGCGGTCTGGCTGGCGGCCACGGCCACCCGCCGCGTTCTCCTGTGGAGGCAGCGATGACGAGACTGACCGGAAGTGCCCTGCGGCTGACCGTCTTCGTCGGCGAGAACGACACCTGGCACCGCAAGCCCCTCTACACGGAGATCGTGCACCGCGCCCACGCGGCCGGTCTCGCGGGAGCCAGCGTCTTCCGGGGCATCGAGGGCTTCGGCGCCTCCTCGCTGATCCACACCTCCCGGCTGCTCTCGCTCAGCGAGGACCTGCCGGTCGCGATCGTGGTCGTGGACACCGAGGAGCGGGTGCGGGCCTTCCTGCCCGAACTCGACGAGCTGGTCACGGAGGGCATGGTGATCCTCGATCCCTGCGAGGTCATCCGGTACGTCGGCCGGGGCGGGACCGCCCGGGCGGGGGGCCAGGGCGCGGTCCGAGGCGGCATCCGGACCGAGAACCGGGGCGATTCGGACATGGAGGGTAAGAAGTCGTTGTGAACTGGCTGGTGGTCGTCGTCGGCGGCATGATCGGCGCCCCGCTCCGCTACCTGACCGACCGCGCGGTGCAGGCCCGGCGCGACGCGCTCTTCCCCTGGGGTACCTTCGTCGTCAACATCAGCGGCTGTCTGATCCTCGGCGCCCTGACCGGCGCCGCCACCGTCGGTCCCGACCTGCGGTTGTTCCTGGGCACGGGATTCTGCGGGGCGCTGACGACGTACTCGACGTTCTCGTACGAGACGCTGCGACTGGCCGAGACCGGCGCGGGCCTCTACGCCGCCGTCAATGCCGCCGCGAGCGTGGTGGCGGGCATCGGTGCCGCGTCCGCCGGAGTCGCGATAGGCCAGTGGGCGTGGTCGTAGCCGGTCCGGCCCGCTCCGCGCCTGGTAGGACTGTGTACGACACCGGAGCGTCCACCACGCTGTCGACCGATCCGTCTCCTCAGAACTGGATTCCATGAGCGCCATCTCCGTCGGCCAAGCCGTCGTCCTCGGAGCCGTCGAGGGAGTGACCGAGTTCCTCCCCGTCTCCTCCACCGGCCATCTGAAGATCACCGAGGGGCTGATGGGCATCCCGGTCGACGACGACGCCGTGGTCGGGTTCTCGGCCGTGATCCAGGTCGGGGCGATCGCCGCCGTGCTGGTGTACTTCCGCAAGGACATCGTGCGGATCGTCTCGGCCTGGTTCCGCGGTCTGCGCAGCCGTGAGGAGCGTCACCACCACGACTACAAGTTCGCCTGGTGGGTGATCTACGCGACGATCCCGATCGTCGTGGTGGGCCTCGCCGCCAAGCCGCTCATCGAGGGCCCGCTGGCCTCGCTGTGGGTGGTCGCGGGCTCCCTGATCGTGGGCAGCGGCGTGATGTGGGCGGCCGACCAGATGGGCCGCCACAAGCGCGGCGAGGACGACACCTCGTTCAAGGACGCGATGCTGGTCGGCAGTTCGCAGATCCTCGCGCTGCTCTTCCCCGGCTTCTCCCGCTCCGGCGCCACCATGTCCACCGCGCTCATGCTCGACCTGGACCGGGTGGCCGCCACCAGGCTGTCGTTCTTCCTCGGCATCCCCGCCCTGACCGGGGCGGGCATCTACGAGCTGAAGGACGCGCTGGGCACCGGCGCCGGGGCGGCGCCGCTGGCCGTCGGCACGGCGGTGTCCTTCGTGGTCGCCTACGCCTCCATCGCCTGGCTGCTGAAGTTCGTCGCCAAGCACTCCTTCAACGCGTTCGTCGTCTACCGGCTGGTCGTCGGGGTGGCGCTGTTCGGCCTGCTGGCCGCCGGGGTCCTCGACAGCTGACCGCCCCGGGGAACCGGCCGGCGGCCAGCCGGTCGCATCCCCTCGTCGTCCCCGCAGGGGGCGGAAAGCGCCTTTCAGGCTCCCCGCCCCCTGAATTTTTTCTTTCACGGACCGTCTTGACAGCGGCGGCAACGCACCCGGAGTATCACTTCCGTGAACCTGTCAGACAGCCAGACAGGTGGTGCGGGGCCGCGTCGCGTCAGCGCGATGGAAGCGGTACTCACCCACCTCCGCGACGCCATCGAACGCGGCCGCTACGCCATCGGTGACAAGCTCCCTTCCGAGGCGGAGCTGTGCCGCACCCTCGAGGTGTCCCGGCCCGTCCTGCGGGAAGCCCTGCGCGCCCTGCAGACGATGGGCCTGACCGTCGCCAAGACGGGCAAAGGCACCTTTGTGATCGCGAACACCGTGGAGGACCCCACCTTCGGCGACTACGCGGCCAGCGATCTGCTCGAGGTGCGCCGGCACGTGGAGGTCCCGGTCGCCGGATACGCGGCGCTGCGCCGCACCCCGGAGAACCTGGACCACCTGGCGCACCTGCTCGACCGCATGGAGCGGGAGACGGACACCACCGCCTGGGTCGCGATGGACACCCTCTTCCACCTGGCCGTGGCCGAGGCCGCCCAGAACCCGGTGTTCCGCCGGGTCATCGAGGAGATCCGGGACGCACTGGCGCGTCAGTCGGCCTTCCTCAACGAACTGGGCGGACGGCGCGAGCAGTCCAACCGCGAGCACCGGGCGATCGTCGAGGCGCTGATCGACGGTTCCGAGCCCGACGCGGTGGAGGCCATGAGCCACCACCTCGACCGCGTCGAGACGACCCTCACCGACATCGTGCGCGCCCCGCGCACGGACCCTCCCCTGGAAGGCGGACCCGCGGCGTGAGCGACCAGCACCTCAAAGACGAGACGCGCCCCTCGACCCGTCACGTCGACGCCGGAGACGAGGGCTACAGCAAGTCGCTGAAGTCCCGCCACGTCAACATGATCGCCATCGGCGGGGCCATCGGCACCGGGCTCTTCCTCGGCGCCGGCGGGCGGCTCGCCGACGCGGGACCGTCCCTCTTCATCGCCTACGCGGTCTGCGGAGTCTTCGCCTTCCTCGTGGTGCGCGCCCTCGGCGAACTGGTCCTCTACCGGCCCTCGTCCGGCGCCTTCGTGTCCTACGCCCGCGAGTTCATGGGCGAGAAGGGCGCGTACACGGCCGGCTGGATGTACTTCCTGAACTGGGCCACCACCGGCATCGCCGACATCACCGCGGTGGCCACCTACACCCACTACTGGGGCATGTTCTCCGACATACCCCAGTGGGTGATCGCGCTCATCGCCCTGGCGGTGGTCCTCACCGTGAACCTGATCTCGGTGAAGATCTTCGGCGAACTGGAGTTCTGGTTCGCCATCGTCAAGGTCAGCGCACTGGTGATCTTCATGTGCATCGGCATCTTCCTGCTGGTCACCCGGCACCCGGTGGACGGCGCCACCCCCGGCCCGTCCCTGATCACCGACAACGGCGGCATCTTCCCCAGCGGCCTGCTGCCCATGCTGCTGATCATCCAGGGCGTCGTCTTCGCCTACGCCTCCGTCGAGCTGGTCGGCGTCGCCGCCGGTGAGACCGAGAACCCCGAGAAGATCATGCCGAAGGCCATCAACTCGATCATGTGGCGCGTGGGTCTGTTCTACGTCGGCTCGGTGGTCCTGCTCTCCATGCTGCTGCCCTGGAACAAGTACACGTCCGGCGAGAGCCCCTTCGTGACGGTCCTGTCCCGCATCGGCATCCCCGCGGCGGGCGGTGTGATGAACCTCGTCGTGCTGACCGCCGCCATGTCCTCGCTCAACTCCGGCCTGTACTCCACCGGCCGCATCCTGCGCTCCATGGCGGTGTCCGGCTCCGCGCCGAAGTTCACCGGCGTGATGAGCCGCAGCCAGGTCCCCTACGGCGGCATCCTGCTCACCAGCGGCATCTGTGTGCTGGGTGTCGGCCTCAACTTCGTGGTCCCGGCGGACGCCTTCGAGATCGTGCTGAACTTCGCCGCGCTCGGCATCCTGTCCACCTGGGGCATGATCATGATCTGTCACCTGCTCTTCTGGCAGAAGACCGAGAGGGGCGAGCTGACCCGGCCCGACTACCGGCTGCCGGGTTCCCCCTGGACCGAACTCGTGACGCTGTTCTTCCTCGTCTCGGTCCTGTTCCTCATGTACGCCGACGGCGGCGCCGGACGCACCACCGTGCTGTGCCTGCCGCTGATCGTCGCCGCGCTGGTCGCCGGGTGGTACGCCGTCCGCCGCAACCTCGCGCGCACCTCGTCCGAGGCCGACGCGTGACCCCGCCGCCGGCCGCCGACCACCCACCAGTGATGCAGGCAGTGATGTACAGCAGTTCCCTCGCCGACGCCCCCGCGATCCGCGAACCCCTCCACGCCCCCGTCGCCCACCTCGTCCGCGGCGGGGTGACCGAGGGCATCCACTACGGTTCCGTCGTCGTCCTCGGCGCGGGCGGCGAGATCGAGCTCCAGCTCGGCGACGTCGAGGCCGCCTTCTACCCGCGCTCCGCGCTCAAGCCCGTCCAGGCCGTCGCCATGGTGCGGGCCGGGCTGCCGCTCGACGGCGAGCTGCTCTCGCTCGCCGCCGCCAGTCACTCCGGCGAGGAACGCCACCTCGCCGGGACCCGGCGGATCCTCGAGCTGGCGGGCGTCTCGGAGGACGACCTGCGCAACGTCGCGGACCTGCCGTACGGCCCGGCCGTCCGCGACGCGTGGATACGCGAGGGCCGCGCGCCCTCCCGCGTGGCCCAGAACTGTTCCGGCAAGCACGCGGCCATGCTCTACACCTGCCGGCTCAACGGCTGGTCCCTGGACGACTACCTCGACCCGAAGCACCCGCTCCAGCAGGCGATCGCCGAGATCGTCGAGGACCTGACGGGCCAGCGGATCGCACGGGTCACCGTCGACGGCTGCGGCGCCCCCCTGTTCTCGGTCTCCCTGCACGGCCTCGCCCGGGCCGCCGCCCGCGTCACCGCCTCCGCGCCCGGCACCCCCGAGGCGCGCGTGGCCGACGCGATGCGCGACCACGCCGAGATGGCCTCCGGCTCCGGCCGGGACGTGGCCGCGCTGATGCGGGCCGTGCCCGGGCTGCTGGCGAAGGACGGCTTCGAGGGCGTCGAGGTCGCCGCGCTCCCGGACGGCCGGGCCGTCGCCGTCAAGATCTCCGACGGCGCGAACCGCGCCCGCGTCCCGGTCGCCGCGGCCGCCCTCGTCCGCGCCGGCGTGGACCCCGCCCTGCTCACCGAGTTCGCGGGCGAGCCGCTCCTCGGCGGCGGCGAACCGGTCGGCTGTGTCCGCCCGGTCCGCGCGCTCGACCCGGTCACCGCACGCGCCTGCGCCTGAGGGGCGCCGACGACCGGTGCGCCCGCGCCCGGCGCCTGTGGGCGCCCTGCCGTCCGACCGCGCCGGTCAGGCGGGCAGCCGGGGGCCGACGGGCCTGGCCCTCGCCCGCGACAGCGCGGGGGCGGGCGCCGAACGGCCCCCCCGGCCGCGCCGCGCACGGGCGCCGGGGGAGCGTCGCCCGTCGCGTGTCCCGCTCCGGGCCCGGCTGCGGGCGGCCGGATGCCTGAGGTTCACCCACCGGCGTCCGCCGTGGTCGGCCCGCAGACCCCTCCGGCGTCGGCCGCGCGTCGGCGCCGCGCCCACGCGCCGGTGACCGACCGTCCGCCGGCACACCCCGCGTCGGCGGGCGCCGCCGTCGGGCGGCGGCGCTCCGCAACCCGGCCGTCTCGCGCGGCCGACCCCGAACCACCGGTCCGGTCACCGCCGGGCGGGTGCGGCGACCGGCCCGGGCGGGCGTCACCCCGTACCGCCCGAGCCGGCCGCCTTCCCACCGGACGACATCCGCTCCACCCCACCCTCACCCTCGGAAAGAGGCCGCACCCTCATGACCGCCGCCGTCACCCGCAGCGAACACGACCTGCTCGGAGACCGGGACGTCCCGGCCGACGCGTACTGGGGCGTCCACACCCTGCGCGCCACGGAGAACTTCCCCATCACCGGGACGCCGATCTCCGCCTATCCGCATCTCATCGACGCCCTCGCCGCCGTCAAGGAGGCCGCCGCCCTCGCCAACGAGGAGCTCGGCCTGCTCGCGCGGGACAAGGCGGCCGCCATCGTCGCCGCCTGCCGCGAGATCCGCGCGGGGAAGCTGCACGAGCAGTTCGTCGTCGACGTCGTCCAGGGCGGCGCGGGCACCTCGACCAACATGAACGCCAACGAGGTCGTCGCCAACCGCGCGCTGGAGCTGCTCGGGCACGCGAAGGGCGACTACCGGTACCTGCACCCCAACGAGGACGTCAACCTCGGCCAGTCGACCAACGACGTCTACCCCACCGCGGTCAAGGTGGCCACCGTCTTCGCCGTGCGGGGCCTGCTCAAGGCCATGGCCGTCCTCCAGGACGCCTTCGCCCGCAAGGCCGTCGAGTTCCGTGACGTGCTCAAGATGGGCCGTACACAGTTGCAGGACGCGGTGCCGATGACGCTCGGTCAAGAGTTCTCGGCCTACGCCGTCATGATCGACGAGGACCGCAACCGTCTTGACGAGGCGGTCCAGTTGATCCATGAGATCAACCTGGGCGCCACGGCCATCGGGACCGGACTCAACGCCCCGCCCGGATACGCCGAGGCCGCCCGCCGCCACCTCGCCGAGATCACCGGGCTGCCGCTGGTCACCGCGGCCAACCTGGTCGAAGCCACCCAGGACTGCGGCGCGTTCGTCCAGATGTCCGGCGTGCTCAAGCGCGTCGCGGTCAAGCTCTCCAAGAGCTGCAACGACCTGCGGCTGCTGTCCTCGGGGCCGCGTGCCGGGCTCGGCGAGATCAACCTGCCGCCCGTGCAGGCCGGTTCGTCCATCATGCCGGGCAAGGTCAACCCGGTGATACCCGAGGTCGTCAACCAGGTCGCCTTCGAAGTGATCGGCAACGACGTCACCATCACCATGGCCGCCGAGGCCGGACAGCTCCAGCTCAACGCCTTCGAGCCGATCATCCTGCACTCCCTGTCGGAGTCCGTCACCCACCTGCGCGCCGCCTGCCTCACCCTCGCCGAGCGCTGCGTGGACGGCATCACGGCCAACACCGAGGCGCTGCGCGCGAGCGTCGAGAACTCCATCGGCCTGGTCACCGCCCTCAACCCGCACATCGGGTACACGGCGGCCACCGACATCGCCAAGGAGGCCCTCGCCACCGGTCGCGGAGTCGCCGAACTCGTCCTGGAGAAGGGTTTGCTGCCCGCGGAGCGGCTCACCGCCCTGCTGCGCCCCGAGGTCCTGGCGGGCAGCGGAGGACCGCTCGCCTGACCCCGCTCGTCCGGCACCCTCGATCCGCGACCACGCGCAGGGACCGGCGCGGAGGCACAATGGTGATCATGACCACGACGTCGTCCCGTGTCTTCCAGCCGGTCCTGGAGCGCATCGCCGAGGAGATCGAACGCACCCCGGGCCGGGGCCGCCCCGCCGACTACATCCCGGCGCTCGCGGCCTGCGACCCGCGCCGCTTCGGCATGGCCGTCGCGGAGCCGGACGGCACGGTGTACGGCGTGGGGGACTGGCGGGTGCCGTTCTCCACGCAGTCGCTCACCAAGGTCTTCACCCTCGCCCTGGACCTGGCCCGCGAGGGCGACGAACTCTGGGAGCACGTGGGCCGCGAACCCTCGGGCAACCCCTTCAACTCCCTGATCCAGCTGGAATACGAGAACGGCATTCCGCGCAACCCCTTCATCAACGCGGGCGCGCTGGTCGTCACCGACCGGCTGCAGACCCGTACGGGGGACGCCTCGGGCGAACTCCTCGGCTTCCTGCGCGCGGAGAGCGGCAACCCCACCCTCGGCTTCGACGAGGAGGTGGCCGCCTCCGAGGCCGCGCACGGCAACCGCAACGCCGCCCTCGCCCACTTCATGGCGTCCTACGGCAACATCGACAACGAGGTGCCGGTCCTCCTCGACCAGTACTTCCGGCAGTGCTCCCTCACCGCCTCCTGCGCCGACCTCGCCCTGGCCACCGGCTTCCTGGCCCGGCACGGCGTCCGCGCCGACGGCACCCGGCTGCTCACCGGCAGCCAGGCCAAGCAGGTCAACGCCGTGATGCTGACCTGCGGCACCTACGACGCGGCCGGGGACTTCGCCTACCGGGTCGGCCTGCCCGGCAAGAGCGGGGTGGGCGGCGGCATCATCGCCGTCGTACCGGGCCGCTGCACACTGTGCGTGTGGAGCCCGGGGCTGGACGAACGCGGCAACTCGGTGGCGGGAGTGGCCGCCCTCGACCGGTTCACGACCCTGACCGGCGT
This sequence comes from Streptomyces sp. 3330, assembly GCF_031456635.1. NCBI lineage: Bacteria > Bacillati > Actinomycetota > Actinomycetes > Kitasatosporales > Streptomycetaceae > Streptomyces > Streptomyces sp. 3330. The sequence goes on from NZ_JAVDVA010000004.1 coordinate 403,852, forward strand.
GTCGGTGTTCTGAACCTCTCCCCGGTTCCCGCTCCGGTTCCCGCCCCGCTCCCGCCTCACGCGCCGGTCATGCGCAGGCCGCCGCCAGGCAGGCGCGATGTCGTTCCGCGGTCACCCGGCGCCGACACGATGACAGGGTGCTGACCAAGGCCCTTCCCGTCGATCTCCGTCGTTGTCAGGTTCTGGGCCTGGCCGGAACCGCCTGTCTCGCGCTCGGCGGCGAGACGGCCGGCGCGCTGCCCGCCCGGGAACTCCTGGCCCCGTCCTCGGCGCACGCCGTACTCGGCCTGGTCGGCGTGTACTTCGGGCTGGTGCTGCTGACCGCGGCCTGGATCCTGCTGGGCACGCTGGTGCGCGGCGCGGATCCGCCCGCCCCCCGCGCCCTCGTCCTGGTCCTCGTCGTCTGGGCGGCGCCCCTGCTGATCGCGCCGCCGCTGTTCAGCCGGGACGTCTACAGCTATCTGGCGCAGGGCGCCATGGTGGACGCGCATCTCGACGTGTACGCGCACGGTCCGGCCCGGCTCGGCGGTCCGCTCGCCGACGAGGTCGCCCCGTTGTGGCGGAACACCGGCGCCCCGTACGGCCCGGTCTTCCTCGCCGTGGCCGCCGCCCTGTCCGGGCTGACCCGGGGCGCCCTCCCGGCCGGGCTGATCGGTATGCGCTGTCTCGCGCTGGCGGGGGTGGCGCTCATGACGGCCGCCCTGCCGCGCCTGGCCCGGCACAGCGGAGCCGACCCGGCCGCCGCGCTCTGGCTGGGCGCGCTCAATCCGCTGGTGCTGCTGCACCTGGTGGCCGGCGCCCACAACGACGCGATCATGCTGGGCCTGCTCGGCGCCGGGCTGGTGGCCGCGCTCGGCCGGCGCCCGGTGCCCGGGGCGGTGCTGGTCACCCTGGCCGCCCTGGTCAAGGCGCCGGCCGCGCTGGGTCTCGTGGCGATCGTGGTCCTGTCCCTGCGCGCGGGCCGGCGCCCGGTCCGGACCCTGCTGGCCACGGCCACGGCGGCGGCGGTCACCACGGTCGTGGCGACCGCCGCCGCGGGCACCGGTTACGGCTGGATATCCGCCCTCGACACGCCGGTCTCCGCGCACAACTGGGCGCTCACCAGCCTGCTGGGCCGCGCCACCCGTGCTCTCCTGGAGAGCCTGGGCAGCGGCCTGGCGCCCTGGGCGGTGCCGGTCTGGCACGTGCTGGGCCTCGCGGCCACCGCTGCCGCCCTCGTCGTCATCTGGTGGCGGCTGCGTCCGCGCCCGGTGTACGCGCTCGGGCTGAGCCTCGCCACGGTGGCCGCCCTCGGACCGGCGATCCGCCCCTGGTACGCGCTGTGGGGCCTGTTCCTCATCGCGGCGGCGGCCCCCGACACCCTCGTACGCCACCGAACGGCGGCGGTGGCGGGCGTCCTCGCCCTCGCGGTCCTGCCCGACGGGGGGCCCGCCGACACCGGCCGTCTGGTCCTGGCCGTCTCCGGCGGCGCGCTCGCCGTGGTCGTGCTGTGGCAGGCCCGGCTCGCGGCACAGGCGCCGACCGCCCTGGGACGTACGGCGTGAGACCAGGTGATGTACGCGGGGTGAGGCTGTCCCGCACCGACCGCGGTCGCCTCCTGGTGCTCCTCGCGCTCGCCGTCGTCGTCACCGTCTTCACCGCGACGGTGCCGCTGCTGCGCGACTGGTTCGACCTGCGCGTCTACCACGGCACCGTCGACAGCTGGATCCACGGCGGGGGCCGGGTCTACGACTACCGGGTGCCGGGCACGCCGTACGGGTTCACCTATCCTCCGTTCGCGGCCGTCGTCATGCTGCCGATGGCGCTGGTCGGGCTGCGCACCGCGGTCGTGATCGCGCTGCTGCTCGACCTGGCGGCGCTGGCGCTCGCCGTACGGGTGTGCGTCGGACCCCGGTGGCGGCGGTACGGCTGGTACGGAGCGGGCCTCACCGGCTGCCTGCTCGCGCTCTTCGAACCGCTGCGGGACACCTTCAGCTTCGGCCAGGTCAATCTGCTGCTGCTGGCCCTGGTGCTCGTCGACGCCGGGCTGCTCGCGTCCGGGCGGACCCGCCGGGCCGGGGTCGGCATCGGTCTGGCGGCGGCCGTCAAGCTCACGCCCGCGCTCTTCATCGGCCTGCTGCTGGTCACCCGCCGATGGCGGGCGGCGGCGGTGGCGACGGCCGTGGCGGCGGCCGCCACCGCCTTCGCCGCCCTGGTCGCCCCGGACGCCTCGCGCTTCTACTGGACGCGGGCCCTGTGGGACACGAGCCGGGTGGGCCGGCTCGACTACGTCTCCAACCAGTCCCTCCAGGGCGTCCTGGCACGGCTGGGCGTGGAGAGCCGGGCGCTCTGGGCGGTGCTGGTCGTCGTGGTGCTGGCCGGGTGGGCGTGGCGGGCCCGGCGGGCGGTCGCCGCGGGGGACTGGCAGGCGGCCTTCGCCCTGACCGGTCTCACCGCCTGTCTGGTCAGCCCCGTGACGTGGGTGCACCACCTCGTGTGGCTGCTGCCGTCCTTCGCGGTGCTGCTCCGCGCGGGGCGCCCACGCGTCGCGGGCGCCCTGTACGCGGTGCTGTGCACCAGCGTGGTGTGGCTGTGGTGCGACGACGCGTCCGGCGTCGACGGCTTCCTCGGCGGCAACGCCTACACCTGGATCACGCTCGGGCTGCTGGTGTGGCTGCCCGTAGGTCAGCCCCCCGAAGGACGGCGGCCGACGAACCGCAGCACGAGCGCCACGGCCGACCCGCCCAGCACGGCGGCGCCCATGATCAGCGCCGCCTCCGCCCATCCGGGAGGGTCCGCGGCGGCGACGGCGGCGGCGACCGTGGTGCCGGCCGAGGGCGAGGACGCGGGGGGAGCCGGCTCGGGCTCCGCGTCCGGCCCGGGTCCCGGCTGCGGGCGCGGGCGGGCCCGCAGCGCGTCCAGCGAGCCCACCGGATCGACCCGCCCGGCCGCCGCGAACCCCCAGTCCAGCAGCGCGCGCGCCTCTTCGTAGACCGCGAAGCCGCCGCCCGCCTGCGGGTTCATCACCGTCACGACGAGGGTGCGTCCGCCCTGCCGGGCGGCGGCGACCAGGGTGTTGCCGGCGTTGCTGGTGTAGCCGTTCTTGATCCCGATGAGCCCCGGGTACGGCTCCACACCGTCCGCCCCGGTCAGCAGCCGGTTGGTGTTGACGATCCCGTACGAGGCGTCCCCGTCGCCGGGGAAACTCGCCTCCGCGGTGCCGCAGTACCGCGCGAAGTCGGCGTTGCGCAGCCCCGCCCGTCCGAACACCGCCAGGTCGTAGGCGGAGGACACCTGGCCCGGAGCGTCGTATCCGTCGGGCGACCGCACATGGGTGTCCAGGGCGCCCAGGGAGCGGGCCTTGGCCTGCATCCGGGTGGCCGTGGTGTGCCAGCCGCCGCTGAGTTCCGCCAGTACGTGCACGGCGTCGTTGCCGGAGTTGAGGAACACACCGCGCCACAGGTCGGCGACCCGGTACGTGCGTCCCTCGGCGACCCCGACGAGGCTGCTTCCGGGCCCGATGCCCAGGAGCTCCTCCTCGCTCACCCGGTGCTGGATCTCGCCGGGCAGCACCGGCAGCACCGTGAGGGCGAACAGGGTCTTGAGGGTGCTGGCCGGGGGCAGTCTGCGATGCGCGTCGGACGCGGCCAGCACCTCGCCCGTCCGCGCGTCGGAGACCAGCCAGGACAGCGCCGAGACGGCGGGGACCTCGGGGGCGCCGCGGTGGGGTCTGACCTGCGTGCCGGAGCGGTAGAGCAGGGACGGCCGGGGCATCGCCGCCCGGGGGCCTCCCGGGTCGCCCGGGCCACCGCCCGCACCGGCCGCACCGGCCGGGCCACCCGGTGCACCGGGTCCCCCGGGCGTTCCGGGGTCCGCGCCCGCCGGGGCGGCGGCCGCGGCGGGGCCGAGGGCGAGGAGGCCCGCCACACAGAACGCGCACGCCTTGGCGGCGGCCCGGGAAGAGAATCCGATCGTCATACGATCAACGTAGGAATGAACCCGGCGTTCCCCGCGGTGGCCGTGCCGGACACGGGGGCGCGTGCACCCGGATGCCGCACGTTCCGCCTAGGCGGCGGGCAGGGTGGGCTGGATGCGGCGCAGGAAGGCCGTGTTGTCGGGGGTCTCGCGCATCCTTTCCAGGAGCGTCTCCAGGTTCGCCTGGCCGTCCCGCGTCTGCAGGGCCCGGCGCAGCCCGCGCACGGCGGTCAACTCGCCGGGGGAGTAGAGGAGTTCCTCGCGCCGGGTACCGGAGGCGTTGATGTCGACGGCCGGGAAGACCCGGCGGGAGGCCGGTTCGCGGTCGAGGCGGAGCTCCATGTTGCCGGTGCCCTTCAGCTCCTCGAAGTAGAAGTCGTCGGCGCGGGAGCCCGTTTCGACCAGGGCGGTGGCGAGGACGGTGAGCGAGCCGCCCTCCTCGGCCGCCCGCGCGGCGCCGAAGAACCGCTTGGGGCCGATGAGCGCGGTCGCGTCGACACCGCCGCTGAGAGTGCGGCCCCCGGCGGCGGCCGCGTTGTTGTGGGCCCGGCACAGCCGGGTGAGCGAGTCGAGCAGGATCACGACGTCCTCGCCCGCCTCGACCAGGCGCTTGGCCCGTTCGATGACGAGTTCGGCCAGCGCGATGTGCTGCTTGGGCGCCCGGTCGAACGTCGAGGCGTACACCTCGCCGCGCACGGAGCGCCGCATGTCGGTGACCTCCTCGGGCCGCTCGTCGAGCAGGACGACCATCAGCCGCGCCCCGGGGTGGTTCCCGGCGACGGCGGCGGCGATCTGCTGGAGCAGGACGGTCTTGCCCGTCTTCGGCGGGGCGACGATCAGTCCGCGCTGGCCCTTGCCGATCGGCGCGACGAGATCCGTGACCCGGCCGGCGAGGCCGGAAGCCGGATGTTCCAGGCGGAGCCGCTCGTGCGGGTGGACCGGAGTGAGGTCGCGGAAGTGCCGGCGGGCGCGCAGTTCCTCGGGCGGGCGGCCGTCGACGCGGGCGACCTCGGTGAGGGCGCGCTGGGTACCGCGCACCCCTTCGACGAGGTCGCCCCGGCGCAGGCCGTGACGGCGGATCAGCGCGGCCGGGACCTGGAGGTCGGCGGACGTGGGGAGGCAGTCCGCGGCGCGCAACTGCCCCTTCCCGCTCGCGTCGACGTCGAGGAGACCGGCGGCGACCCGGGCCGGCGGCTGCTGCCGCACCGGGGGGTGTTCGAGAGTGGTGGTCATGGTGGTGGGTCCTTTCACGGACGGAAGGCATGAGGCATGCGAAGAGGGGGAGCGGCCGCGAAGGGAGGGCGCACGGCGCACCTCGGGCGGCGGGAACAGCACCTCGGCCACGGCACGGAACACGACCGTCGGTGAGGTGCTGCGGGAAAGCCGCGGAACCGGTCGAAGACGACGGGTGATGCGGCGAACTGAAGGGAACCGGCACCGGCGCCCACAAGCGGGGCGTACACAAGTGCTGTCGGCACAGTAGCACGACGTTCGGTCCCGATGGCGTCAACGCGTCGAGGGCGGCGGTTGTTCCCGGATGCGCGGCACGGGTCCGGCGGCGGCCGGCCGGATCCGGCGTGACCGGCGCGGAGGGCGCCTCCCACAGCCGCGCCACGCACAGGGCCGGCGCCTCGAACTCCTCGCCCGCCCCGGGCCTGCGGGCCCCCGATCCGGTGACCGCCGTCCTCACCATGGCCAGCGGCGCGACCACGCGACCAGGGGAAGAAGGACCGACGGAACCGCACACATGAGGCCACCGCGCACACAGGAGAGGCGAGAGGGCATCCAGGAGAGGCGGGGCGATCGGCCCGGCCTCTTCCGGGTTCCGTCGCAGATGTCCTCAGAGGGTAACGATCCGTGACCGCCGAGGACTTGGGCCCTATTTCTGCATTATCTTCACGTCATGTCCACGCCGCCTCAGCCCCCGCAGCAGCCGGAGCAGCCGTCCGACGCGTCGGCCCAGCCGAGCGCGTACCCCTATCCGCATCCGCAGTCGCCGGCCCCCGGCGGTCCGTTGGGCTTCCCGCCGGCGGCGCCCGCCACGCAGGCCGGCCAGCCGGGCGTCCACGCCCAGCCGACCCTGGTCGGGCAGCCTGTGCAGCCCCAGCCGGTCAACCCCTACCTCCAGCACGGTCCGTACCCCGTGGTCGGACCGCCGCCGGGAAGCGGTGGCGGCGGCGCGGGGAAGGCCGTTCTGTGGGCGGCCCTCGGCGCGGTGATCGCGTCCGCCGCCTGGGCGGCCGGCGTCTTCCTGGTCAGCGCCGAGGCCGATCCGGACCTGCGCGGGTACGCGGCGCCGTCGAACCTGTGCAACTCCACGGACTACTCGTCCTTCAAGGAGGAGTACCCGGACAACGACAGCTCCCCGACGCACAACAGCCTCAAGGACGACGCCCTCGACGAGGGCCTGTGCAGCATCAGCCTGAAGAAGAGCACGTCCAGCTACGCGGACGCCTACCTCTACTCCCAGCTGGACCTGCACAAGAAGACCGACCCGGGACCGGAGTTCACCGCGGCCTGGGAGAACTACGGCGACTCGCACACGGGTTACGACGTGGAGGCCGTCACGGGCATAGGCGACGAGGCCTATCTCGTCAGCAACGACACCACGTCCGGCTCGTCGAGCGGATCCCTCTACGCCACGCTCGCCGTCCGCGACGGCTGGGTGACGTACACGATGAGTTACAGCGCCTACTACTCCTCGTACGACGAGGACACCGACCCGCCGACGCTCGACGAGGTCACCGGCTACCTGAAGACGGACACGCGGACGACCCTGGAGGACCTCAGGGGCTGAGGCCCGGCCAAGGAGGGGTCGCTCGGCACGGCGGCCGGCCCGCGGGCATCGCGCCTCAGCGGCCGGCCTCCTGCGCGTCCAGCGCGTTCGTGATCGCCATCACCCCGCCGTGCGCCGCGTACCCGCCCTCACCGCGGCCTGAGGTCAGGAGGCGGGGGCCGACCGGGCCTCCGCCTCTTCGAGTATCTGGTCGAACCGGGCACCCATCGCCGCCGCGAGAGCCTGGGCGCCCGACAACGGGCGCACCATGACGGTGAGTTCGTCGATGAGCCCCTCCTCGTTCAGGTGGATGAAGTCGCAGCCGGTCAGCTCCCGCTCGCCCACCCGGGCCCTGAACACCAGCGCGTGGTCACGCCCGTCGGCCCCGTCGAGCTCCCGCTCGTAGCGGAAGTCCTCGAAGACCTGCGTCACCCCGCGCAGGATCGACGCGGTGATCGCCTTGCCCGGGTACGGCTTGAACACGACCGGGCTGGTGAAGACCACGTCCTCGGCCAGCAGCGCTTCGACGGCCTCGAGATCGCCGGCCTCGACCGCCTCGCGGAACGCGCGCATCGGATCACCTCATCGCGTGAGTAGTAAATTTATTGAGTAAGTGTCGATGACAATAATCGCGTCCTGCTACCGTGTCCATATGTCCCTCAAGTACGCCGTCCTGGCCGCGCTCCTGGAAGGCGAGGCCTCGGGCTACGAGCTGTCGAAGGTCTTCGACGTCTCCCTCGCGAACTTCTGGCCCTCGACCCCGCAGCAGCTCTACCGCGAACTGGAGCGACTCGCGCAGGACGGCCTGATCGAGGCACGGGTGGTGCAGCAGGAACGCCGGCCGAACAAGAGGATGTTCACCCTCACCGAGGCCGGACGCGCGGATCTGGACGCCTTCGCCGCCACCCCGCCGCGGCGGCCCACCGCGATCCGCGACGAACTCCTCATCAGGATCCAGGCGATGGACGGCGTGGACCCCGAGGTGACCCGCGGCCTGGTCGAGGAGCGGATGGCCTGGTCCCGCGCCAAGCTCGACCGCTACCTGCGGGTGCGCGACCGCCTCCTCGGCGGGCGCACCGAGGACGCCTATCTGACCGAGGCCGACCGGATCGGCCCCTATCTCACCCTGATGGCCGGCATCGCCTTCGAGGAGACGAACCTGGCCTGGTGCGAACGTGCCCTGCTGCTCCTGAAGCGGCGGGCGGCCGTAGGCTGACGCGGATGTTCAGTCCCGAAGGTCCCACGCTGCGCGAACTCGCCGTCCAGGCCCTGTCGTCCGTCGAGCACGGCTACGACCTGCTGGCGCCGAAGTTCGACCACACGCCCTTCCGCACCCCGGACGCCGTCCTGGACGCGGTCGCCTCGGCCCTGAAGGAGTCGGGGCCCTACGAGGACGGCCTCGACCTGTGCTGCGGCACGGGTGCGGGGGCCGAGGTCCTGGCGACGGTGTGCCAAGGGAGCGTGACCGGCGTCGACTTCAGCGCCGGGATGCTGGCGCAGGCGCGTCGGCGGACCCGACCGGCGGGGCCGCCGGTGTCCTGGGTGCGCGCGGACGCCCGCGCCCTGCCGTTCACGGGCGCCTTCGACCTCGTGGTCAGCTTCGGCGCCTTCGGGCACTTCCTGCCCCGCGAGCTGCCGGGCCTGTTCGCCCAGGTGCGGACCGTGCTGCGGCCGGGCGGATGCTTCGCGTTCCCTGTCCTGGCCCCGCCGAGGCCGTCCTCGCCGGCGTTCTGGACGCTCCTCGGCTTCGACGCCGTGATGCGGGTGCGCAACGCCCTGTGGCGGCCGCCGTTCGTGATGTACTACCGCGCCTTCCGGCTCGGTGAGGTGCGGCGCGAACTGGAGCGTGCCGGGTTCCGTGTGGACCTCCGCGCCCTGACCGGGTTCGGGACGAGGAGCGACGGAAGTCCACGGGTGCGCATGGTCGAGGCGCGCCGCACTGACCCCTGATCCGGTCCGGCGGGATCACCCCGCCGCGGGCAGCGTGAACGCGTAGACCAGCGCCTCCCGCCGGGTGTCCACCACCAGGTCGGTGATCTCCAGCGGGCGCGCGTACTGGTCGTGCACGTGCCGGGTGACCCGCATCGACGGGTCGTCGTCGAGACGGGTGATGCAGTCCCGGTGGTGCAGGGTCAGGCCCGCCCGGCGCATCCAGTCGTAGGCCCGCCGGAGCTCCGGGGAGGCGCCCGAGTCGGCGCGGTCGCGGTAGCGGGCCAGTTCCTCCACCTCGGCCAGGGCCACCGCGGAGAAGGACGTGACGGCCGTGCGCAGACCGCGTCCGTCGGTGCGGGCGGACTCGTAGCGGTGCACCAGCGTCGGCCGGTGCGGGGCGAGTCCGAGCGCCTCGGCGTGCCCGGGCGGGGGCGTCTCCCAGCTCACGGCGGCGTGGGCCACCGCGGACGCGTCGTCCGCGGGCCGCGCGCCCACGGGGAAGGCGAGGAAGGACGGGGTGCCGAGCGGTCCGGCCGGCAGGGCGGCGTGACTGCCCCGCCGGTCCGTCTCGACCAGCCCGTCGCTGCGCAGGACCTCCAGGGCCTGCCGTACGGTCTGGCGGCTGACGCCGAAGTGCCCGGCCAGCTCGCGTTCGGCGGGCAGCCGTTCGCCGGGCGCGAAGGCGCCGGCGCGCAGCTCCCCGAGCAGCGCCGCGGCGATCCGCCGGTACAGCGGCCCGTCGTCGGGGTGCGGGTGGACGTGAGGGGTGGTGGGGGTGGTGCTGCGGGCCATGCCGCGCGCCTCCTGTGGGTGACGTGCCGTGGTCGTGCGGACTCGGTGCGCCACCAGATCTAGCATTGGTCTAAACCAGTTGGGAAGGGCGGGCCGCCCGATCGGCCGAAACCGGACCGCCCCGGCCCTCCTCCGCGCCGTCGCTCAGAGCGTGCTGTACAGGGCGTCCACCAACGCCGTCTTCCGCGGGTCGTCGGCGATGTGCGGTCCCATGCGGTTCATCACGTACCCCAGTGACACCCCGGCCTCCGGGTCGGCGAGCCCGCACGAGCCGCCGAAGCCGTCGTGTCCGAAAGCGCGCGGGTTCGGTCCGTACGATCCGTTCGGACCGCTGAGCCACAGGCCGAGCCCGATCTCCGTCTCGTGCGCGAAGCCCGCCCCCAGCACCAGGTCCCGGCAGGCGCCCTGCCCCTCGCGCACCCGCTCGGCCGCCTCGGGGGAGAGTACGCGCCGGCTGCCGTACGAGCCCCGGCCGGCGAAGATCCCGTACAGCGCGGCCACCGCCCGCGCGGTGCCGTGCCCGTTCGCCGCCGGGATCTCGGCGGCCCGCCACCGCGGTGAGTTGGCCTCCCGCGCGCCCGCCACCGGATTGGTCAGCGCGGCGAGCGCCGCCGGTGCCAACTGGCTGAAGACGGCGGCCTGTTCGCTGGACGAGACGACCGGCGGATGCACCAGCTCGGCGGCCCGCCCGGCCTCCTTCTCCGGCAGCCCGATCGTGAAGTCGACGCCGAGCGGGCCGGTCACCTCCCGCTCCAGGAAGGCTCCGGGCAGCAGGCCCGACACCCGCCGCACCAGCTCCCCGACCAGGAAGCCGTAGGTGAGCGCGTGATAACCGGACCGGGTGCCCGGCTCCCACCAGGGCTCCGTGGCCGCGAGCCGCGCGGTGGTGAACTCCCAGTCGTAGAGCTGCTCGAGGGAGTGCGGCTCGCGCAGCCCGGACAGGCCCGCCCGGTGCGACAGCAGATGCCGGACCAGCACGCCCTCCTTGCCCGCCGCGCCGAACTCCGGCCAGTAGGCGGCCACCGGGGCGTCGAGGTCGAGCAGCCCCCGGTCGGCGAGGAGGTGCGCGCACAGCGCCGTCGGGCCCTTCGACGTGGACCACACGTTGACCAGCGTGTCCGACTCCCACGCGCGGGTGCCCGCCGCGTCGGCCCAGCCGCCCCACAGATCCGCCACCGGCACGCCGTCGACCGTGACGCTCACCGCGGCGCCCAGCTCGCCCCGGTCGCGGAAGTTCTCCTCGAAGGCGTCGCGCACCGCCGCGAACCGGGGGTCGCAGTGGCCGTGGATCTGCGGGACGTGCTCGGACATGGGGCCTCCGTGGTCCGCCGGAACCCCGGACCGCTGCGGTGCGGCCCGGGCAACCCGAACATACCGACTGGTCGGACTGGAGGGAAGTGCGCCGACCGGGCGCGGGGTCACAGCAGGAACGTCCGCCCCGTCGGCTCCTGGTGGCCCTCCGCCGTGTGCCAGTAGTCCCGTGACTCGACCGCCAGCCCGCTCTCGTCGAACCGGGCGAAGACACAGCCGGCCAGCGTGCCCGCCGCCCCGTCCTCCTCGGACAGCACCCGGAACTCCGCCACCGCGACCCCGTCCGCGCCCACCAGCGGGGGCGAGAACCGCACGTCGGTCACCCGCTCCCTGGCGAAGGACCAGCGCAGATAGGCCTCCAGCTCGGTCCGCCCCCGGTGCGGCGCGCGGAACGGCATCGACCGGTGGACGCAGGCCTCGGCGTACAGCTCCAGCAGCGCCGCCACGTCGTGCGACGCCCACGCCCGCTCCCACACCCCGACGAACCGCTCGGCGGCGGCACGCGTGTCCACGGGCCGGCCCTCAGGCGTACGAGCGCAGCCAGCGCAGCTTGGCCGCCTCCTGATAAGGGCCGCCGCCCTCGTGGTCGTTGAAGTCGTACACCTCGATCTCCTTGTCCTCGTGCGCCCATGCGTTGAAGGCGGCGAACACGGTCGACGGCGGGCAGGTCTGGTCCTCCAGGGCCGCCGAGAACAGCGCGGGGGCCGAACCCCGGGACGCGAAGTGCACCCCGTCGAAGTACGCCAGGGTGCCCAGGACGTCCTGGGAGCGGCCGCGGTGCGTCTTCAGGAACAGGCCTATCTCGCGGTACGGGTGACGGTCCGTCAGGATCGCCGCGCGCGGGAAGTCGCACAGGAACGGCACGTCCGGGGCCACGCCCGCGAGATCCGGCACCAGACCGCCCACGGCGATCGTGATGCCGCCGCCCTGGCTCGCGCCGACCGCCACGGTGCGCGCCGCGTCGGTCAGCGGGTGGGAGCGGGCCGCCTCGACCGCGCGCACCGCGTCGGTGAACACCCGGCGGTAGTAGTAGTTCTCCGGGGCGTCGATGCCCCGCGTCATGAAACCGGGGTACGCGGGCGCGCCGCCCACCGGGTCCGCGGTGCCGCCGCCCCCGCCCCACGCGCTGCCCTGGCCGCGGGTGTCCATGATGAAGTGCGCGCGGCCCGTCGACGCCCACAGCAGGTGCTCGTGCGGCAGCCCGCGTCCTCCGCCGTAGCCGACGAACTCCACGACCAGGGGCAGCGGCTCCGCGGCCCCGGCGGGCAGCGTCAGCCAGCCCTTGACGGGATGCCCGCCGAACCCGGCGAAGGTCACGTCGTACACCCGCACCGTGGTCAGGCCCGTGTCGACCGGCTCGAAGCGGGCGTCCAGGTCGTGCGCGCGGGCCTCCTGGAGGGTCTTGGACCAGAACGCGTCGAAGTCCTCGGGCTCGGTGGACGTGCTGCGGTAGGCGCGGAGCTCCTCGTCGGCCAGGTCGAACAGGGGCATGAAGGACCGCCTTTTGTTAAGTGCCCATACGAATGATCACACCGTACGTGGGCACCAGGAGGCCCCGCCAGACCCTGGTCAGGAGCTTCAGGCGGGCCTGCGGCGGGTCCACTGGGGTTCGGTGCGGGCCCACTCCCGCTCCCACTCGCCCAGCCGGTGGCGCATCGCCACCCGGCGGATCACCGCGTGCCCGAGCAGCACCACGGCGGCGGTGCCCCCGGCCGCGCACGCGCCCATGGTGAGGGCGTGCTGCCACACCATCGTGTCGTTGGGCGGCGGTGCGACGCTCCGGCCCCGGGTGTCGAACCACACGTCCACCACCTCGCCCGCGCGCGTGCCCGCCGGGACCCGGGCGGTGGCCGTCCGCGCGGCCTCACCCGCCGGGGTCCACCGCACGGTCACCGGGAACATCGGCTGCCTGACGCCCTCCACCGAGGGCATGGTCTCGGGGATGTTCCCGACCACCTCGGCGCGCACATGGTGGCGTTCGGCCCGCAGCCGGTCCGCGACCGCCTGGGCGTCGGCATGACCCCACCGGCCGGCGAGCGTCCCGGCCAGCGGCACGGCGACCAGCAGCAGCACGCCGACGATCAGCGCCGTCCACGCCTCGACCACATCCGACCTGCGACGCAGCGGATTGTCCCGCTTGCGTCGGCCCCGCACCCGGCCTCGCATGTCGACCTCCTCGCCGTCACGCGTACGAGTGCCCACATGAGCGTCATACTCCGTTCGGAGTACATCGTTTCACGCATCGTTCACGTCGGCCCCTCGGCGGCCGGTGACGCGGGGGACGGGCGGGGCGGGAGCGGCCGGCGGGGCGGCCCGCGGGGTCAGCCGAAGCGCTCGATCCGGATGCGGTCGACCGGCTGCCCCGCCTGCACCAGGAGCCGCGAGGCGTGCTCGGCGAACGCGTTCGAGCCGCACACGTACGCCTCCCAGCCGCCGGCCGGCTCCTCGGCGAGCAGCGGAGCGACGTGATGTGCCGCGAGCCGCCCCACGGGCACGCCCTCCGGCGCGCTCCGGGTGAACACGGGAGTCGTCTCGGCGCCGTACTCCCGCGCGTAGATCAGCTCCTCGGGGCCACGCGCCGACACCAGCAGCCGCAGCGGCACGTCGAGGCCGCGCGCCCGGTGGTGGCGGACCATCGACATCAGCGGGACGACGCCCGAGCCGGCGCCGATCAGCAGTGCGGGGCGGTCGCCGGGCCAGGCGAAGAAGCCGCTGAGCGGGCCCCGCACCCGGACCTCGTCGCCCGGCTCGGCCCGGGTGTGGAACCAGCCCGAGACCTCGCCGCCGTCCACGTGGTCCAGGGTCAGCTCGACGTGCCCGCCGTCGTCCGGCGCGGAGGCGATCGAATAGTGCCGCTGGGCGGTGTAGCCGTCCTCCGCGGTCAGCCGCAGCATCAGGTGCTGGCCCGGAAGATGCCCCGCCCAGGCGGGCACCGCGAACCGGAAGGTGGCCGCGTGCGGTGTCTCGCGGCGGACCTCGGTGAGCGTCGCCGTCTGCCACAGGGCGGCGGCCCGGTTGCTCACGGCGATCCGGCCGGGCACCGCGAAGCGGGTCGGGGGAGTGAAGGTCTCAGTCACCGGCGTACCTCTGCTCCTCCCACGGGTTGCCCCGCGCGTGGTAGCCGTTCTGTTCCCAGAAGCCCGGCTCGTCGTGGTCGAGGAGCCGCAGGCCCGCGATCCACTTGGCGCTCTTCCAGAAGTACAGGTGCGGCACCAGCAGCCGCGCCGGACCGCCGTGCTCGGCCGCGAGGGGCTTCCCGTCGTACTCCCAGGCGATCCACGCCTTTCCGCCGGTCAGGTCGGACAGCGGCAGGTTGGTGGTGTAGCCGGTGTGCGCGTACGCGACGGCGTGGGTCGCCGACGCGTCGGGCCGGACGGCCGCGAGGAACGCGTCCAGGGACACGCCCCCGAACCGCACCCCGAACTTGGACCAGCTGGTCACACAGTGGATGTCACCCTCGTACGCGGACTCCGGCAGCGTGTGCGCCTCGTCCCAGTCCCAGGTGCGGGGCGCCGCGACCAGCCCGTCGACGCGGAAGGTCCAGTCGGCGGGTGCGAGGTCGGGCGTGACCTCGGCGGACAGCACGGGCCAGTCGTCGCCCGCGTCGTACTGACCGGGGGGCAGGCCCGGATGGTGGACGCGGGGGCGGCCGGTGAAGCCTCGGGTGACGTTCATGCGGTTCCAGCGTGAGGGCGGCGGTTTGCTGACGCAGTCCACCGTACGTGCATGTCAGCCGTGCTCCGCACCGCGTCCGCCCACCGATCGTTAAGCCCGTATGAACAGTCCCGCCAGGGAGGAATAGCTCTCGCGCCCCGGCCCTTGCACGTGTCGTTCCGGATCCAGCGGCCCAGCGGTCCGGTGCCAGCGAAGGAGAGTGGGAGCAGATGCCCGAGGCGTACGTCTTCACCCGGTACGGCGGCCCGGAGACCGAGGCCCTCGTCGACCTGGACCGCCCACGGCCAGGCCCCGGCGAAGTGCTCGTCGCGGTGCGCGCGGCGGGGGTGAACCCCGTCGACTGGAAGCAGCGCACCGGCTACCGGCGGCCCGGCGAGGGCGGCGAGCGCGCGTTCCCCGCCGTCCTGGGCAACGAGGTGTCCGGCGTGGTCGAGGAGAGCGGCGAGGGAGTCACCGGGTTCGCGCCCGGTGACGAGGTGTTCGGCACCGCGGTCGCGGGCGGCTACGCCGAGTACGCGCTGCTCGCCGCCGGGATCACCGCGCACAAGCCGGCCGCGCTGTCGTTCACCGACGCGGCGACCCTTCCCGTGGCCGCGGCGACCGCCTACGACGGCGTCCAGCAGCTCGACCTGCCGGCCGGAGCGACCCTGCTGGTCACCGGGGCGGGCGGCGGCGTGGGCGTCGCCGTCGCGCAGATCGCCCGGGCCCGCGGACTGCGGGTCGTGGGCGTCGCGAGCGAGGGCAAGAAGGACTTCCTGGAGTCGCTGGGCGCGGTGCACGTGACCTCCGGCCCGGACTGGGCGCAGGGCGTCCGCCGGGCGGCGCCGGACGGCGTCGACGGCGTCTGCGACCTCGTCGGCGGCGAGGTGCTGCGCGAGGCGGCCGGGCTGGTGCGGGACCGCTCGCGGCTGATCACCGCCGGAGCCCCGGCCGAGGAGGTCGAGCGGCTGGGCGGCGCGCGGGTGGCGCGCGCCCGTGACGCGGCCGTGCTGCGGGCGGTGGCGGACCTGGTCGTGCGCGGCGACCTGGACCCGCAGGTCACCCTCACGTTCCCGCTGGAGCGGGCGGGCGAGGCGCTGCGCGAGGTCGAGAGCGGCCACGCCCGCGGCAAGGTCGTCCTGGAGATCGGAGCGGACGCATGAGCGGCACCGGGCCCCGGCACGTCCTCGACAACCCCGCCCTCGCCTCCCTCACCGGTCCGCACGCCCACTTCGCCGAGCGCCGGGGCCGGGTGCTGCGCTACCCCCTCGACGTGTCGCCCTGGCTGGCGCTGCCGGACGAGCCGGACGCGGACGACTGGGCGGATCTCGCGGCGCTCGCCGGTCCCGGCGCGGAGGTCCCGCTGCCGGGCTTTCGCGGTGAGCTCCCGGCCGGGTGGGAGCTCACCCTGCAGGTCGAGGGCGTGCAGTTCGTCGACGACGGGCTGGCCGCCGCACCCGAACCCGAGGCGGTCCGGCTCGGTCCCGCCGACGTCCCCGAGATCCTCGACCTGATCGCCCGCACCCGGCCGGGCCCGTTCGAGGCCCGGACCATCGAACTGGGCGCCTACCTCGGCATACGGCGGGACGGCGCCCTGATCGCCCTGGCCGGCGAGCGTCTGCATCCGCCGGGCTGGACCGAGATCAGCGCGGTCTGCACCGACCCCGCCTTCCGCGGCGAGGGCCTCGCGACCCGGCTGATCCTGGCCGTCGCCCACGGCATCCGCGAACGCGGCGAGACGCCCTTCCTGCACACCGGCGCCGGCAACACGAACGCCATCCGCCTCTACGAGTCCCTGGGCTTCCGGCTGCGCCGCCGAACGGCGTTCCTGGCCGCACGGGTGCCGGAGCGGCTGGGGGAGGGGCGGGAGCCGGTCCCGGTGGCGTAGCGGGCCGGGCGGAGGTCAGAAGGCCGCCGGGGGAGGGAGGTCGCTCCCGGCGGCGGGCCCGCGCCACGCGTTGTAGCGCACGAGGTACTCCGCGAACCGCTCCAGGTCCGCCTCCGGCCACTGCGCCAGCCGTTCGCGGAAGGCCGTACGGCGGCTCTCGGTGACCTGGGCGAGCATGCGGCGGCCCGCGTCGGTGAGGTGCAGGACCTGGACGCGGTGGTCCTCCGGGTCCTGTCGCCGCTCGATCAGACCCGCCCGCTCCAGGGCGCCGACCTGGCGGCTGACCGTGGACTTGTCCAGGGCGTAGTGCGCGGCGAGGTCGGTGGCCCGGCAGCCGCCGCTCTCCTCCAGGTGGCCGAGGAGGGTGTAGGACACCAGCGACAGCTCGGGATGCAGCCGGCCCGCCGAGGCGCGGGCCCGCCGGGCGAAGCTCGTCATCTCCCGCTGGATCGTCTCCACGGCCTCGGCTGCTTCCACCGGTCCTCCCTCACTGCTCTGGTTGCATAGTACAACTTGGCGGACGGGGGTGCCCCGTGCCGGGAACGGCGTCCGATCTCTGGGGTAGGGTGGCGGCCGTCCGGCTGCGGAGGTCCCCAGTCGCGCGAGACCGAGGAGGTGAGACCCATTACCGCAGTGTCAGGTCGGGTGCTCTCCTCCGGTGACAGCGTGGATCGCCGCCGGTAGGCGACCGTGAGAGCGCCCTTCGGCTTCCGAAAGGCTTCTCGGCTTCATGCTCCCTCCTTCTCCCGCCTCCTCGCCCTCCCCTTCCTCACCCCTTCCGCCCCTCTCGCCTTCCCGTCCTTCGGCCTGCCCGGGTTCCTCGCCCGCGCCCGCCGCGGCTGCCGCCTCCCCGGGCGCCTCCCGTGACGACCTGGTCGCCGTTCTGCGCGGCGCCGGGTGCGTGTTCGCCGAGGACGAGGCCGAGTTGATCCTCGGCGCGGCCCGCACGCCGGACGAGGCCGCGGCCATGGCGGCCCGCCGGGCGGCCGGCCTGCCCCTCGAACACGTCGTCGGCTGGGCCGGGTTCCACGGTCTGCGGATCACCGTCGGGCCGGGCGTCTTCGTGCCCCGCCGCCGCACCGAGTTCCTCGTCGACCAGGCCCTCGCCGCGGTGCCGCACGCCTCGGTCGTCGTCGACCTGTGCTGCGGCTCGGGCGCGGTCGGCGCCGCCCTCGCCGCGTCCCTCGGACCGGTCGAGCTGCACGCGGCGGACATCGACGCGGCGGCGGTGCGCTGCGCCCGGCGCAACATCGCCGAGCACGGCGGACGCGCCTACGTCGGCGACCTGTTCGCGGCGCTGCCCGGACGACTGCGGGGCCGTACGGACATCCTGGCGGCGAACGTGCCCTACGTCCCCACGGACGAGGTCCCGCTGCTGCCGGCCGAGGCCCGCGACCACGAGCCGCTCACCGCCCTCGACGGCGGCGGCGACGGCCTGGACGTGCTGCGCCGGGTGGCCGCCGAGGCGCCCCGGTGGCTCGCCCCCGGCGGCTGTCTCCTCGTCGAGACCAGCGAGCGCCAGGCCCCGGCCGCCGTCGAGGCGTTCACCCGCAGTGGCCTGACGGTGCGTCTGGCCCACGACGAGGAGCTGTGCGCCCACGTGGTCGTCGGCACCAGGGTCAGGTAGGGGCTCCGCCGCCCGTGGGGCCCGGGGAGCGGTCCTCCCCGCGGTGCCACGGGCCGTGCCCGTGGGGGTCGCCGTGCCGGTCGCCCGGGCCGCGTTCGCCGAGGGCGCCGGACAGGACGCGGTCGGCGACGTACGTGTCACCGGAACGGGAGCCGAGGACGTGGACAGTGTCGCCCTTCTTCAGCGCGCCGGCCCCGGAGCCGGAGTCGCCGTCGGCCGACACGACCGTGTCCGCGCCCACCGTCCACGTCCACGAGACGCCGTCCTCGCTCCTGACGGTCACCCGGTCGTCGGCGGCCTTCGCGACGGTGCCCCGCTGCCAGACGCGGACGATCCACTCGCCGGTGCCGGGATCCCTGACGGTCGCCTCGCCGTGCGCCGCGTCCCCGCCGAGGCCGAACCACGGGCCGCCGTGGCCGTGCCGTCCACCGGGCCCCGCCGAGAAGGACGCGGACGGTGACGCCGACGGCGAGCCGCCCCCGGAGTCCCCGGAGGTCGCCGCGTACGCGACGGTGCCGCCCAGGGCCAGGACGGCGACCGCGGTGGCCGCGAGCAGCGCCCGGCCGCGGCCCGGCCGGCGCCGCCACGAGGCGCGCGCGTCCGCGCGGCCGCGCTCCCCGTCGACCGGTGCCGGGAGCTGTTCGGCCTCTTCCGGTCCTTGCGGCCTGTCCGGTTCCTGCATCACGGATCACTCTCCCTCGGCCACGACGGCGGCACCGCTGCCACGCCTCACTGTGATTGTCCGAGGTGCCCGGTAAGGAAGCGATAACGAAAGCCTGTGCGTCGGACGGGCGGCGCCGCTCACTCCTCGGGCCGCGCACGCGCCAGCAGCAGCGCCACGTCGTCGTGGTTGTCGGGGTGGTGCAGCGCGCTCAGCAGCAGGTCGCACACCTCCTCCAGGGGCCGCGCCGGATCGTCGAGCAGCGCCAGCAACGCCTCCAGGCGTTCGTCGAGCGAGTGGGTGCGGGTCTCGACCAGGCCGTCCGTGTACAGCACGAGCTGGTCGCCGGGGGCGAAGTCGACGTCGGTCGTGGAGAACGGCACCCCGCCCACGCCCAGCGGCGCGCCGGTGGGCAGGTCGAGCAGCTCCGGCGGGCGGCTCGCGCGCAGGTGCACCGGCGGCAGATGGCCGGCGTTGGCGATCCGGCATCTCCCCAGCCGGGGGTCGTGCACGGCGTACACACAGGTGGCGATGGAGTGGTCGAGGCCCTGGGTGATCCGGTCCAGATGCTCCAGGAGGACCGCCGGGTCGAGGTCGAGGGAGGCCAGCGTGGTCGTCGCGGTGCGCAGCCGGCCCATCGTGGCGGCCGCGTCGATACCGCTGCCCATCACGTCGCCGACGACGAGCGCCGTCTTGCCGTCCGGGAGCGGGATGACGTCGAACCAGTCGCCGCCGACCTCGGTGGTGGCGCCCGCGGGCTGGTAGCGGGAGGCGACCTCGAGGCCGCCGGTGACGGGCGGGTGGCTCGGCAGCAGGCTGCGCTGGAGGGTGAGCGCGGTGGTCCGGGCGCTCTGGTACCAGCGGGCGTTGTCGATCTGGACGGCCGCCCGGGCCGCCAGCTCGCGCGCGAGCAGCAGGTCGTCACGGCCGAACGGCAGGGGGTTGCGGGTGCGTTTGAGGTCGAGGGCGCCCAGCACCTCGCCCCGCGCGATGAGGGGCACGGCCAGATACGAGTGCACGCCGGCCCGTGCGAGCAGGGCGGCCGCCTCGGGGGAGTGGGCGATCCGCCCGAGGTCCTCGTCCTTGACCTGGGCCACCATGACCGGCCGGCCCGAGCGTACGCACTCGGTGACCAGCCGGTCCGGGGCGTAGCGGGCCACCTGCCCGGGCTGGTCGGCGGCCCGCAGGGCGTCCGGCTCGTCGGCGGCGCGCACCGCGAGGGCGCGGATCACGGCCGATTCGGCGGGCTTGAGACTGGTACGCCGGCCCGCCATCACCGCGTCGAGCAGATCGACCGCGGCCACGTCGGCCAGTTCCGGCACGGCCACGTCGGCCAGTTCGAAGGCGGTGCGCTCCAGGTCCAGGGTGGTGCCGATCCGGGCGGAGGCGTCCGCGATCAGCGCCAGCCGGCGGCGCGCCGCCTCGGCCTCCACGGCCGCGTGGTGCCGGTCGGTGACGTCGACGACCGAGACGGCCACGCCCAGCACCGTGCCGCGGGCGTCCTCCAGGCGGTACAGGGACAGGGACCAGACGTGGTCCTCGTCGGGATCTGCGGGGGTGCGGCCGACCGTGGACCGGTCGACGAGCGGCTCCCCGGTCCGCAGCACCTGGCGCGCCGCCGCCTCCAGGGCCGCGTCCAGCCGGGGCAGCACCTCGTGTATGGTCCGGCCGACGTGATCGGCGGCGGGTACGCCGTTGATCCGCTCCAGCGCCGGGTTGACCGACACGTACCGCAGGTCGGTGTCCAGGACGGCGAGGCCGTTGGGGGACTGGGCCACCATCCGCGTCGACAGCGCCAGGTCCCGTTCCAGCCGGCGCACCGTCGTGCGGTCGGTGGCCAGGCCGAGGGCGTAGACGTCCCCCCGGTCGTCCATCAGGCGCATGTTGCGGAACTCCACCAACCGGGTGGTGCCGTCCTTGCGCCGGATCGGGAAGGCGCCCGCCCAGCTCTCGCCGGTGGCCATGACGTCGGCGAACAGCTGCACGACCAGGTCGACGTGCCGTTCGTGCACCATCACATGGGCCGCGTAGCGCCCCAGCGCCTCGTTGGCCGAGTACCCGAAGAGCTCCTCGGCCTGGGGGCTCCACAGGGCGATGCGGCCCTGGGTGTCGAGCACCACAGAGGCCACGTTGAGCACGTCCAGCAGGCCGCTGGGCGCGGTCGGCCCACCGCCCTCAGCCGCGGACGATCCGGCTCCGTTCATGCCACGCACCGCCTCCGCGTATCGATGCGGCACGCCGTCCCCCGTGCCGACTCCCCTGTTCTACCGTGCTCAACCCTTTTCTCCCACGCCTCGCGCGCCCTTCTTCATGCTCCTCCAGTACGGCGTCGCGCGCCGTTCTCCTCAAGGCCCGCACCCGGTCACTGAATTGGTCTGTACATGACCATGAGGCCGGGCCAGACTGTCCGCCGAGCGCCCCCCACCCCCCTCGGCGAGGAGTCCCATGCCGCTGCGTCCTGTCCGCCGCCGTCGCGCCACGGCCGGCACCGCCCGCACCACCCGCGCCGGCCTCCTGGCGCTGGCCGTGGCCACGGTCACCGTCCTCTCCGCGGCCCCGCCCGCCGCGGCCGCCGACACCTGGACCGAGGTCGGCTCCGACCGCGCCGACCCGCTGACCGAGAGCCAGGGCCTGGCGTCGGTCGAGGTCCCGGCGGGCAGCGCCAACCGGTACACCGGCATCGGCACCATCCCCTTCTCGGTCTCCACCCGGGGCTGGAACCACGTCGGCGACCCCGACGCCTCCTACGACGGGTACTACGTCGAGCCGTACCAGAGCGACTCGAACAACGCGAAGATGTACCGCGTGCAGGCGCCCGGCGGCGCCTGGTCGGAGTACGTCCACGCACTCGGCACCGGCGAGGCCCTGAACAACTCGTGGTCGGCGATCACCCCGAACAGCCAGTGGATGCTGTCCGGCGAGTGGGGCACCATGACCCGGTTCCTCGTCTTCCCCACCCCGGGCGCCAACCCCGCCACCTCGCCCTCCGCGAACCTGCCGCAGGTGTCGACCGTCCGCCTCGACCACGCCGTGCGCGACGTCCAGGGCTGCGACTTCACCGGCCCGACCACCCTGCTGTGCGCCTCGGACGACCCGGCGGGCACCCTCTTCGGCATCACCAAGCCCCTTCTGCAGATCGACCTGTCCGCCGAACCGAACGGCACCTCCGACGTCACCGGTCACGTCACCGCCCTGCGCCAGGTCCCGCTGCGCAGCTCCTGCTCGGGCACGTTCGAGGCCGAGGGCGTCGACTACGACCGCCGTTCCGGCACCCTGCGGGTGATCGTCGTCTCGCCCGGGTTCTGTGTGCTGACCGACAGCAAGACCTACCGCCTCACCCGGAGCTGACCGCATCCGATCGGGGCCGACCGGGCCCCCGGCGCCCCTCCTGTCGCTGGTCCCCCACGGAAAGTGGTGCTTTTCTGGGGATGTGGCGCGGTTCGCGGGGAACCCGCTCTCCGCGCCACATCCCACGAGAGGAGCGATCACGATGGATCGCGAACGACCGCACGAGGAGTCCGTCTCCGTCGAGATCAGCGGATGCAGCAAGGAGGACGCGCGGATCGTCTTCGACGCGCTGAGCGAGTGCTTCGAGTCGGACCGCGGCACCGACGAGGCGCCGCAGCAACTGCACGAAAGCCGTCCGATGGTGTGGCTCGGCACCTTCGAGGTGACCGAGACGCACGACTGCGCCCGGCCGGCCCGGCTCTCGTCCTCCGTGGAGGCCGACGCGCAGGGCAGTTACTGGGCGATCGAGCGGCTCCGCTCCACGCTGGACTCGGTGTTCGCGGTACGCGACCTCTCCTCGGCCTCCGGGGACCAGGAGAGGCAGCTGCACGTCCTGCTGGAGAGCCGGTGAGGAGGCGTCGCCGGTGACCTGCGGCACATGATGCCCCTGCCATTGTGCAACTAGTTGCATAACCCGTGCGCGGTCCTCTAGAACTGGAGGGAAGACACCGCGCACGGAAGGCTGTCATGAGCCGTTACCCGCACCTGCTGAGCCCGCTCGACCTGGGCTTCACCACGTTGCCCAACCGCGTCCTGATGGGCTCGATGCACGTCGGCCTCGAAGAGGCCGAGCGCGGCTTCGAGCGCATGGCCGAGTTCTACGCCGCCCGGGCACGCGGGGGAGTGGGCCTCATCGTCACCGGCGGCATCGCCCCCAACGACGAGGGCCGGCCCTACGAGGGGGGCGCCAAGCTCACCACGGAGGCGGAGGCCGGGCAGCACCGCGCGATCACCGAGGCGGTGCACCGCGAGGGCGGCCGCATCGCGATGCAGATCCTGCACTTCGGCCGGTACGCCTACCACCGGGACCTGGTCGCCCCCAGCCCGCTCCAGGCGCCGATCAGCCCCTTCCCGCCGCGCGAGCTGACCGACGCCGACATCGAGCGGACCATCGACGACTACGCCCGCGCCGCCCGCCTCGCCCGGCAGGCCGGCTACGACGGCGTCGAGATCATGGGCTCCGAGGGCTACCTGATCAACGAGTTCATCGCGGCCCCGACCAACCACCGCACCGACCGCTGGGGCGGTTCCTACGAGAACCGCACCCGCTTCCCGCTGGAGATCGTGCGGCGGGTGCGCGAGGCGGTCGGCGAGGACTTCATCGTCATCTACCGGCTGTCGATGCTGGACCTGGTGCCCGGCGGCTCGACGCTGGACGAGGTGGTCGCCCTCGCCAAGGCCGTCGAGGAGGCCGGCGCGACGATCATCAACACCGGCATCGGCTGGCACGAGGCGCGCATCCCCACCATCGCCACCTCCGTGCCGCGCGGCGCCTACACCTGGGTGACGAAGAAGCTCATGGGCGCGGTCTCGGTGCCGCTCGTCACCACCAACCGCATCAACACCCCCGAACTCGCCGAGGAACTGCTCGCCGACGGCTGCGCGGACATGGTGTCGATGGCCCGCCCGATGCTCGCCGACCCCGAGTTCGTGGCCAAGGCCGCGGCCGGCCGGCCCGAGGCCATCAACACCTGCATCGGCTGCAACCAGGCCTGCCTCGACCACACGTTCAGCGGGAAGATCACCTCCTGCCTGGTCAACCCGCGCGCCTGCCACGAGACCGAGCTGGTCCTCGCCCCGACCCGGCTGCGCAAGCGGGTCGCGGTGGTGGGCGCCGGCCCGGCGGGTCTGGCCTGCGCCGTGAGTGCCGCCGAACGCGGTCACGACGTCACCCTCTTCGACGCGGCGAGCGAGATCGGCGGCCAGCTCAACGTGGCCCGCAAGGTCCCCGGGAAGCAGGAGTTCGACGAGACGCTGCGCTACTTCCGCCACCAGCTCGACGCGCACGGCGTGGACGTACGGCTCGACACCCCCGTCGCCGCGCAGGACCTGGCCGGCTACGACGAGGTCGTCGTCGCCACCGGCGTCAGCCCCCGCACCCCCGACATCCCCGGCGTCGACCACCCGAGCGTCGTCGGCTACCTCGACGTCCTGCGCGACGGCGCGTCCGTCGGCGAGCGCGTCGCCATCCTCGGCGCGGGCGGCATCGGCTTCGACGTCGCGGAGTTCCTCACCGACGGCGGCGACAAGGCGAGCGAGGACCCGGCGGCCTACTTCCGCCAGTGGGGCGTCGACATGGACTACGAGGGCCCCGGCGGTCTCACGGCCCCCGAGCGCCCGGCCCCGCCGCGCCAGGTCCACCTCCTCCAGCGCAAGACCGGCAAGGTCGGCGCGGGCCTCGGCAAGACCACCGGCTGGATCCACCGCACCGAGCTCAAGCACCGGGGCGTCACGATGGTCCCCGGGGTGCGCTACGACCGGATCGACGACGCCGGGCTGCACCTCACCGTCGACGAGCGGAGCATGCTCCTGGAGGTCGACACCATCGTGCTGTGCACGGGCCAGGACCCGCGCCGGGACCTGTACGACGCGCTGGTGGCCGACGGCGCGAAGGTGCATCTCATCGGGGGCGCCGACGTCGCCGCCGAACTGGACGCCAAGCGTGCCGTCCAGCAGGGCACGGAACTGGCGGCGGCGCTGTAGGGCCGCGGCGGCGTCTCCCTAGGATGACTGCATGTCACTCCCGCACGCGATCCTCACCGCCCTGCTCGAGAGGCCCTCGTCGGGGCTGGATCTGACCCGCCGGTTCGACCGGTCGATCGGCTACTTCTGGTCGGCCACGCACCAGCAGATCTATCGCGAGCTGGGAAAACTGGAGGCGGATGGGCACATCCGGGCCCTTCCGGCCGAGACGCCGGCCCGCGGGCAGAAGAAGGCCTACGAGGTGCTGCCCGCGGGACGCGCCGAACTCGCCCGGTGGACGGCGGCCGCCCAGGACCCGAAGCCGCACCGCGACGCGATGCTGCTGCGGCTGCGCGCCGCCGCGGTCGTCGGCACCGCGGGCATCGAGGCCGATCTGCGCCGCCATCTCGACCTGCACCGGCGGCAGCTGGCCGAGTACGAGGAGATCGAGAAGCGGGACTTCCCGCCCGGTGACGACAGCGCGCAGGCCAGGCTCCAGCACCTGGTCCTGCGCGCGGGCATCGAGCTGGAGACCTTCTGGACGCAGTGGCTCACCGAGGCCGTCGAGGAGCTCCCCGTGGTGGGGGACGGGACCGCCTAGAGCCGGTACGGCTTCGAGCGGCGGCGCAGGAACCAGGCCGCCGCGATGACGCCCGTCCCCACCAGCGCGCCGCCCACACCCATGGCCACGGGGCCGACGTCGCGGGCCGCACCGCCGAGGCCTCCCATCACGCCCCGCGAGGGCGTGGGCGTCACCGTGACCCTCGGGGAGGCCGTGGCCGGGCTCGAGACGATCACCGACTGGGTGCCGGCGGTGCTGCCGTTGGAGCACATGACGACCACGGTGTACGTGCCCGGGGAGACGCCGGACCAGGCCGCGGACTGGCCGGCGGCCGTTCCGGACAGGGCGACCTGGCGTCCCTGGGCGAAGCTGGCCTGGGCGCTGCCGAGCAGCGCCGCCGTGCCCCAGCTGCCGTTGATCTGGGTGCAGGCGCTGGTCACGACCGACACCGTGGAGCCGGTCGTGCTCACGGAGATGCCCGAGACGCGGGCCGCGGCCGGCTGGGCGGTGAGGGCGAGCGGCAGAGCGGCGGCGGCTGCCACGGTCAGCCCTGAGCGGACGAGGAAACGGGAAGTGCGCATCGGATGTCCTCCGGCGGCGGCACGGTTGGCGGTACATCCCTTGCGCCGCCGAGGGTCGGGTACGCCCGTGCTGCCTCAGGGGCAGCCAACGCGCCCCGGCCCCGCCCCGCATGCGGACGGCCACCGCCCAGGTGACGGATTCCTTCGTACGGCCCAGGCAGGCCCCCTTCCCGGCCGGTGACCGACCGCGGCCGACCCGCGGGCCGGGGGAGCGCCCCGCCCGACGCCCCTCCCGGCGCCCCGGCCGGGCCGCGCCCCGGCCGTCCGCGCCGTCGCCCGCCCCCGCGTGCCGGTCGTCCCCGCGCCGGTCACCCCCGCGCCCCCGTCGTCACCGTCCGCTCCGCCGAGAACGCGCCCCACGTGCCGTCCGGCAGCCGCGCCCGCAGCCGCACCCGGTGCCCGGCCCCCGCCTCGCGCCCCAGGTAGAAGCTGTACGTCGCCCTCCCCCGCGGCGGGGTTCCGCCCCACACCAGCGAGGTGGCAGGCCGCCCGTCGAGCTGGATCTGGTACTCGGTGACGACACCGTCCACCCGGGGCGGCACCCACGACAGGTCCAGGTAGTACGACCCGTCGGCGAGGCGGGCGCCCGCACGGAAGTCGGCCGGCGCGGTCTGCGCCCCCTCGTCGTCACCCGGCGCGGTGCTCAGCCGCACGGGCGTCCCCGCGGCCGAGACGTTGTCGGCCGCGTCCCGGGCCCGGACGGTGAACGAGTAACGCGCCCCGGGGCGCAGTCCCGTGACGACCGTCGCCGTCTGCCCCCCGCCGACGCTGTGGATCCGCACACCGCCCTGGCAGACGTCGTACGACACCACTTTCCGGTCGTCCGTGGCCGCCGTCCAGGACAGCTGGACGGCCCTGCTCCCCGCGGCCCGGCCGGTCACCGCGCCCGGCGGGGTCGGGGGAGAGCGGTCCGCCGCGGCGGCCGCCGGTGTCGTGGCCCGCACCTCCCGGCTGGGCGGACCGAGCCGCCCTTCGCCGTCGCGGGCGCGCACGGTGAACACGTACGTGGTCGACGGCGCGAGCCGGACGACGTCCAGCATGTGCGCGGAGGCGGGCACCTCCCGGACCTTCGCGGAACCGCGGTACACCTCGTAGGCGCTGACCGCGGGGTCCGCGGCGACCGCGTTCCACATCACGTGCACGCTCGTCGCGCTCCCGGCCTCGGCGGTGACCCCCGTCGGGGCGCCCGGCGCCCGTCCGTCCTCCCGGGCGCCGCTCGCGCACCCGCAGCACAGGGCCGTCACCAGACCGCACTCCACCACCCACAGGACAACGCGTCGCACGGCTTCGCCTCCCGGCCCCGGCACGGCGGCAATGGTCCGGACCAATATGGCGTGGCGGTGCGCGCACATCAAGAGGGCGGATCCGCGGGGCCGCCGTCGGCGACCGCTTGCGGGGGTTACGTATGCTGAAGCTCCTCCCGGCCGAACTCACCCCGCGCGCTCGTGAGTTCAGCCGGTGGCGCGGACCGCTGTCGTCGCTGTTCCCGCGCCGGCAAAGCGGCCCGGGGCCCGGAGCCGACACGGTGTCCGGGCCCCCGGCCCTCTGTCGCGCCGCCGGACTCCGCGAGGATGCTCCTCGTGCTCCGTACGGCCCCGTCGGGCTGGCCCCAGGGCGTGATCGACACCAGATTGTTCCGAGTGTCCGCCCATGCCCCTACGAGAGGGTCCGTATCGTGCGCGTCCAGTCGCTGACGCTGGCCGCGGCCGGCCTTGCCCTGCTGGCCCCGACCACCTCACCCGCCGCCCCGCACCCGGCCTCGGGCGCCCCCGGGGCGCCGGCGGCCCGGCGAGAAGGCTCGGTCCTCGCCGCCGACCTGCTGTCCCGGGTCCGCGACTGCGCCCCCGTCTCGCGCGGCCGCTACCGCCCGGACGAGGGCGCGCCGGCCACGATCCCGGTCTGCGGCACCGACGAGGCGGTGTTCTGGACGGCCGACATGGACATCGACTGCGACGGCCGCCCGGGCCCGGAGTGCAACAGCCGCACCGACCCGCTGTTCTCCGACATGACGGCCTACCAGCAGTCCGACGGCCGCTATCTGAGCGCGGAGACGCTGCCCTACATCGTGGTGCCGGGGGTGAGCGGCATCTGGGACCACCGCGACCACGGGGTGCGCGGGGGGTCGGTAGCGGCGGTGATCTACAAGGACCGGGTGCAGTACGCCGTCGTCGGCGACATCGGCCCGACCGGCATCATCGGCGAGGCCTCGTACGCCACCGCCCGGGCGCTCGGCATCCGTCCCGACCCGCGCGGCGGCGGCGCCCCCTCCGGGGTCACGTACATCGTCTTCAAGAACTTCCGGGCGACCCCCATCGAGAGCCACGCCTCGGCGAGGGAGGTGGGGGAGCGGCTGGCGCGGCTCTTCGTGCGCGGCGCGCAGGAGCCGCCCCTGCCGTCGCAGGAGTCGCGGGAGTCGCCGGACCCGCAGGAGTCCCGGAAGCCCGAGGAGCCGCAGCAGCCGCAGAATCCGGAGGAGCCGGCGGACGAGTGGGCGCCGGGCGGGCTCGAGGAGTCGCCGCAGGGTGAGGGCGGCGCGGCGGGGCGGGCGGGTGGCAGGAGCGAAGGCCGCGCGTCCACCGAGCGACCGCGGGACCGCAAGGCCCGGGAGGCCCGGGAGGACCGGGAGGACCCGGCGGTGTCCGAGGACGACGAGCCCGAGGAGGCCTCGTCGGAGGAATCGGGCGACTCGGAGGCCCGGGAGAGCGAGGGCTCGGACGCCGAGACGGATGAGGGCGACTGAGGGGATCGAGGGAGCGCGGAGGCGGGGAAGTCACGCGCGCGACGGGGCCAGCCCGGCGGTGCGGGCCGGCCCCGCTGTCGCGCTGTCACGCTCCCGCCCCCCGGGGGAGGCGGGAGCCCGCGCCCGGCGCCCGTGCGTCGGCCGCCGTCCCGACGGCCCGGCGGGCCGTGAGGAGGCGGCCACCACGCGTGGCGCGCCGCCGGCCCCGGCGCGGACGACCCCGCGGCGGTGCGGGCCGAGCCGGCGGAGGCCCTGCGCGGATCTGGTGGTGGCGTCGGAGGGGCTGACCTGACAGCGCCTCCGGCCCGGCCGACGCGCGTCAGGCCTTCCGGTAGCCGTACGCCTCCACGGCCGCCGCCTCGACCGCGTCCAGGTCGGCGCCGGTGGCCGCCGTCACCACCGCGGCCACCGCTCCCTCGACGAACGGGGCGTCCACCAGCCGCGCGGTGCCGGGCAGTTCGTCCCCCTCCGCGAGCAGCGCCTTGACCGTGAGGACGGCGCTGCCCAGATCGGCGAGGACGGCGACACCGGCGCCACGGTCCACCGAAGCGGCTGCGGCGGTGACCAGTTCGGCGCTCGTGCCCAGGCCGCCGCCCTCCGTGCCGCCCGCCGCGGCGACCGGCACCGGCAGCCCGCCGCCCACCAGGCCCAGCGCCAGCTCTGCCACCGCCGACGCGACCTCCGCGCTGTGCGACACCAGCACGATGCCCACCAGTTTCTCGTCGCTCATCGATGCCTCACTCCCCGTCCGCGTCCGCGTCGGCGCCGGTGTCGGCGAGGGCCGCGATGAGCAGCGCCGACGAGGTGGCGCCCGGGTCCTGGTGCCCGATGCTGCGCTCGCCGAGATAGCTGGCCCGGCCCTTGCGGGCCTGGAGCGGCGTCGTCGCCTCGGCGCCCTGCTCGGCGGCGGCCCGGGCGGCGCCGAAACCCTCGGGGAGGGCGTCGACGGCCGGCACCAACGCGTCGATCATGGTCTTGTCGCCGGGCGCGGCCCCGCCGAGCTGCATCACCGCGTCCACCCCGGTGCGCAGCGCCTCGGCCAACCGCGCCTCGTCCACCTCGGCATCGTCCCCGAGTGCCTTCCCGGTCCGGCGCAGCAGGGTGCCGTACAGCGGCCCCGAGGCTCCGCCCACCGTCGAGATCAGCTGGCGCCCCGCGAGCACCAGGACGGCGCCCGGCGTCCCGGGGACCTCCTTCTCCAGCGCCGCGGTCACCGCGGTGAAGCCCCGCCGGAGGTTGGTGCCGTGATCCGCGTCCCCGATGGGGGAGTCGAGGGCCGTGAGCCGGTCGGCCTCACGGTCGACGGACGCGGCGGCCGTGGTCATCCAGCGGCGGAAGAAGTCGGCGTCGAGCACGGGTTCTCCTTGCATGGTCGGTACGGTCGGAGCGCCTGGCCTTGTCCCCGCCTCACACGCCCCAGCGCAGTCCGGGAGTCTTCACCGGCGCGTCCCACAGCCGCAGCAGCTCCTCGTCCACCTGGCACAGGGTCACCGACGCACCGGCCATGTCGAGGGAGGTCACGTAGTTGCCCACGAGCGTCCGGGCGACCACCACCCCGCGCTCGGCCAGCACCCGGTGGACCTCGGCGTTGAAGCCGTACAGCTCCAGCAGCGGGGTCGCGCCCATCCCGTTGACCAGGAGGAGGACGGGATTGCGGGGCGTCATGTCGTCCAGGATCGCGTGGAGCGCGAAGTCGGCGATCTCGCCGGAGGTCATCATCGCCCGCCGCTCGCGCCCGGGCTCCCCGTGGATGCCGACGCCCAGTTCCAGCTCGCCGGCCGGCAGATCGAAGGTCGGGCTGCCCTTGGCCGGTGTGGTGCAGGCGCTGAGCGCCACGCCGAAGCTGCGGGAGTTCTCGTTGACCTGCCGGGCGAGCGCCTCGACCCGCTCCAGCGGCTGCCCCTCCTCGGCCGCCGCCCCCGCGATCTTCTCCACGAACAGCGTCGCGCCGGTGCCGCGCCGCCCGGCGGTGTAGAGGCTGTCGGTCACGGCGACGTCGTCGTCCACCAGGACCTTCGCGACCTGGATGCCCTCGTCCTCGGCCAGTTCGGCGGCCATGTCGAAGTTGAGCACATCGCCCGTGTAGTTCTTCACGATGAACAGCACACCCGCCCCGCTGTCCACGGCCGCCGCCGCCCGCACCATCTGGTCGGGCACCGGTGAGGTGAACACCTCGCCCGGGCAGGCCGCCGAGAGCATCCCGAGGCCGACGAACCCGCCGTGCAGCGGTTCGTGCCCCGAGCCGCCGCCGGACACCAGCGCGACCTTGCCCGCCACCGGCGCGTCCCGCCGCACGACCACCCGGTTGTCGACATCGACGGTCAGCTCGGGATGGGCGACGGCCATTCCGCGCAGCGCGTCCGCGACCACGGTCTCCGCAACGTTGATCAGCATCTTCATGGGTACCTCCTGGCGAGACTGACAGGCGAGTCTCCGAGCTGTGTTCTTCCAGTTCAGAGCAGGTATGGCTGGTGATCGGTCGGGCGGTCGGGCGGTCCGGGGCGACGGGGGAGTGCGTTCCCTCGGCGGTCGTGCCGCGTCGGCGCCGATTTCGTCGGCGGGATATCAGGATATGACCGGCGTGCGGATCAGTGGTGGTCGAGGCCTCCTCCGGGAAGTATCGACGCTGAGGGGGCGCGGGTCACGTGCGCGGACGCCGACGCAGGAGTACGGGTCGCGGGGCCCGGTGGCGCAGACGGAGGCGGACCGCGGCCGTGCGTCCCCGCGGCTGCTCCCGTCTCCCCCGGGGACGGGGATCCGCTCGTCAACCGGCCGAGGTCACGAACGTGGTCCGGTGTCCCGAGCGGGAGGGTCCCGTCGGGGCCGACCCGCCACCCGGGTGGCCACGGGCCGCGGAGGGCCGGACACGGCCACCGGGGCGACCGGTCCGCCTCCGCGGAAGGCGGGCAGTACCTGCGGCCGGGCCTCGCGCGGCCGGGACCCCGGGGCCGCCCGCCGGCGACGTGCGGCCGCCGGCGGCACCCGGACCGCGTGGTGGCCGTCTCCAGGGGTCGGCGCGACCGCGGGCGTCACCGGAAGAGCGCCTTCAGGTCCGGCTTCTCGTCGAAGAGACCGTCGCGCTCGCCGAGCGAGGCCAGTTTCTCCAGGGAGGCCATGTCGTACGCGGCGGGCCAGGACGGCAGCGTCAGGTTCCGCAGCACATCGCCGTCGATCTTGGTGTAGCCGGTGAGCGTGCGGCGCGCCTCGTCCGGGTGCGCGGAGGCGTAGGTGAGCGACTCCGTCATCGCCTCGGCGAACTTCCTCACCAGGGCGGGGTCCTTCTGCGTCAGCCCGGTCGAGGTGAAGAAGGTGGCCAGCGTGAGCTTGGGGTGGGTCTCCGCGAACGGCGAGGTGACGACCCGGCCGCCCTGCGCCTTGGCGACGGTCAGGGCCGGCTCGGCCATCCAGGCCGCGTCCACCCGGCCGTCGGCGACGGCGGCGGGCATCTGGTCGAAGGCCAGCTCGACGAACTTCACCTCGGCCGGGTCGCCGCCGTCCTTGCGGACCGCCTCGCGCACGGTGGTGTCACCGATGTTCCGCAGGGTGTTCACCGCCACGGTCCTCCCGGCCAGGTCCGCGGCCGACTTGATCGGGCTGTCCTTCCCGACCACCACGCCGCTGACGTCGGTCGTGGTGTTCCCGGTGGTGGCCGAACCGTTGGCCACCGACCGCACCGGAACTCCCTTGGTCCGGGCGATCATCAGGGAGGTGGTGTTGCTGAACCCGAACTGGAACTGTCCGCTCACCACGCCGGGGATGATCGCGGCGCCGCCCTGGGCGCTCTCCATCCTCAGATCGATGCCGCGGTCGCTGAAGAAGCCCTTCTGGCGGCCCAGGTAGAGCGGCGCCACGTCGACGATCGGGACGATGCCGACCTTGACCCGCACGGTCGTGCCGCTGCCCGAGGCCGATGAACCGTCGGCGTCGGCGGACGAGGATCCGCATCCGGCCGCACCGGTGGCCATGACCATTGCTGTCGCAAGCCCGAGAATGCGCCGTCGCATGGGGCTCCTCCTGACGGAATGCGTGCTGAGGATGGTTTCTTGCTCAACTGACCTGCGAGGCAAGTGAGTTGGGCGAGCGCTGTGCCATCGTCGGCGCGGCGCGGCGCGGCGGGGTGGGGGGGACTCGCGTGGCCGGCGGCGAGCCGGGGGTGCGCAAGGTTCGAGGGGCGAGGGGGTGTTGGCCGCCATGGCGGGCGGGCGGTGCGCGGACCGCGAGTCCATCGGATCATGATGTTGTGCAGCTTCTTGACGGCCGCAATCTACACGCCTACCTTCGCGGTGTCATGCTCCCGGACGAAGGAAACCGCGACGGCTCGACCCCGCCCTCCGCCGGATCCACCCCGAGGCGTGACGCGGTTCTCCGCCGCCCTCGCCCGGGACCGCCCACCCCCGACCGCGCCAGGACGAAGGAGTCCGCCTCGTGAAGTCCCGCCTCCGCAGACGTGTGTGCGTGGCCCTGGTGTCCCTCCTGCTCGCCGCGCCGCTCGCCCCGGCCGCCCACGCGGCCGGGACCGGCGCCCATGTCGAAGGCACGCTGCCGTCCGGTGCCACCTACGTGATGGACACCCCGGACTCCTGGAACGGCACGGTCCTGCTGTACAGCCACGGCTACACCCCGGCCGGCCTGCCCGCCTCCGCGCGCAACGCCCCCGATGCCGCCACCGAGTCCCTCCTCTTGCAGGAGGGTTACGCGCTCATCGGCTCCTCGTACGCGAGCAACGGCTGGGCGGTGACCGACGCGGTGCCCGACCAGCTCGCCACACTGGACGCCTTCACCTCGCGCTTCGGCCGGGCCGGGCGCACGGTCGCCTGGGGCAGCTCCTACGGCGGGCTCGTGACCGCGATGATCGCCGAACGTCACCCGGACCGCATCAGCGGCTCTCTGTCCCTGTGCGGCCTGCTCCAGGGTGGCGTGGCCAACTGGAACAACACCCTCGACCCGGTCTTCGCGCTCAAGACCCTGCTGGCCCCCGGCGCGGACATCCGGCTGACCGGCCTGGAGAGCCAGGCGGAGGCGGTCGTGGCCTCCGACGCCCTGGCCGCGGTCGTCGCCGGGGCCCAGGACTCGGCCTCGGGCCGGGCCCGTATCGCGCTGGCCGCCGCGCTCCAGGACATCCCCGGCTGGAACGACCCCTCCCAGCCCCGGCCGGAACCGTCCGACCACGACACCCAGCAGGCCAACCAGTACCAGGCGCTCATGCTCCAGGTGAGGCTCCCCGCCTTCTCCTGGCGCCAGGAGGCCGAGAGCCGGGTCGGCGGCAACATGTCCTGGAACACCGGCGTCGACTACACCGCGATGCTCCACCGCTCGCCTCTCCACCAGGAGGTCGGCGAGCTCTACCGCGAGGCCGGCCTCTCCCTGGACCGGGACCTCGCCGTGCTGAACCGCGCTCCGCGGATCGCCGCCGATCCCCGGGCCGTCGAAGCGATGGCCCGCACGAGTTCCTTCACCGGACGGCCGGCCAAGCCGCAACTGACCGTGCACACCACGGGCGACGGCCTGATCCCGGTACCTGCGGAGAGCGCCTATCGGCGTGCCGTCACCGCGTCGGGCTCGGCCTCCCTGCTCCGGCAGGCCTACGTCGGCAACGCCGGGCACTGCACCTTCAGCAGCGCCGAACAGGTCGCAGCCCTGCACGCCCTGGAGGCCCGCCTCACGACGGGACGGTGGCAGCGCACCGACCCGGCCGCCCTCAACTCCCTCGCCGAGCAGGCCGATTCCTCCGTTCCCGCACGCTACGTCGACCACCGCCCGGCGGCGTTCCCGCGCCCCTATGACCTGGCGCACCCCGGCGACCGGTACCGGCCCTGAGCCGACGCCCGCCGCCCCCCGGCGGCGGGCGGCCCCGCCCTTGCCGACGTGCCCTTCCCGCGGACGCATCCCTCCGACGCGGACGAGGAGCCCTCCCGCGGGTGCGGCCCCGCCTCTGCTGCCGGTCCGCACCCGCGCCCCCGGTCGATGCTGCCCGCCCACGGCGGCACGGCGGCCGGGTGTCCGGGCGTCCGGGGAAACGGGCAGCGAACGGGCACACCCGGGGGACATGCGGGCGACGACCTCGCGCACGCCGAGGCCCCGCGCCGCCTTTTCCAGGGGTTCGGGGCTCCGGAAAGCGGGCGTAATCGGTCATGAAGCAGCTCACGGCGAGCCTGGTCAGCGGGGCGGCCTGCTTGTAGAAATTAGCCACCGGACGCCCGAACGGGCAGGGGCTCCGGGAAAACACCGGCGTGGGCACACCCGCGCGGAGCCGTGGAACGGAGGTGTCGCCGTGGACACCGATGAGCGAAGACGCGGGATCCTGGAAACGGCACGCCGTACCGGATCCGTGGACGTCGGCAAGCTCGCCGCCGACCTGGGGGTCTCCAAGGAGACCGTGCGGCGTGATCTGAACGTGCTGGAGGGACACGGGCTGGTCCGGAGGACCCATGGCGGCGCCCATCCCGTGGAGAGCGCGGGCTTCGAGACCACGCTCGCCTTC
Source organism: Streptomyces sp. 3330 (assembly GCF_031456635.1). Lineage (NCBI taxonomy): Bacteria > Bacillati > Actinomycetota > Actinomycetes > Kitasatosporales > Streptomycetaceae > Streptomyces > Streptomyces sp. 3330. Next base: position 438,781 of record NZ_JAVDVA010000004.1, read on the forward strand.
CGCACCACCATGCACGTCCCCGAGAAGTCCCGGATCGCGGCCGCCGCGACCGAACTGCTCGGCGACGCCGAGACGGTGTTCATCGACGAGGGCTACACCCCCCAGCTCATCGCCGCCGCCCTGCCCCGGGACCGGCCACTGACCGTGGTCACCTCCTCCCTCGCGACCGCGGGCGACCTGGCCTCCGCCGAGAACATCACCGTGCTGCTGCTCGGCGGACGGGTGCGGGGCGGCACGCTCGCGACAGTCGACCACTGGGCGACCCGCATGCTGTCCGGCTTCGTCATCGACCTGGCGTACGTCGGCGCCAACGGCATCTCCCGCGAACACGGACTCACCACCCCCGACGCCGGCGTCAGCGAGGTCAAGGCCCAGGTCATGAGAGTCGCCAGGCGCCGGGTGTTCTCCGGGGTCCACACGAAGTTCGGTGCCGTGAGCTTCTGCCGCTTCGCGGAGGTCACCGAGTTCGAGGCGATCGTCACCGACACCGGTCTGCCCGCGGCCGAGGCCCACCGCTACGCACTGCTGGGCCCCGAGGTCGTCCGGGCCTGAGCCGCGGCTCCACGCCGTCCCCCCTCTCACGCCGCCCTCGCCACCCCGAGGGTCCGGTTCTCCGTCCCCCGAAACATCCCTGGAGTCAGTCATGCGCGCACGAAGAATGACCCACGCCCTCGTCACGGCCACGGCCACGGCCGCGGGATCGCTGCTGGTCGCCTGCAGCGGAGCGGGCGGCTCGTCGGGCTCGGGCGACGACAAGAGCATCAATGTGCTGATGGTCGGAAACCCGCAGATGGAGGACATCGCGAAGCTCACCGAGAGCACCTTCACCAAGGACACCGGCATCAAGGTCAATTTCACGATCCTTCCCGAGAACGAACTGCGCGACAAGGTCACCCAGGACGTCGCGACCCAGGCCGGTCAGTACGACGTCGCGACCGTCGGCGCCTACGAGATCCCCATCTGGCAGAAGAACGGCTGGCTGCACGAACTCGGGTCCTACGCCGACAAGGACGCCGGCTTCGACAAGGCCGACCTGCTCAAGCCGATGGTCACGGCCCTGTCCGGCTCGGACGGCAAGCTCTACGCGCTGCCGTTCTACGGCGAGTCCTCGATGCTCATGTACAACAAGGACGTCATGAGCGCCAAGGGCATCACGGTGCCCGAGCACCCGACCTGGCAGCAGATCGCCGACATCGCGGCCGAGGTCGACGGCGCCGAACCCGGCATGAAGGGCATCTGTCTGCGGGGCCTGGCCGGCTGGGGCGAACTCGGGGCGTCGCTGACCACCGTGGTCAACACCTTCGGCGGCACCTGGTTCACCAAGGACTGGAAGGCGCAGGTCGACAGCCCGGAGTTCAAGAAGGCCACGGAGTTCTACGTCGACCTGGTCAAGAAGCACGGCGAGGCCGGAGCCGCGCAGGCCGGGTTCACCGAGTGCCTCAACGCCATGAGCCAGAAGAAGGTCGCGATGTGGTACGACGCGACCAGCGCGGCCGGATCGCTGGAGGACGCCGGCTCCAGCAAGATCGCCGGCCATGTCGGCTACGCCTACGCGCCCACCGTCGAGACCAAGAGCAGCGGCTGGCTGTGGAGCTGGGCCTGGGCCATGCCCAGGACGACCAAGAACGCCGACGCCGCCTCGCAGTTCATGCTCTGGGCCTCCAGCAAGGAGTACGAGAAGCTGGTGGGTGAGAAGCTCGGCTGGGCGCGGGTCCCGGCCGGCAAGCGGGCCAGCACCTACACGCTCCCCGAGTACCGCAAGGCGGCCGCGTCGTTCGGCGAGATCACCCTGAAGTCCATCGAGGGAGCCGACCCGGCCGACCCGGGCGTCCAGCCGCGACCGACCGTCGGCGTCCAGTACGTGGCCATCCCCGAGTTCCAGGACCTGGGCACCAAGGTCACCCAGGAGATCTCCGCCGCCATCGCCGGCAGGACCAGCGTGGACAAGGCGCTGAAGGACGGCCAGAAGCTCGCCGAGGACGTCGCGAAGAACTACCAGTGACCGTCACCGCCCGGCCGGCCCCGCCCGCCGGCCGGGCACCGCTTCCCCCGCACCCCGGCCGTCACCGGCAGAGGAACCCCTCATGACCACTCTCACCGCCCCACCCAAGACAGCGTCACCGCCCAGCCGTCCGCGTCCCGCCACCGGCGCCGGAAAGTGGCGCCGCCGCGTCCCGCTGCTCCCGGCACTGGTCTTCACCGTCGTCGTCACCCAACTGCCCTTCGTGGCCACGATCGTGATCTCGACCTTCCGGTGGAACATCCTCAAGCCGGGCGAGCGGCACTTCGTCGGCCTGTCCAACTTCACGTTCGTCTTCACCGACGAGCGGCTGCGCACCGCGGTGCTCAACACCGTCGTCCTCACCGCGTCCGTGGTGCTGATCAGCGTGGTCCTCGGCCTCGGACTCGCCCTCCTGCTCGACCGCCGGTTCGCAGGCCGCGGCCTGGCGCGCACCCTGCTCATCGCGCCGTTCCTGGTCATGCCGGTCGCGGCGGCACTCCTGTGGAAGCACGCCGTCTACAACCCCGACTACGGCCTCCTCAACGGCACCCTCAACGCCGTCTACCGCCTCTTCGGCGCGGACAACGGGCCCACCGTCGACTGGATCTCCTCGTATCCCATGCCCGCCGTGGTCGTCTCGCTGGTCTGGCAGTGGACGCCGTTCATGATGCTGATCCTCCTGGCGGGACTCCAGGCGCAGCCCGGCGACGTCCTGGAGGCGGCCCGTATGGACGGGGCGTCGGCCCTGGCGACCTTCCGCTTCATCACGCTGCCGCACCTGCGCCAGTACATCGAGCTGGGTGTCCTGCTCGGCACGATCTACGTGGTGCAGACCTTCGACTCGGTCTACACCATCACCCAGGGCGGCCCCGGCTCGCAGACGACCAACCTGCCCTACGAGATCTACCTGACCATGTTCCGCAAATACGAGTACGGCCAGGCGGCCGCCGCCGGTGTCGTCGTCGTGCTCGGCGCGATCGTGATCGCGACCTTCGCGCTGCGCACCATCGCGTCGCTGTTCCGCGAGGAGGTGTCCCGATGACCGCGCACACGGCAGTCGCCGCCGCCGGAGGGAAACTGAAGAGGCTCCTGCGCCGTCACGACGACCACGGCGGCGCGCCGCGGCTTTCCCCGCTGTGGACGTTCGTGGCCTGGCTCGCCACGCTGGCCTTCTTCGCGCCGGTGGCCTGGATGGTGCTCACCTCGTTCCACCAGGAGGCGGACGCGGCGACCAACCCGCCGACGCCGTTCGCGCCGCTCACCTTCGACCAGTACGAGCTGCTGTTCAGCCGGGACATCACCCCCTTCCTCCTCAACTCGGCCATGGCGAGCGTCCTTTCGACCGTGCTGGTGCTCGCCCTGGCGGTGCCGGCGGCGTACGCGCTGTCCATCAAGCCGGTCGAGAAGTGGACCGACGTGATGTTCTTCTTCCTGTCCACGAAGTTCCTCCCGGCCATCGCGGCCCTGCTGCCGGTGTACCTGATCGTCAAGGACGCCGGGATGCTGGACAACGTGTGGACGCTGGTCGTCCTCTACACCGCCATGAACCTGCCGATCGCGGTGTGGATGATGCGCTCGTTCCTCGCCGAGGTCCCCAAGGAGATCCTCGAGGCCGCCGAGGTCGACGGCGCCGGCCTGCTCACCGTGCTGTGGCGGGTCGTCGCGCCCGTCGCCATGCCCGGACTCGCCGCCACCTCGCTGATCTGCTTCATCTTCAGCTGGAACGAGTTCATGTTCGCCGTCAACCTCACCGCGACCAAGGCCTCGACCGCGCCGGTCTTCCTCGTCGGCTTCATCACCAGCGAGGGACTCTTCCTCGCCCGGCTCTGCGCCGCAGCCACGCTGGTCTCCCTGCCGGTCCTCATCGCCGGTTTCGCCGCCCAGGACAAACTGGTCCGCGGCCTGTCCCTAGGAGCAGTCAAGTGAAAGCCGCTGTCATCGAAGCGCCCGGCAAGGTCACCGTCACCACGGTGCCCGACCCGACCCCCGGGCCGCGCCAGGTGGTGATCGACGTGGCGGCCTGCGGGCTGTGCGGGACCGATCTGCACATTCTCCAGGGCGAGTTCGCCCCGGAACTGCCCATCGTCCCGGGCCACGAGTTCGCCGGGGAGGTCGTGGGCCTCGGCAGCGAGGTCACCGAACTCGCCGTCGGCGACCGGGTCGCCGTGGACCCCTCGCTGTACTGCAACGAGTGCCGCTACTGCCGGACCGGCCGCAACAACCTCTGCGACCGGTGGCAGGCGATCGGCGTGACCGTGCCGGGCGGCGCCGCCGAGTACGCCGTGGCGCCCGTCGCCAACTGCGTACGGCTGCCCGACCACGTGGACGTCCAGGACGCGGCCCTGATCGAACCGCTGTCCTGCGCCGTGCGCGGCTACGACGTGCTCCACAGCAGGATGGGCTCCCATGTGCTGATCTACGGCAGCGGGACGATGGGCCTGATGATGCTGGAGCTGGCCAAGCGCACCGGCGCCTCCTCGGTGGACGTCGTCGACGTCAACCCGGAACGGCTGGCGACGGCCGAGCGGCTGGGCTGCTCCAGGGCGGCGCTCTCCGCCGACGAGCTGGGCCGGCCGTCCGGCTGGGACGTGGTGGTCGACGCGACCGGCAACGCCGCGGCCATCCAGGACGGGCTGGAACGGGTCGCCAAGGCCGGCACGTTCCTGCAGTTCGGGGTCTCCGACTACGCGACGACGGCCACCATCTCGCCGTACCGCATCTACAACCAGGAGATCACCATCACCGGCTCCATGGCGGTGCTGCACAGCTACGAGCGGGCGGCGGAACTGTTCGCCAACGGGGTCCTCGATCCGCAGGTGTTCATCAGCCACCGGATGCCGCTGACGGAGTACCCGCAGGCACTGGACCGGTTCGCCGCCGGCCAGGGGCGCAAGATCGTCGTCCTGCCCTGATCCCGCTCCGGCGCGCCGCCGCGGGGCGGACTGCGGTGGGGCGGACTGCGGCGGGGCGGGGCCGGCCCACATTTCCGGAGCCCGGGGGGCGCGCCGCCGCGGCCCGCCCCCTCCCGCCGTGAGCACGCCGCCGCTCGGTGCCGCACCGCCGCGACGGCCCTTCGTCTCGACCCTTCGACTTCTCCAGGAGAGCAGCCATGAGCCCGCGCCGGATCACCGTGCTGGGAGAGTGCGTCGCGGACGCCTTCACCCGCCCCTCCACCGCGGCGAACGAACTCGCCCTGCGGGTGCTGCCCGGCGGCGGACCCGCGAACACGGCGGCCGCCCTGGCCCGGCTGGGCACCCCCACCCGCTTCCTCGCCCGGCTGTCCGGCGATGTGTTCGGCCGGCTGTTCCGGGCCCACCTGGAGGCGTCCGGTGTGGACCTGTCCCAGGCCGTCGCCGCCGCCGAGCCCAGCACGCTGGCCGTGGCGGAGCTGGACGACACCGGGCAGGCCGCGTTCTCGTTCCACGCCCGGGACACGGCCGACTGGCAGTGGACGCCGGACGAACTGGCCGACGTGGACCTGTCCGGCACGGCCTGCGTGCACACCGGATCGCTGGCGCTGGTCCGTGAGCCCGGTGCGGCGGTGGTCGAGGAGTTCCTGGCCGCGGCGGCGCCGGGCGCCACCATCAGCGTCGATCCCAATGTCCGGCCGCTGCTGGTGCGGCCCGAGGTCTACCGCGGCCGGCTGGCCCACTGGTGCGCCCTCGCGGACATCCTGCGGCTGAGCGAGGACGATCTGGCGCTGCTCCTGCCGGGCGCCCCGCCCGAGCAGGCGTGCGACCTCTGGCACGCCGCGGGGGTACGGCTCGTCGTGATCACACTCGGCGCCGACGGCGCCCTGGCCTCCCTCGACGGAGAACGGGTGCGGGTGCCCGGGGTGGCCGCGCAGGTCGTCGACACGGTCGGCGCGGGCGACTCCTTCACCGCCGGGCTGCTGCACCACCTCGGCGCCCGCGGACTCCTCGGCGGCCGGCTGACCGGTCTGCGTCCCGACGAGGTCGCGGCGGCCTGCCGGTTCGGGGCCCAGGTCGCGGCCCTGACCTGCTCGGTCGCCGGTCCGCATCCCCCGTGGGACGACCGGTCGGCGCGGCCCCTGACCGCCCACGGCGCCCGAGCCGAAAAAATCCTCGCCGACGATGTCGAGAACCCGCGGTCCGCTCCGTCCCCGGGGTGAACGCGACCACAATGGGTCGCACCCGCACCGAGGAGAACGACGATGGCCAAGTACCTGCTGCTCAAGCACTACCGCGGCGCCCCGGCGGCGGTCAACGACGTCCCCATGGACCAGTGGACGCCGGAGGAGATCTCGGCCCACGTGCAGTACATGAGCGACTTCGCGGCCCGGCTGGAGAAGACCGGAGAGTTCGTCGACGGCCAGGCGCTCGCCCCCGAGGGCACGTTCGTCCGGTACGACGGCGAGGGACGCCCGCCGGTCACCGACGGACCGTTCGCCGAGACCAAGGACCTCATCGCGGGCTGGATGGTGATCGACGTCGACAGCTACGAACGTGCCGTCGAGCTGGCCGGGGAGCTGTCGGCCGCCCCCGGGAAGGGCGGGAAGCCGATCCACGAGTGGCTCGAACTGCGTCCCTTCCTGGGCGCACACCCCACGGTCACCGAGTGACCCCCGGCGTGGACGAGGCCCTGCTCCGGAGCCTCACCCCGAGCGTGCTCGGGATCCTCGTCCGCCGCGGAGCCGACTTCGCGGCGGCCGAGGACGCCGTGCAGGACGCCCTGGTCGAGGCGGTCCGCGTCTGGCCGGCCGACCCGCCGCGGGACGCCAAGGGCTGGCTCGTCACCGTGGCCTGGCGCCGCTTCCTCGACGCGACCCGGGCGGACACCGCCCGGCGCCGCCGCGAGGATCTGGTCGACGAGGAGCCGCCGCCCGGTCCGGCGCCCGCGGCGGACGACACGCTCCAGCTCTACTTCCTGTGCGCCCACCCGTCGCTGACGCCGTCCTCCGCGGTCGCGCTCACGCTGCGCGCCGTCGGCGGCCTGACCACCCGCCAGATCGCCCGGGCCTACCTGGTGCCCGAGGCCACCATGGCCCAGCGCATCAGCCGGGCCAAGCGCACCGTCTCCGGCGTGCGGTTCGACCGGCCCGGCGACGTCGCCACCGTGCTGCGCGTCCTCTACCTGGTCTTCAACGAGGGCTACTCCGGCGACGTCGACCTCGCCGCCGAGGCCATCCGGCTCACCCGGCAGCTCGCGAAAGCGATCGACCACCCGGAGGTGGCGGGACTGCTCGCCCTCATGCTGCTGCACCACGCCCGGCGCGCCGCCCGGACGGCGCCCGACGGAAGCCTGGTGCCGCTCGCCCAGCAGGACCGCGGAAGGTGGGACACCCGGTCGATCGCCGAGGGCGTCGTGATCCTCCAGGCGGCCCTCGCCCGCGACCGGCTGGGGGAGTTCCAGGCCCAGGCCGCGATCGCCGCGCTGCACGCCGACGCGCCCACCGCCGCGGAGACCGACTGGGTGCAGATCGTCGAGTGGTACGACGAGCTGGCGCGTCTGACCGACAGCCCGGTCGTCCGGCTCAACCGCGCGGTGGCCGTCGGCGAGGCCGACGGACCGCGCGCGGGGCTCGCGGCGCTCGCGGAGCTGGACGACTCCCTGCCCCGCCACACCGCGGTGGCCGCGTACCTCCACGAGCGCGACGGCGACCCGGCGACGGCGGCCCGGCTGTACGCCGAGGCGGCCCGCAAGGCGACCAACCTCGCCGAGCGCGACCACCTGACCCGCCAGGCCGCCCGGCTGAACGCCGCCCGCCCCCGCTGACGGGACACGCTCCGAGAGGACACAGGACACAGGACACGGGACACAGGACACAGGACACAGGACACGGGACACAGGACACAGGACACAGGACACAGGACACGGGACACGGGACGCCGGACACGGGACACGGGACACGGGACGCCGGACACGGGACACGGGACACGGGACGCCGGACGCCGGCCGGGCCGCTGACACGCGGGGAGGCCGGGGCGGTCCTACGGGGTGTGCCCCGCGCCCGTCGCCCAGGCGCCGTCGGTGCCGCTCCCGGACCCGGCCGATGTCCTGCTCCGCGCTGCTCCGGCGGCCCGGGGCACACCGTCGTCAGGGAGGCCGGGGGGCTCTGTGATACTGGCGACGTGCCGTCGACACCGCAGCCGCAGGACCTGCTTCCCGCGCATCCCATTTCGCCGGACGCGCCGGACGCGATAGCGCGGCCCTTCCTCACCCAGTCCTGGCTCGACCTCGCCTTCGTGCACTGGGCCGCGGACCCGGCCGACGTGGCGGGGCTGTTGCCGCCGGGGACCATACCGGACACGCTCGACGGCGTGACCTACGTCGGGCTGGTCGCGTTCCGGATGCACCGGGTCGGCTGGTTCCGCCTTCCGGGCGTGCCCTACCTGGGGTCCTTCCCCGAGACGAACGTCCGTCTCTACTCGGTGGACGCGCACGGCAGGCGGGGCGTGGTCTTCCGGTCGCTCGACGCCTCCCGGCTGCTGCCGGTGGCGGTCGCCCGGCTCGGGTTCCGGATGCCGTACGTGTGGGCGCGCATGACGATCGACGCCGACGCCGACACCGTCACGTACACCAGCCGCCGCCGCTGGCCCGGCCCGCGGGGCGCGAGCAGCCGGCTCACCGTGCGGGTGGGGGAACGGATCGGCGAACCCACCGCGCTGGAGCATTTCCTGACCGCGCGCTGGGGCATGCACAGCACCTTCTTCGGCCGGCCGATGTACCTGCCCAACGCCCATCCGCGCTGGCCGCTGCACCGGGCCGAGCTCGTGGAGTGCGAGGAGGACCTGGTGACGGCGGCGGGTCTGCCGGAGCCGTCGGGGGAGCCGGTGAGCGTCCTGTACTCACCGGGCGTCCCGGCCCGCTTCGACCGCCCGGCCCGGCCCCACCGCCCGGCGGGCATCCCGACCCCCTGACCCCACCGGCCCCCCGGTGCTCCCGCATCCTTTCCTCAGTAGGCTCTGCGGCATGCGGATCTCCGTCTCCTCGGACATGGACGAACCAGTGGCCCGCGCCCTCGTCGCGGAGCTGCGCGGACGAGGGCACGACGTGGTGCCGCACGGCGCGCTGCGGCCCGGCGACGACCCCCAGTGGGCGGTGTGCTCGGCGGTGGCGGCGCGGGACGTGGCCGACGGGACGTCGGAGCAGGCGGTGGTGTGCTGCTGGACCGGCACCGGCGCGTCGATCGCCGCGAACAAGGTGCCCGGCGTCCGGGCCGCCCTGTGCACCGACGCCTACACCGCCGACGGCGCCCGCCGCTGGAACGCCGCCAACGTCCTCGCCCTCAGCCTCCGCCTGACCTCCGAGCCGCTGCTCAAGGAGATCCTCGACGCCTGGTTCGCCGCAGCGGCCGGCGGGGACGTCGAGGACCGGCGCAACGTGGCCCATGTCGACGGCCTCGACGCCGCCCGGTCGCGCCCGGCGTCCTAGGGCCTGTCCGACCATTCCCGTGTGCCCCGCGACGCCTGGCACGCGCTCTCGCCGCATCGGGCACCAGGCCAAGTACGTCCAGTACGAGGCCTTGCACCCGGCACGCCGAGAGCACCCACCAGACGCCGCGAGGCCGCCCTTCGGGCGACGACGGGAATGGTCGGACAGGCCCTGGGCCGGATCCGGCCACCCCCTCGTACGGACGGCTTCACTCCTCCGTACGGCTGGATCGGCCCTGCCGGGTACCCGGCCTCCGGAGAGGCTGGGGAGGTGCGGACCGGTACGCACCACCGAGCGACCCGATCCGGAAGGGGACCCGAGATGCCCGTGGAACCGCAGGCGACGTCCGCCCGGCTCACCGACGACGAGCTCAGGACGCTGCACGCCCACTGGCGGGCCGCGAACTACCTCTCCGTCGGGCAGATCTACCTGATGTCCAACCCGCTGCTCACCGAGCCGCTGCGGCCCGAGCACGTGAAGCCGAGGCTGCTCGGCCACTGGGGGACCTCACCCGGCCTGAATCTCGTGTACACCCACCTCAACCGTGTCATCCGCGCCCGTGACCTGCGCGCCCTGTGCGTCTGGGGCCCCGGCCACGGCGGTCCGGCGGTCGTCGCCAACTCCTGGCTGGAGGGCACCTACACCGAGACGTATCCGGACGTCACCCGCGACGCGGCCGGCATGGCCCGGCTGTTCCGGCAGTTCTCCTTCCCCGGCGGCATCCCCAGCCATGTCGCCCCGGAGACGCCCGGCTCGATCCACGAGGGCGGCGAGCTCGGCTACGCGCTCTCGCACGCCTACGGCGCCGCCTTCGACAACCCCGATCTGGTGGTTGCCTGCGTGATCGGCGACGGGGAGGCGGAGACGGGTCCGCTGGCCGCCTCCTGGCACTCCAACAAGTTCCTCGACCCCGTGCACGACGGCGCGGTCCTGCCGGTCCTGCACCTCAACGGCTACAAGATCGCCAACCCCACGGTGCTGTCCCGCATCCCCGAACCCGAGCTCGACGAGCTGCTGCGCGGTTACGGCCACGACCCGATCCATGTCACCGGTGACGAGCCGAACGCCGTCCACCGCGCGATGGCGCAGGCCATGGACACCGCCCTGGACCGCATCGCCGCCCTGCAGCGCGCCGCCCGCGAGGACGGCTCCGGGGAGCGCCCCCGCTGGCCGGTGATCGTGCTGCGCACCCCGAAGGGCTGGACCGGCCCCGCGCACGTCGACCGGCTGCCCGTCGAGGGCACCTGGCGCGCCCACCAGGTGCCGCTGTCCGCCGTCCGGGACAACCCCGAACACCTGCGCCAGCTGGAGGCCTGGCTGCGTTCCTACCGGCCGGAGGAGCTGTTCGACGACCGGGGCCGCCCCCGTCCGGACGTCCTGTCCTGGATCCCCGAGGGCACCCGCCGCCTCGGCGCCACCCCGCACGCGAACGGCGGACTGCTGCTGCGCGAACTCCCGCTGCCCGCGCTGGAGTCGCACGCCGTCCCGGTCGACACGCCGGGCGCCACCCGGCACGAACCCACCGCGGTGCTGGGCGGGTTGCTCGAGGACGTCATGCGCGCGACCGCCGGCCGGCGCGACTTCCGGCTCGTCGGCCCCGACGAGACCGCCTCCAACCGGCTCCAGGCCGTCTACGCCGCCAGCGGCAAGGCGTGGCAGGCGCAGACCCTCCAGGTCGACGAGAACCTCGACCGGCACGGCCGGGTGATGGAGATCCTCTCCGAACACACCTGCCAGGGCTGGCTGGAGGGCTATCTGCTGACCGGACGGCACGGCCTGTTCTCCTGCTACGAGGCGTTCGCGCACATCGTCGACTCGATGGTCAACCAGCACATCAAGTGGCTGCGCGTCACCCGGAAGCTGAGCTGGCGCGCTCCTGTGGCCTCCCTCAACTACCTGCTCACCTCGCATGTCTGGCGCCAGGACCACAACGGCTTCTCCCATCAGGACCCCGGCTTCGTCGACCACGTCCTCAACAAGAGCCCGGAGGTCGTGCGGGTCTATCTGCCGCCGGACGCCAACACCCTGCTGTCGGTGGCGGACCACGTGCTGCGCAGCCGTGACTACGTCAACGTCGTCGTGGCGGGCAAGCAGCCCTGCTTCGACTGGCTGGGCATGGACGAGGCCCGCGTCCACTGCGCGCGCGGCGCCGGCGTCTGGGAGTGGGCCGGCACGGAGAACGGCGGCGAGACCGACGTGGTCCTCGCCTGCGCGGGCGACGTCCCCACCCAGGAGGTGCTGGCCGCCGCCCAGTTGCTCCGCCGGCACCTGCCCGACCTCGCCGTCCGCGTGGTCAACGTCGTCGACATCGCCCGGCTCCTGCCGCGCGAGGAACATCCCCACGGCATGGGCGACTTCGAGTACGACGGCCTGTTCACCGCCGACAAGCCGGTGATCTTCGCCTACCACGGCTACCCGTGGCTGATCCACCGGCTCGCCTACCGCCGCACCGGCCACAAGAACCTGCACGTGCGCGGCTACAAGGAGTTCGGCACCACCACCACGCCGTTCGACATGGTCGTCCGCAACGACCTCGACCGCTACCGGCTCGTCATGGACGTCATCGACCGCGTCCCCGGCCTCGCCGTGCGGGCCGCCGCCCTACGCCAGCGGATGGAGGACGCGCGACTGCGCCACCACGACTGGATCCGCGAACACGGCACCGACCTTCCCGAGGTCACCGACTGGACCTGGGACGGGTGAGACGGCGGCTCACCGGCCGGCCGGCCAGGGCGCACGGACCGGGGCGGACGGCGCAGGGGGAGGGGCAGCGGGCGGTCCGCCGTGCGCCCTGGTACGGCGTCCCGCCCGGTGCTTACAGTGGTCGGCCAGCCCTGCGCACGGAACCCGGCGGGGCGCGTCCCACCCCTCGTGGTCAGCAGTCGTCCTCGTCCTCCGCCCGGCACCCGCCCGGACCCGGGCACGGCTCCGCGCACCGGAGCGGCTCCCGGGGGCGACGGGTACGACGACCACCCGCGCGACAGACACCATCCGTGACACCGCTCGTGCCGTGCGAGGGCCCGTCCGCGGTACGAGCGCGCGTCGACAGCCGCTGGAGGCCGCTGTGTCCCGACCGTGCATCGCCCTGATCGCCGACCCCACCTCGCCCGAGGGCTGCCGCGAGTATCTCGCCGACGCCGTCGAACTGCTCACCGGCGCCCCGCCCGTCCGGGTCGACTCCCGGCACTTCGCGACCGGCGGAACCGGCCGCGGCGTCCGCGACGGAGGCCGGTTACGGCTCCAGGTCCCCGAGGAGCGGCTGGACTTCGTGCCCGACGTCGTCCTGCTGTACGAGATCCCGCCGCACCACCGGCGGGCTCTCGCCGGCTTCCAGGAGCTCCTGGAGAGCCACGACGTGGTGACCCTGGCCGCCGGCCCCGACGCCTGGCGCACCGCGACCGAGAAGAACCTCACCGTGGAACGCTTCGTCCGGGACGGTGTCGCCCAGATGGAGACCGCCGTGCTGTCCCGTCCCTCCCCGCGGGAGGCGGCCGACGCGTTCGAGCGGCTCGGCCGCGACACCTGGGCCCGGCCCGTCGTCGGCACCGGCGGCAACGACACCTTCCACGTCACCACACCCCTCCAACTGGAGCTCGCCACCGCCTACTACGCCGAGCGCGGCACCGACTGGCTGCTCTCCCGCGACGCGGGGAACATCACCGCCGACGGCCGGCGCCACCAGTTCCGCGTGTTCGTCCTGGGCGACCGCGTCGTGCACGCCCGCGAACACCTCCAGCCGGAGACCGACACCCCCTGCAACACCTGCCAGGGGGCCACCGCCGTCCACATCGCCCCGCAGGACCTCCACCCCCGACTCGCCGAACTCGCCGTCGCGGCCACCGCGTCGGTCGGGCTCCCTTTCGCCGGTGTGGACCTGGCCGCGGAGAACGGCGGGGTCGTCTTCGAGGTCAACGTCCAGCCCGCCTTCGTCGACGGCGAGCTGGAGTTGCGGGCGGTGGCCGTGCCGTACGTCCAGGCGCATCTGGACGCCTTCGCACCGGCCTACGGCGGCCGGCCCTGGGGGCTCACAGCTTCAGCGTGAACCAGGTCGTCTTGCCCTCGTCCGTCGGCCGGACCCCCCAGCCGGCGGAGAGGGCACGCACCAGGAGCAGGCCGCGGCCCGACTCCGCGTCCTCGACCGCCACCCGCGGCTGGGGGAGCTGCGGGCTCGGGTCGCTGACCTCGACCGTGAGGTCGGTGACGGTGCGGTGCAGATGCAGGCCGATCGGGCCCTCGGAGTGCTGCACGGCGTTCGTCAGCGTCTCCGACAGCAGCAGGAGCGCGTCGTCGGCCCGGTCCGCGCAGTTCCACGAGGTCAGCGCCTTGTGCAGAAAGGCCCGCCCCTCCGGCACGGAGGCCGGGACGGCCGGGAGGCGCGTCGTGACGGCGGCCAGCGGAGCGGCCGGCAGCTGCGCGAGCAGCAGGGTGACGTCGTCGTTGTGCCCGTCGGCGTCCGGCAGCAGTCCGGCGAGGACCTGGTCCGCCGCGGCTTCCAGACAGGGCGTTCCTACGAACAACTTGTTGAGCAGCAGGCTCAGTTCACCGATCCGGACCTCGATGTCGCTGCCCGGTGTCTCGATCAGGCCGTCCGTGTAGAGCACCAGGGTGGCTCCCGGCGGTATCTCCGAGCTGGACTGCTCGTACAGGATGTCGCCCACGCCGAGCGGGGCGTTGACCGGACAGGGCAGCGCGGTGACGCCCTCGCCCACCTCGGCGACCAGCACCGGCAGATGTCCCGCCGAACACACCGTCACCGTGCCCGCGTCCGGGGCGATCACCAGGTAGCAGCAGGTGACGAGCTGGTCGGGCACGTCGAGGTCGGCGACGCAGGTGTCCAGCGCCCGCATCAGCTGCCGGGGCTGCATGCCGGTCTTGGCCAGCGCGTGCGCGGCCGACCTCAACTGCCCCATCACGGCGGCCGCTTCCAGGCCGCGGCCCATCACATCGCCTATCAGCACGCCCACCCGGTCGGCGCCCAGCGGGATCAGGTCGAACCAGTCGCCGCCCACACCGGCGCCCTGGGTGGCGGGCCGGTAGCGGCTCGCGGTGGCCAGACCGGGCAGGGCGGGCGGCGTGCCCATCAGACTGCGCTGGAGCGTCAGGGCGATGTGCCGCTGCTGCTCGTACAGGGCCGTGAGCTCGGCCTCCGCGCGCTTGCGGTCGCTGATGTCCCGCACGATCGCGCACGCCCCGACGACGGTGCCCTGGGTGTCCCGGGTCGGCCACAGCGTGACGTCCACGTCCCGCAGGGTCCCGGTGCTGGTCAGCCGCAGGGTCTCGTAGTGCTCGACCTTCTCGGCGTCCCGTAGCCGCTGGAGCAGCTCGCGGATCTCCCCCCGCAGCTCCGGCGGGGCCAGCAACGAGACGTGCCGGCCGATGGCCTCCTCGGCCGTGTAGCCGTACAGGCGCTGCGCGGCAGCGTTCCAGTAGGTGATGTACCCGTCCAGGGTGTGGGCCAGGATCGCGTCCTGCGACGACTCCACGAGCGCGGCGAGCTCGTTGATCCGCGCCTCGGCCGCCTTGCGGTCGCTGACGTCGCGCACGGCCGCCGACACCAGGAGCCCGTCCGCCGTCTCCAGCGGGCTCAGGCTGATCTCGACGGGGAACTCCGTCCCGTTCTTGCGCAACCCGTGCAGTTCGAGCCCGGCGCCCATCGGACGCACCTGCCGGTTGGCCGTGTAACCGCTGCGGTGGGCGGTGTGCTGGCTGTGGAACCGGTGCGGGATGAGCAGCTCGACCGGCTGGCCGAGCAGTTCCTCCCGGCCGTGCCCGAACAGGGCCTCGGTCTGCGCGTTGACGAGCCTGATGATGCCGGAGTCGTCGACGATGACCATGGCGTCCGGCGCCGCCTCCAGCAGTCCCCGGAACCGCTCCTCGGCGCCGCCGACCGTGCCCTCCGGCGAGGGCGCTCCGCAGCCGCACCGTTTCTGCTGGGTCTTCTGCTGCCCGCTCCGTTTCGCGGTGCCCGCGCCCGCGCCCGCCCCCGTGCCCGCGCGCCGCGCTGGTTCAGCCCGCATCACGTCGGCCATCTTCCACCTCATCCCGCACGAAGAATCAGGCCATCGAAGCGCTTGCGGGACGCCCGCGCCCCGCGTTGTCGCTTACTGGCCGCCGCCTGTCCGAACCTGAACGCGACCGAACCGATCAGTATTCGAGAAGCGCCGGGCGCCGGGTCACGGCTAGCGTGGCGTCGGTCAGATCGAGTCAGGCGACGCCCCCGCACGCGAAGGCGGTCCCGAGCAGCAGATGGAGAGACGATGAGCATGGCCAAGAAGACGGACCCGCCGCCTGCGCAGCACATCGCCGACAGCCACGGTCTGATCCGCGTGCACGGCGCCCGTGAGAACAACCTCAAGGACGTCAGCATCGAGATCCCGAAGCGCCGTCTGACGGTGTTCACCGGCGTCTCCGGCTCGGGCAAGAGCTCCCTGGTGTTCGACACGATCGCCGCGGAGTCGCAGCGGCTGATCAACGAGACCTACAGCGCGTTCGTCCAGGGCTTCATGCCGACGCTGGCCCGGCCCGAGGTCGACGTGCTCGACGGGCTGACGACCGCGATCATCGTCGACCAGCAGCGGATGGGTTCCGACCCCCGCTCCACCGTCGGCACCGCCACCGACGCCAACGCGATGCTGCGCATCCTCTTCAGCAGGCTCGGCCGACCGCACATCGGCCCGCCCACCGCGTACTCCTTCAACACCGCGTCGGTCCGGGCGAGCGGCGGGATCACCGTCGAGCGCGGCGCCAAGAAGACGGTGAAGGCGACCTTCTCCCGGACCGGCGGCATGTGCGTCCGCTGCGAGGGCCGCGGCACGGTCTCCGACATCGACCTCACCCAGCTCTACGACGACAGCAAGTCGCTCAACGAGGGCGCGCTCACGATCCCCGGCTACAGCATGGACGGCTGGTACGGCCGCATCTTCGGCGGCTGCGGGTTCTTCGACCCGGACAAGCCGATCCGCGGGTTCACCAAGAGGGAGCTGCACGACCTCCTGCACAAGGAGCCGACGAAGATCAAGGTCGACGGCATCAACCTGACGTACGAGGGTCTGATCCCGAAGATCCAGAAGTCGATGCTGGCCAAGGACATCGAGGCCCTCCAGCCGCACATCCGGGCGTTCGTCGAGCGGGCGATGACGTTCACCGTCTGCCCCGAGTGCGACGGCACCCGGCTCAGCGAGGGCGCCCGGTCGTCGAAGATCGGGAAGGTCAGCATCGCCGACGCCTGCGCGATGCAGATCAGCGACCTGGCCGAATGGGTCCGCGGCCTCGACGAGCCGTCGGTGGCCCCGCTGCTCACCGCGCTCCAGCACACCCTCGAGTCGTTCGTGGAGATCGGTCTCGGCTACCTCTCGCTCGACCGGCCGTCGGGCACGCTGTCCGGCGGCGAGGCGCAGCGCGTCAAGATGATCCGCCACCTCGGCTCGTCGCTGACCGACGTCACCTATGTCTTCGACGAGCCCACCACGGGGCTGCACCCGCACGACATCAGCCGGATGAACGACCTGCTGCTGCGGCTGCGGGACAAGGGCAACACGGTGCTCGTCGTGGAGCACAAGCCGCAGACCATCGCGATCGCCGACCACGTCGTCGATCTCGGCCCCGGGGCGGGCACGGCGGGCGGCACCGTCTGTTTCGAGGGCACCGTGGAGGGGCTGCGGTCCGGCGACACCATCACCGGCCGGCATCTCGACGACCGGGCCGCCGTCAAGGACGCCGTGCGCAAGCCCACCGGCACGCTGGAGATCCGCGGTGCGACGGCGCACAACCTGCGCAACGTCGACGTCGGCATCCCGCTCGGGGTGCTCTGCGTGGTCACCGGCGTGGCGGGCTCCGGCAAGAGCTCACTCGTGCACGGGTCGATCCCGGCCGGAGAGGGCGTGGTGTCGGTCGACCAGGGCGCGATCCGCGGCTCCCGCCGCAGCAACCCGGCGACGTACACCGGGCTGCTCGACCCGATCCGCAAGGCGTTCGCGAAGGTCAACGGAGTGAAGCCCGCGCTGTTCAGCGCCAACTCCGAGGGCGCCTGCCCGACGTGCAACGGCGCGGGCGTCACCTTCACCGATCTGGCGATGATGGCGAGCGTGGCCACCACCTGCGAGGAGTGCGAGGGGAAGCGGTACCAGGCCGTGGTCCTCGAGTACCACCTCGGCGGCCGCGACATCAGCGAGGTGCTCGCCATGTCGGTGAGCGAGGCCGAGGAGTTCTTCGGCGCCGGGGAGGCGAGCACCCCGGCCGCGCACCGCATCCTGGGCCGGCTCGCCGACGTCGGGCTCGGCTACCTCAGCCTCGGCCAGCCGCTCACCACGCTGTCCGGCGGCGAGCGGCAGCGGCTCAAGCTGGCGACGCACATGGCGGAGAAGGGCGGGGTCTACGTACTCGACGAGCCGACCACCGGCCTGCACCTCGCCGACGTCGAGCAACTGCTCGGCCTGCTCGACCGGCTCGTCGACGCCGGCAAGTCGGTCATCGTCGTCGAGCACCACCCCGCGGTGATGGCGCACGCCGACTGGATCATCGACCTCGGTCCCGGCGCGGGGCACGACGGCGGCCGGATCGTCTTCGAGGGCACCCCGGCCGACCTCGTGGCCGCCCGCTCCACGCTCACCGGCGAGCACCTCGCGGCCTACGTCGGCGCCTGACCGCGACGCCGCCCGGAATTGTGTCGGGGCCTGTCGGGGGGTGGCGCGTCCAGCGGGTGCGGGTCCGGCGGGCGCCACCCGCACGGGGTGCGGCGGCCCGGGACAGCGGCGCGGGGCGCCCGCTCCGGACAGCGGCCGGGACACTGCGGCCGGGACACAGCGGCCGGGACACAGCGGTGCGGGGCCAACGGGCTGAGGCCGGTCGGGTGGGGCCGAGCAGCGCCGGGCCCGGCGGAGGTGGGGTCCAGCACGCGGGGTGCCACTCGCACAGGGTGCGGCGGGGGGGGGGGGGGGGGGCCCGGCGGGCCCCCCCCCCCCCCCCCCCCCCCCCCGGGGGGGGGGGCCCCCCGCGGGCCCCCCCCCCCCCCCCCCGCGGGCGCCCCCCCCCCCCCCCCCACCGCCCCCCCCCCCCCCCCCCGCCGCCCCCCCCCCCCCCCGGCCGGGTGACCCGC